>JARRQT010000158.1:0-9118 GCA_037381445.1 Calditrichia bacterium
TTGGCCGGGTAATTCCGGATAATATCCGCGACTTCCTTCACACTGCCGGGCCGGTCGTCGATAACCATGGAGAGACGCGGGACGCCCCATTTGGCCCCGGTCACTTCCAGCAGGGCTTCAAAAATGTCGTGTTCTGTGATAATGCCTGACAATTGTCCGTTATTTAGCACCGGCAGGGCGCCGAATTTATTATTGAGCATCAGCAAAGCCGCCTTCTCAATTGTATCAAGGGGACCAATTGTTATCACTTCGTGTGTCATCACATCGGATGCTTTTTTTCTCTCCAGCGCTTCGGAAATATTTTCCGGCAAAACCTTATCAGAAAACAGCGGCAGTGCGGTGCGGACATCCCGATCGCTGACAATCCCCACCAGTTTTTCGCCGCTCATGACAGGAACCCGGTGGATGTCATTTTTCTGAAAAATGTTGTAGATTTGATGGATTGGGGTGTCGGGTCCCACAGTGATCACTTCTTTGGTCATCCATTTTAAAACAATCATTTTCTAATCTCCTCTATACGAAACCTAATTTAAACATGATTGACCGTTAAATGTAAAGGAAAATGATAATGCCATCTATTTTATTTGAATAAGCCGGATATTTGATTATATTTTTGAAACTTTTTGTTGAGAATGAATATCAAATAAAAAGTTGTTAGATTATTCCGGCCAAGCCGGCTGATGAAATGATTTTATCAGTATTTTAGAACCAATCAAGACCCGGCAAATGGATAGAAACCATAGATCAAAAATAGTCCTTCTCGGTTTCCTCCTTTTGATCTTTTTCATAGGTATCCCGGTGCTGCATAACCATCCGGGAAAAATTCTGGAAAAAGATAATTGCCCCGCCTTCATTTTTCACATTCATGTGCATGCTACCGCTGCGGCTGCTCTAATATTGATCTTTTTGATTTCACCGCCGCTGCATTCTGATTGGCTTTTGGACCTGAAAGTCGAAAACTGCGCAGATTATTTCCCCCATTATTCAAATCGTGCGCCGCCCCTCCGCATTCTCCGGTAATCAGAAATTTTGTAGATAATTCAACATAATTTTGAGTTCGGATTTTTGCAAATTCAGAGAGGTGTGCCGATGAAAGTATTGTCCGTCTTTACTGTACTTTTCTCGCTTTTTGCGTTTTCTTTTGCGCAGGATTCCACAGCCGGGACCCGGCTGGATTCCCTGCAGGAAAAATTGAAAATATTAAATGAGAAAGTCGATAAACTTCAGAAAGAATCCCGGCAGAATGAAATTGAAAAATTACGGGAGGCCGCTCAAAAACGGGCCCAATCGCCCGAAAGCGCGCAGGGAGAAGTAAAACAAAAAACCTTCCGGGAAGGCTCCCGCTCGCTGCAGGCCCTGAATCCTGAGATCAGCGTCACGGGGGATATGTTGACCCGCTATTTGTCGGAACCGCCCCATTATACAGAAGATGCCCGCACCGGATTCCGCTTTCGGGTATTGGGCCTGCACATTCAGTCCAATCTCGACCCGTTCAGCATGGCGAAAGTCGCTCTGGAATTTTCACCGGATGAAATCGGCGTTGGCGAGGCTTACATGACCTGGATAAATCCATTTTCCCGCATAAATCTCACCGCGGGAAAATTCCGGCAGCAATTCGGCGTCATTAATCGCTGGCACGAACATGCCCTCGATCAGGTTGCCTTTCCGCTGCCCATCGAGCTCTATTTGGGAGAAGAAGGGCTGGTGCAGACCGGAATTTCCCTGAGCTGGCTATTGCCGCAGCTCACCGCCAGCGCCAATGAGTTAACCCTGCAAATCACCAACTCTTCCAATGAACATCTTTTCGGCGGCCGGGAATACAGCCTGCCGGCGACCCTGTTTCATTTTAAAAATTTCTACGATCTCAGCCGTGACACTTATCTGGAGTGGGGGATCAGCGGGATAGCGGGTACTAATGATAATCTGGGCTTCACTTTTGCCAGATCGCACCGCTGGACCTATCTGGGCGGTCTGGATCTGACCATTTCCTGGAGTCCGGTGAAAAGGGCTCTGTACAAGGGAATCACCTGGCGCTCGGAAATTTTCTATCTGAATAAGCAAATCGAAGCCGGAAGCCGGATTAAAGCCCTGGGCGGCTACAGCTATGTGGATTACCGACTCTCCCGCCGGCTTATTTTGGGGATCCGCGGAGATATTGCCCAGCCGCCTGTGACGGAAAATAGCGATCAGTTCCTGTGGCAGGTGGTTCCTTACCTTACCTTCTGGCAGAGTGAATTTGTGTTTCTGCGCTTTCAATTTAATCATCTTGCCGGACACCATCTTGCGGAAAAGGACAACCGGTTTACTCTGCAGATCGATTGGGCGGTAGGGCCCCATAAGCATGAACGGTATTAAGATCTGCCAGCTTCAAACTTATAGGAAAGGAAGATTAAGATGAAAAATTACAGATTGATATATTTTATTATTCTGTTGCCCGCCCTGGTAGCGACACTTTTTGCCGGGGATAAAATCATGGTGGTTACCACCCTGACCACCTATGCAGATATTGCCCGGGAAATTGGGGGTGATAAGGTAGAGGTGGAAGCGATTGTTGAAGGTGATCAGGATGCCCATTTTGTGAAGCCAAAGCCCAGCTACGCCGTATTACTGAGCAGGGCGGACCTGTTTGTGGAGACTGGGCTTGATCTCGAACTATGGGCGCCCACCTTGATTGATAAATCAGGAAATCCAGGAATCCGCAGCGGCCAGGCCGGTTATGTGGCAGCGGCGGATGGGGTAAAAATGCTGGAAGTGCCGGCCACGATGGATCGCAGTGAAGGTGATGTACATATCTACGGAAATCCCCATATTACCACCGGACCGCTGAATATTAAAATAATTGCCAGTAACATCGCGGCGGGATTATCCAACGTCAGCCCGGAAAATGCCGGATTTTTCAGAGACAGGCTGAAGCAATATAATGAACAGATTGATACTCGCCTGTTTGGGGAGCCGCTTGTCAGGATTTTGGGAAGTGAAACACTCACCCAGCTGGCTCAATCGCAGCAGCTTATGCCTTTTCTGGAATCCCAGACATTTCAGGGCCAGCCCTTGGTGAATTACCTGGGCGGCTGGCTGAAAGAGATGTTGCCGCTACGGGGGAAAAGGCTGGTGGCTTACCATAAAAACTGGATTTATTTTGCTACCCTGTTTGGACTGAATATCATTGGATATGTTGAGCCCAAGCCGGGCATTCCTCCTTCTCCCCGGCATGTTGAACAACTGATCCAACGAATCCGGCAGGACAATGTGAAGGTCATTCTGGCAGCCAATTATTTTGACGAACGCAAAGTACGTGAAATAGCCGAAAAAATAAAGGGTACCGCCGTCGTGGTGCCGCTTTCGGTCGATGGGGTGCCCGAAGTGCGGAATTATTTCCAGTTAATGGATTATTGGACCAGCCATCTGCTTAAGGCGTTTCAGGAGAGTGAAAAAGGAGCTTGAATTCAATAATAGATTTCAGAACGACTCCCCGGTTTATCATAAATAATTCCCATTCTGGGAAGTTGCCGGCATTTTCAGAAATGCCTGTATGTATTATATGGTTTTATGAAAGCGGAGAAAAGTAATGAGCATGCAGATGATAGAAATAATGCTTCCGGCCTTTGCCGAGTGCCTGGTGCTGGTGGGAATCCACTCTTACCTGGGTATTCATGTCATTAAAAGAAAAGTGATTTTTGTGGATCTGGCCCTGGCCCAGATCGCCGCCCTGGGCACCACCTTTGCGTTTCTGTTCGGGATTGATCCCGCATCCTCCGGCGCTTACTGGTTCTCGCTGGGATTCACGATCATCGGTGCGGCGGTTTTTTCCCTTTCGCGAATCCGGCATGAGAAAATCCCCCAGGAAGCGGTCATTGGCCTGGTCTATGCGCTGGCGGCGGCAGGAGCGATTCTGGTGGTGGACCGTGCACCGCACGGGGCGGAACATATCAAGGAAATTCTCACCGGAAGTATTCTGTGGGTCAAATGGGAGACCATTCTGACCGCTGCCGCGGTTTATGCGCTGGTGGGCGCCTTCCACTTTATTTTCCGGGACAAATTTCTCTTGATTTCCAACCACCCTGAGCTTGCCTATCAGAAAGGCGTTAATGTGCGGTTATGGGATTTCCTGTTCTATGTCTCATTTGGCATCGTCATCACCCATTCTGTGAATACGGCCGGCGTTCTGCTGGTGTTTGTCTTCCTGGTGGTGCCGGCCATTGCAACTATCATGATAACCGATAAGTTATGGCTGCAGCTAATTTTGGGATGGAGTATGGGAACGATTGTTTCCATGCTTGGCTTATACACTTCCTACGTGGCCGATTTGCCCAGCGGCCCGACCGTTGTGGTCATGTACGGACTGGTATTGCTGACCACGACCCTGGGCCTGTATATATTTCGTGCGAATCGGAAAATGGTGGCCTTGCGCAACATCGGATCGGGTGTCATGGTTTTTCTGCTGGCGGCGGGCGGATTCTGGATTATGGGAAAAGGATTCAGCGGAATGCAGGAAAGCCGCCACCCTGCGGAGAACGCCGAAGCAGCGCATCAGGAGCTTTTTCATCCTGAGACGGACAGCATCTTAGCTTTTACCGATGCCCAATTGGCGGAATTATTGGCCGGACCGGTTTCAATTGAACAATTATCAGAGATTTATCAGAAAATGGGAAATCCCTTTCAGCGGTTCGAAGTCGCGCATAAACTCTTCGATGTGGATCAAATGGCAGGAAGTGAAAAATTGGTTGAATATCTGAATTCCTGCCAGATTCCTTTCCTGCGGCAAAAAGCGCTGGATATTCTAAATGTGCAGGCGGGAACCACTTTTAATTACGATGCGATGAAATCGCCGCAGGAAAACTGGGAGGCGTTTCAAAAATGGAAGAAGTGGTGGGAAAAGAAGTATTCGCGGAGAATGCCGGAGTAGTTCGTTATCCGTGGAATTAATTTGAGAGAGAATAGAATATATTGAAATTGGCTTTTGGGCATATCTTCTTTATATTGTTGACTTATGGTGGGTCCGCAGGGATATACGCCTGCGTAAAGAATAAAATGCGAGTTTACGCAAAAAGTTAGCAGTTCTGTTTTATTAATAAGATGATCGCCTGATTGGCGCAGAACAGACAGGAATTTTATGAAAACCAAACTGGAAATTGCCCGTAATTGGCTGCCGCGCTATACCGGCGCACAGATTGATGAATTCGGCGATTATATACTATTGACAAATTTCAACGATTACATGCACAGATTTGCCGAGCAGTTCCGGTGTGATATTCGCGGTGAAGGCCGGACCATGCAAATGGCCACCAATTCCCATGGTTTGTCCATTGTCAACTTCGGGATGGGTTCTGCCAATGCGGCAACTATCATGGACCTGCTGGTGGCCCGGATGCCCAAAGGCGTTCTGTTTTTGGGAAAATGCGGCGGACTGAAATCTTCTACGGAAATAGGCCATTTCATTCTGCCCATAGCCGCCATTCGGGGAGATGGCACCAGTAATGATTACTTCCCTCCGGAGGTCCCCGCCCTGCCTTCCTTTAAGCTGCATAAATTTGTTTCCAATAAAATTGTGGCGCACGGAATGGAATACCGTACCGGAGTGGTGTATACCACCAATCGCCGGCTGTGGGAATGGGATGAAAATTTCAAGCATTATCTGAAAAAACTGTCGGCCATTGCAATCGACATGGAAACCGCCACCTTGTTCATCGTCGGGCACTCCAATGAAATCTCGCGGGGTGCATTGTTGCTGGTATCGGACCTTCCCATGGTCCCTGAAGGTGTGAAAACAGAAAATTCCGACCGGATGGTTACGCAAAATTTTGCCGAACTGCATCTGCAGATTGGCATCGAAGCAATGACGGAGATCGAAGAACAAGGGGAACAGATAAAGCATTTCCGTTATTGAAATATCTATGTTATGTTGATCCTTGAATAGATGGCCTGATATTGCAATGAAAAAGGGCTTTAAAACTGGTATAGTTTAATTAAAAAAGGAAAAGGTATGAAAAAGGTTTATGGTGTTTTGTTGTTTGCATTACTTCTGTTTCTCGTCGCGGGATGCCAGAATCAGAAGGATCAGGAGATTAAAATGCTGGAAAAAACCATTAACGAGTTTGCTCCCACTGAGATTACCTACAACCAGTCCATCCTGGACGGCCGGCAGGCCATGGTAGTGCAATATCTTTATTATGCGGCAACCATGATGGACAGTATCTTTCTGGATCAGGTATATTCCCAGAATTATGCCATTCAGACACAACTGGAAGCTTCCCACACTAAGTTGGACAGTCTTCGTCTGGTGTTGTTTAATATTATGTTTGGCCCCTTTAACCGGCTAAATGAAAATGAACCGTTTATCGGTGATGATCTGAAACCGCTGGGCGCAAATTTTTATCCCGAAGACATGACAAAACAGGAATTCCAGCAATGGCTGGAATTGAATCCAGGGGATGAAAAATCATTCACTTCGGAATATACCATGATCCGCCGCAAGGATGACGGGCTGGTGGCGATTCCCTATTCCGTATATTATAAAAATTACCTGAGCAAAGCCTCCGATTACCTGCGGGAAGCGGCCGGTTATGCCGACAACCAAAGCCTCAAAACTTACCTGCTTGCCCTTGCCGATGCATTTTTGTCAAACGATTATTACCAGAGCGACATGGACTGGATGGATTTAAAAGACAATCTTATCGAGGTGGTAATGGGGCCCTATGAAGTATATGAAGACCAGCTTTTCAATTATAAGGCTTCCTTTGAGGCTTTCATTACTTTGAAAGATCCGGATGAGAGTGCAAAGCTGGCGCGATTTGCCGGTTATTTGTCCGATATCGAGAAGAACCTGCCCATTCCAGATGAATACAAAAATTATGAGCGCGGATCCGAGTCGCCCATTGTGGTGGCACAGGAAATTTTTGATGCCGGCGACGCCAAAGCGGGAGTCCAGACGCTGGCTTTCAATCTGCCCAATGATGAACGGGTGCGTAAGGCAAAGGGTTCAAAGAAAGTCCTGCTGAAAAATGTAAATGAAGCCAAATTCGATAATATCCTCACCCCGATCGCCAAAATTGTGCTGGCGGATGACCAGTTGCCGTATCTTACGTTCGACGCATTTTTCAACCATGTTCTGATGCATGAAATTTCCCATGGCGTGGGGCCAGGCTTTATCACTGTAAACGGGCGGAAAACCGAAGTAAAAAAGGAACTGAAAGAGACATATTCCACTATTGAAGAATGCAAAGCTGATGTGCTGGGGATGTATAATAATATTTTAATGATTCAGAAAGGGGAATTTCCGCCGTCATTTGACCGGGAGACCTACGTGACATTTCTGGCGGGAATTTTCCGTTCTGTGCGGTTTGGCATAAACGAGGCGCACGGCGCAGGAAATGCCATCATTTACAATTATCTTCTGGAACAGGGCGCTTACCAGTATGATGAGACTACCCAGAAAGTGAGCGTAAATTTTGATGTGGTTTATAATGCGATTAAAGACCTGGCCCACAAACTTCTGATGATCCAGGCGCAGGGAAATTACCAGGGAGCAAAAGATCTGATCGCTAAGTATGCGGTGATGCCGCCTTCCATCAAAACGCTGACCGGCAAATTGGGTAATGTCCCGGTGGATATTCGCCCGATTTTTGAGATTGAACAAATCATGTCCGCAAAATGAAATTGATTCATCCGTAAAAAAGGGGATCTTTCACTTTTGAGGATCCCCTTTTCTATTTTGAGAATCAATAACTGTTCAGTCACTGCAAACAATCCCGATATTTCAAGCAGCAGGTAGAGAACTATTTTTCAATGCTCGTGACTCTGGCGGAATCCTGAGTGGCCTCTTTCCATTCTTTCAATAGAGTGATCCAGCCTTCGGCGCCTTCATATCCATATTTAAACTCACCGTTCATGGTCAGGCGTGCCCATTCGGGGAACCGCTTCTCGGACGCCCATTTGGTAAATGGTTTGAAGGCGGTTTTTACCTCGGTGCGGCTCTCCATCGACTGTGCTTTAATAATTCTCGCGATCTTTCTATCCCTGAAGAAAAATGTGGTATGATAAAGCGCATCTTTGACGCCGGCCAGTCTGAGGAAGTCGTTGCTCTCCGTCAATTTGCAAAAGACCGTATCTCCCTTGACTCTCACATCGGAAACGGACAATCTGCTGTTGGTAGCGGCATCGAATTCCTCAACTGCTCTGATGGTATCCAGTCCCGTTTTGGTCCAGCCTTCAGCCATATCATACCGCGCATCTGAGGCAAAATAGGACATGGTCTTCTCCACATCATGACTGTTATGGGCGCTGATATATGCATTTAGCGTACTATTCGATTTTTTTGCGCATGAAAAGGTTGCTATCAAAAGAAAGAAGGATAAGATGATGAAGAAAAAAATACTCTTATTATACCTCATTAATAATTCTCCCGCATTTAGTTAAAGCCTCAGATCCATGATTTCCGTCATCCGTTTGACAAAATCGACCGGCGATTCCAGATTATCTTCCAGCAGGAGCGCACCGTCGTAAATCTGCAGGATGCATTCCCGCAGCAGCGGATCCGTGCTGTTCCCCAGGTTGAGCTTGGACAGATTTTTTATCAGCGGGTGAGAGGTGTTGATTTCCAGTATCTTTTTTGAACCGGTGAACTCCTTATTGAGAGCCCGCATCATTTTTTCCATCTGGCTGTCCATGGCTTCTTTTCCGCCCACCAGGGTAGCGGGTGAGTCTACCAGCCGTTTTGACTCAATGACATTTTCGACCTTATCACCCAGAGTTTCTTTGAACACAGAGATTAATGATTTGGACAGGTCATCGTTCAGCTTCTCTTCAGGCTTTTCATCCTGTTTCAGATCGATATCCGCTTTGTCGATGGATTTCAATTCTTTTTTATCATATTCATGAATCGAGGGCACAATGAAGACATCGATCGGCTCGGTGAGCAGCAGGACTTCCAGATCATGTTTTTTGAAATACTCCAGATTGGGATTTCTCTTCAGCGCTTCTTTATTATCTCCGGAAAGATAATAGATTTCCTTTTGGTCATCTTTCATCCGCCCGGCGTAAGCTTTCAGTGATGTCAGTTCATCTTTTTCTGTTTTTGTTGATTCAAACAGCAGCAGATCAATGATTTTGTCGCGGTTGC
>JARRQT010000159.1:0-18925 GCA_037381445.1 Calditrichia bacterium
ATTTGAAATGAATACCTTACTCCCGTCCTGAAGGTTATTCATGCCCTGGGTCACGACCTCTTCCCCTTTCTGCAGACCGCTCAGAATTTCCGTAACCGTCCCATTTGTAGCCCCAGTCCTGAGAGTCGTCTTATGGGCGATATTATTTTTAATAACGAAAACATAGGAATTTTGCTCGGAAGTGATAATGGCCGGATTGGGAACCGCCAGAACATTCTCCTTATTGATAATCAGCACTTCAACATCGGCATACATGCCCGGTTTAAACCAATCGTCTCGCGTATTTTGGAACAGGGCTTTCACTTCGAACATCCGGGAATACACATCTGCGGATTGGGCGATTTCAATAATCTTGCCTTGCCGAATTAGATCGGGTCTGGATTCAGAATAGATTTTCACCCCCTGCCCGATAAACATTTTTTCCACGTCCGATTCCCCGGCGGTAAATATCACCTTCATCTTGTTGATCTTGGCCAGGGTGACCAGCGGACTGCCCGGCGTGCTCAAATCCCCCACGTTGGCATTCACCGCGGTAACAATACCGCTGATGGGAGAAATCAGTTCAATCGATCTTTTGGCAGATTCAAAATTGGCCTGTGCAATTTCGTAACTGGTTTGTGCACCGTCAAGGGACTGCTGGGAAACGGCGCCCTCCGCGTACAGGGATTTCATGCGCTCGTAATTCTTTTTGGCATTCTGATAATTTGCCTCCGCCTGAAAATACTGGGATGAAGCGCCAGACTTGTCCAATGTTACCACAACCTGGCTGTCGCTTACCATATCTCCAACCTGAAATTTGATGGCCGTAATCCTTTCCGAAATTTTTGCCACAATATTGGCCTGTTCCCACCCTTCCAGTGAGCCCGGGAAAATTCGGGACACCCGGATGTTCTGCGGCTCCACCGTGGTGATCTCCACCGATGTGGAATCGCCACCACTTTCCGGGAACGGATCTTTGGACGCCTGCTTCCCGGAACCGCAACTGATGAAAAATGAGAGGCCAATCACCCAAAAAACAATGTAGTATAAGGTCCGCGATTTCATGGATAAATACCTTTCGTTTTGATCCTCATTCCTTTCTTCAGAAATGATCCATTAATCAAGTGACGGATAAAAGCTCACCAGACGTTCCCACTCCGCCCTGGCGATCAGATAGTCATAAATCGCTTTGGTGTAATTGGTGCGGGCCTGGGTAAGTGCGGTCTGACTGTCCAGCAACTCCAGCTGCGTCCCAACCCCGCTTTTATAGCGGGTTCCCGCAATCTGCACCGCTTTCTCCGCCTGCCCCAGACTCTGCTGCTGGGCGAAAATCCGTTTTTTGGCTTCCTCCATATTCATCTGTGCCTGAAGAATCTGAATTTTCAAACCATCTTCTGCTTTTTGAAGGGAATATTCCAGTTTTTTAACTCCGATTTTCGCCTGCTGCACCTGCGCCGCCCGGTTAAAACCATCAAACAGGGTGAAGGATGCCTGCAGTCCCACAGCAAACGTTTTTATCCATTTATATTTGTTGGAATTGAAGGTGTTATCCTGGGTCTGATACTGATAATTTCCGAACGCCGCCAGGCTGGGAAAATATTCTGCCTGCTGAATATTGATTTTCTTTTCGAGAATGGATTTCTGCACCTTGAGCTGCACAATGTCGGGATTCGAAAGAAGCACCGCATCGTTGGCGGCACGGACTTCTTCCCGAGGGATTTCCTCAAAACGGAATTCGCCCTTTACCCTGAGCGGCTGTTCCAGCTTCAGGGCCAGCAGATTTTTGAGATTGGTGATCGCCAGTTCCAGGTTGTTTTGCGCCTGAATCAGGGGAGGCTCTGAATTGGCCACCTGCACCTGCGCCCGCAGCAGATCGTATTCGGAGGAGACTCCCTGCTTGTATAACGCCTGCACATTATCATAATTGGCTTTCGAAAGATTGTAGCTTTGCTGCATCACCTTCACCATCTTCTGCTGCAGCAGAATCCCGTAGAAAGCCTTTTTTACATTCAGTTCCACATCCTGTCTGGTGGATTTGGACGCTAGTTTTGAGTAATTATTATATTTCTTGGCAATCTGAATGGCAGTCCCAAGTTTCGGATCAAAGATAACCTGATTAACATTGAGCGTGGCAGTGTAGTTGTTATTGGCACCCAACGCGAATGTCTGTGTCTGATTGGTAGGGTTAAAGGGCGTATTGGGCGGAATGAATAAAACCGGCAGCTTTATATTTCGCATATACTGCCCGGTAACGGACAACTGCGGCATGGCGCCTGCATATGCGGCCCGTACCTGCTGGTGAGCATTACTTATTTCTTCACCGGCAATCAACACGTCCTGGTTATTTTTCATCGCCAGCTTAATCGCCTCTGGCAAAGTAAGCACCAGGGTGTCTGCCGGCGTCTGGCTCCTCAGGGGAAGGATTCCGCTCAATAGAAGAAATAGGGAAATAAATCCATATTTCATGATATAGTCCATAATTGCCCGCATTCATCTCTCCTTTATTTTCCTGCCGCAGCCTGCCGAATTGCGGATTACTCCGCCAGAGAAAGAACGTTTAATATTTCCTTTCGGTATTTTAAATCATGCCTATCCGATTCGCCCATATTCGGCGACTTGGTAATCAAACAGCTGCCGGTCTGTCCCTTTAAAAAATTGAGAGCAGATAAAGAGTTTTTACCTTGTGTTGGAGTTAGAAACTGACGAACAAAAACAGCTTAAAAAGGCAATCTCCAACATTAGCATTATTATAAATGATTATGAAGAATTTATGAAAACAATGTGAAAATTCACACTTCTGGATCTGTGAAATCACAGAGTGCTGCTTATAAAAAAGGCGTTTTTGGGAGATTGAAATAACGACCGCTCGCCAAATGAATTATTTTCATCGACGGCGGCAGGAAGCTGCAATTTCCCCCGCTGCTCGGGTCACTTTAGCAGCAGGCACTTTCTACGAAGGATAGTATTGGGAGAGCTCAACTGATAGAAATAAATCCCCGATACCGCATGGTCTCCGCTCCATTCCGCGGTATGCATTCCCGCTGATTGCCATCCATCAAAGAGAAGCGCCACCTGCTGTCCGACGCAATTGAAAATTTCCAGCCGGACGCTGCCCGGTGCAGATAGCTGATATTTTATGCGGGTGGAATTGTTGAACGGATTGGGATAATTCTGCGCCAGCGCGACCGAGGCGGGGAGAAAATCAGTGTTATTTTCCGCAATACCGGACGGATCCAGCATCTCGTTCATCACTTCGCCGGAAGCCTTGCCGGGATTCACATCCAGCATGGCCGCGGCCGTCACCGCCATATCAGGAATACGATGGTATTGGCTGGATACATAATTTTGTCTGATGCCGGCGCCCAGCGCCAGAAACATGATATGACGGCAGCCTTCGCACCCGCAGCCGTGGCCGCTGAAACCGCCGTGCTGGTCATCATGCCGTCCATGATCATTGGTGACAAACAGCGTGGTGGAGTTCCGGTAAAAAGGGTCAGTCTGCACTCTGTTCCACAGCAGCCCCACAATGCTGTCTGCTTCAAGAATGGCATGGGTATAAGCGGACCAGTCCCCGCTATGCCCTTTGCTGTCCACATCCGCCAGATACACCCAGAGAAAACGCGGATGATACGAATCCATGACTTTTTGGGCTTCAGTGGCGACTTCCGCATCACTGTGGCCGAGACTGTGAAACTGCGGCCAGTAATCGGGTCCGTATTCCGCATCGAAGCTGGGCAGCCACAGGCTGCTGAGGGATTTCAAAACATAAAAGCACTGGTCAGCGGGCATGTTTTTCTGTTTTCGGTAATATTCAAAAAGCGACGGCTTTACGGCATAATTGGTATGGATGGATTGATACACCGTATCGCGCACATCGGTCCAGGTCCCGCACCACAGCGCGGGAATGGCCGCCGCGGTATAGGTAAGCGAATCATTATAGAAGTTAGCCGCATAAGTCCCCTGTTGAGCCAGGTTCCACATCTGCGGGACATAGGTATGATTGGGATCGCCGAATGTTTCGCTGTAGCGGGCGCCGTCAATGATAACAAACAGAAAATTCTCCGAGGCATTGCTTTTGGCGAACAGTGCCGGAGATAAAAGAAAAATAATCGATATCACAGACAAGATTGACTTCCGGTTTTTGCTGATCATGAATTTGGACCTCTTTCAGGTGATTCGTTCAAATGATGCCCTGCAGTTTAATTTTAAATAATCGGATATCTGAAGCAATTATTAAATATTATTTACAAAAAAATGGTGCGAAAATGCGGGAAGGAAATCGATTCTCAACTCATTGGAAGAATATAGCGGTACATCAGCCAGTAATGGGAGAAACTTCCCAGCAAGACAAAAATATGAAAAATGGCATGAAAGCCAAACTGCCCCGGCCAGGGATCAGGTTTTTTGCAGGCATAAATTATAGCGCCAATAGTGTAAAACAGACCTCCGATGAGAATCCACAACAATGCTGCCAGTGAAAGGGCTTGAATCAGCGGCCAGATGGCGGACACGGCCAGCCAGCCCATCAGCACATAAATCAGGGTGGAGAACCAGCGGGGCGTATCCATTGCAAAAAATACCAGAAAAATACCACCGAGGGCGATTGCCCATACTGCAGCCAGCAGGCTCCAGCCCCATGGGCCCCGCAGCGGGATCAGGCAGACGGGGGTATAGGTGGCGGCAATCAACACAAATATCATCATGTGATCCAGTTTGCGCAGCCGCGCAACGCCCCTGGATTTTAATGGCAACCAGTGATAAAGGGTGCTGGCGGTGTAAAGCAAAATAAGCCCTGCGCCGAAAATGGCGAAGGAGATTACCTGCCAGGACTTGCCGGCTATGGCAGATTTCCAGATCAGTATGACAGAACCCGCAACTGCGAATACAGTACCGAATAAGTGTGTCAGGGCATTGGCGGGTTCTCTGATATGCGACTTCATTTTCTTAAGGCCAATCAACAAATTTCCTTATCATTTGAGCAAAATATGCCAGCAGATACAAGATAATCATTCAAGAAGACAATCTGCAGATGCTCCGCTTCTGCTGGATGGCTGAAAATGTCCGGAGTCCTGATAAAACCTTTTATGGACGTTTGCCAAAATCAGATTCAGGAATCTTGTGTGCTCTCCCTGTTTCATCCAGAAGAATGTAGCGTCCTGTTCCTAATCTGACAACCTGATATTTTTTCATTTCCCTTCCTCGGGGACAACTTCCCTGCTGATCAGTTCGTCCCCCCGCAATAAGGAGAGGTCCAGCGGCTGGCGAATGGGCCATTCAGCCAAAAAATGATAAAGCTCATCAATGCTCCGGATCATCTCGTGGTTCAGCGCCACCACAATATCCCCCGGCTGGATTCCCGCGCGGTGCGCCGGGCCGTCCGGTTCAATGGCCATGACTTCCACGCCGCTTTCATTTTCCAGACTGTTTGATCGGGCCAGAACCCTGGAGATGGGACGGCTGCGGGCGGCGATGCCCAGGTAGCTCCGTCTTACCCGCCCATAGGTAAGCAGCTGTGAAACGACCAGCCGCGCGGTATTGGCAGGGATGGAAAATCCCAGGCCCTGCGCCATCATGATGATGGCCGTATTGATTCCCACTACCCTTCCCCGGGCATCCAGAAGGGGACCGCCCGAATTTCCCGGATTCAGGGGGGCCGTATGCTGGATGATATTTTCAATGAGCCGGCCATTCTGTCCCCGCAGCGCCCGCCCCAGAGCGCTCACCACGCCGGTGGTTACGGTGGACTGAAAACCGAAAGGATTGCCCATGGCGATTACCAGTTGCCCGACCCGCAGTTGGGAAGAATCTCCCAGTTTTGCATAAGGCAGGCCTGCACCTCCTGCCCGGACGACTGCCAGATCGGTGGTGGGATCTTCCCCGACCAGCACCGCTTCCACGTGGTTCCCGTCCGTGAAGGTGATGCCCAAGCGCTTTCCGGCATTGACCACATGGCTGTTGGTGAGTATGTAGCCATCGGGCGCAATGACAATCCCGGAGCCGGCTCCTTCCTGATCGATACCGCTGCGGGGGTCCTGCTTTCCCACCGAGATACTGACCACCGCCGGACTTACCGCATCCACCACCGCGGTCACGGCGCGTGAATAGGCATCCAATACATCGGTTTCGGACGATTCCGGGACATCCATTCCGCCCTTATTTGCTGCTCCGTCGGGGTGATTATTTCCGCGGATTAACGCCAATACTTCCTGAATTTTTTCCTGCATCCCGTTGAAGCTCCTCTGTTAAAAAATATTCCTTTTGCAAATAAAATCAAAACAGAACAAATAATCGATTCCTTTCATTATAAAATTCCGACCCGCTAATCCGGCTTATTTTACGCAAAACTCCGGAAAGATTTCCGCCGGTTTCTGCTGAAAATATCCTCATAATGGTTTCATGGTGATTTAAGGACGCTTCTCCCCAATAGTTTGTAGCGCATCGATTTACCTCCTCTGAAATTTTGTGTTTTAAGGGCGAGAAAAATTTGCTGAATAGCAGTTTTCTAATTATTCCCCGCAGAAAGTCGAGCCGGGAATTACTTAAAAAGGAATTGACTCACGCAATTTGCCCTGGAAACCGGCAGCCAATGCACGCACCCGGCAGTGAATTAAGCACCGGCGAATCCAAAGTGAATTATTCCCCTTCCGATTTCGATGAACGAGTTGCCCTACTCCTCCCGGTATGCCCGGGCAAATATAGGGGCAAAATCATCGATCCCGGTCGGCGTTGAACTGGTTTTATCGCGATGCACGCCAGCCAGCACATCCCCGCCGTTCATGCGCCGCGTAAATTCTACCATCGCGGAGGCAGCACTCTCCGACATCCCCATCTGCACCATTGATTTTTTCGATTCTTCATACGGAAACTGGACATACCTCAAATCCTCCCTGCCGATGGCTTTTCCCAGCACCCGGGTAATTTCACTGTAGGAAATATCACGCGGACCCACAACATACTCAACGGACTTTCCCTTAAAATCCAAATTCAGCAAATGATGGGCAGCGCGGGCACCGATATCTGCGGTCGCCACCAGCGGAATCTTCAAATCGCCGCGAAGTGGCGAACCGGCAGTCCCGGTTTTTTTGATAATCCCAATCTGGGAATAGAGGTTCCGCATGAAATAGCCGGCCCGGAGGATCAGAACATTGGTGTCTTTCAATTCATTCAAATATTTTTCCAGTTCGTGCAACCCCTGCACAATGCCAAGATCTTCTTCCAGTTCCGCACCCATGCTGCTCAAAGCAACCGCGTATTTTACATTCGCTTCGCGGACAGCAGTCACCAGAGATTTTGCCACTCTCCGCTGATATTCACTGACCTTCTCAGCAGACATATCGGGCGGTATCATCAGATAAGCGGCTTCAGCTCCATCAAAGGCGCGCCTCAGGAAATCAGTATCCAGTATATCTCCTTCCCATGGCTCCGCACCCTTCCTGACTAAATCCTGCAGATGTTCCTTATTGCGGCTGATGGCACGGACTGTTTTCCCCGCCTCAAGCAGCGCGCTGGTAACGGGCTTTCCCGTATTCCCGGTGGCACCGATTATGACGTACATGACTTTTCTCCTGCCTTTTGGTTTGATCTCAATTTGGCTTACAAAATGAACAAATTCTGAGAATAAGGATTTTCAGTCAACGTATTTCCCGTCTATCGATGCATAAGTTTGAAAGCGACATCCGGACCCATTTTTTGATCGTACGCCAGATTGATCCACAATTTCGCCATCGCCTCCAGCAGCACAGCCTGGGAAAGGTCCCCGGCGTCAACAACTGAAAATCCTACTTCTTCGGCCAGTTTTTTCACCGTCCCTTTCGCACCGCTGTCATCGCCGCAAATGTAGGTGTCAATTTTCATGTCACCATAGCGGGGATTCCGCAGATTGGCCGAGCCGGTGGAATTGAAAGCTTTCACCACTTTGGACGAACCCGACCATGCGGCAATGGCTTCGGCAGCGGACGGAAAATCTTTGGGAAGTCCGGAAAGCGCATTGGTACAATCAATAATAAGCTTCTCTTTCAGACCGCTCAACTTTTGCAGGTTTTCTTTCACAGTGGGAAAAGGGATGGCCAGCACCACAATTTCGGAGGCATTGGCCGAATCCTGTAATGTCTGCAACCTTATTTTATCAGATTTCAGCTTCTGATATTTTGACTTCCCCGGCTCCCGCAATCCGAATATGATGTCATGCCCTGTGGCCGCCCATTTTTCGCCCAAACCCGCGCCGATATTACCGGCGCCCAAAATTGATATCTTCATCAGACCCCTCCTTCCGGATTTTAACACGACTTGTTTTAAGAATTAACGCCGCAGGGGATTAATAAGGTTCAAATTGAAGGGCCGAAAATGAAGGGAAAATGATTTTTATGTTTTTCCATTTATATGAATCATGCACTCCGAGCAAGACAGGAAATCAACGCTGACCAAGCAGGTTCTCCCGGGCCTCCTGACTGCTCAGGGTATGAAGTTCCTCCCGCGACCGATCTATGACCGGCTCGAGCTGCTCCAGAATCCCGAGGCCCTTCCCGGTAATGGCCACATCCACTGAGCGGCGGTCGCGCTCACTAACTGATCTGGAAACCAGTTCTTTGGCATACAGCCTTTCCACAATCCGCGAGGCGTTGGAGGTTTTGTCCGGCATCTGTTCGGTCAGTGAATTCACGGTAGCAGGCACGGGGTGCTGCGTCTTCAGGATTTTAAGCATGTTATACTGCTGAATGGTCAGACCGAAGTCCCTGCAGAGGCGGGAATCATTATAGGTCAGCCAGCCGGCGGTGTACAGAATATTGACGGCCAGTTTGTGATGTTCGCTTTTAAAATATGCCTGTTTAATTTCTTTCTCTAATTCCATGTTATCATATTCCGCTTTTGAATGTTTGAACATTTATTGTCGATACAATATATGTATATACATTTATCCAAACAATCCAATTTTCCTTTTTCAAATAAAAATAACAAAAATTTTTTTGAGCGAACTTTCAGCTTATATTTTCGAATAATGTGAGGTTCATAAAAACCGAAAGGAAAGAAGGATGAAATCATTGGCATTCATGACGTTTGTGCTTGTGCTGTTTCCCGTCTTGCTTTTTTCGCAGAATGATGTACAGTTCAGTCAGTATTTCAAAGATGCCACCATGCGCATCGATTACTATCACATCGGCGACGCCAAATACCAGACCATTACCGTGGACAAAGTCTACCAGCAGGGCATCTGGGCAGGTAGTCAAAAAAATCTCATCGACAACTTCAATAACGGTCGCTATTATGTAAAGATTTATGATGCGGCCTCCGGAAAGCTTATCTACTCCAAGGGATTTGACAGCTATTTCGGCGAGTATCAGACCTCCGAACCGGCCTCGAAGGGAATTCAAAGAACTTATCAGGAATCGGCGCTGATTCCGTATCCCAAAAGCACCATCCGGTTTACCATTGAAAGAAGGGATAAAGAAAACAAACTGCAGCCTTTGTTCAGCCAGGAAATCAATCCCAACAGCGTGGATGTCATTCGCGAGCCGCTGGGCAAAGGGGTAACGGTGATTGAAGAGGTGAAGAACGGCGACCCGCATATCAAGGCTGACATTGCATTCATCGCAGAAGGTTACACCGCCGAACAGGAAGGAAAATTCCGCGAAGACCTGAAGCGGTTTACGGAGGTATTTTTCAATCAGGAACCATACAAATCCATGAAAAGTGATTTCAATATCTACGGCGTTTTCAAGCCTTCTGCGGAGAGCGGCACCGACGAACCGACCCACGGCAGCTATAAAAATACTACACTGAATACAACTTTCAATTCGCTCGGTTCGGAACGCTACCTGCTGACCGAGGACAACAAAAGCCTGCGGGATGTGGCCGCCCATGTTCCCTACGACGCGCTGGTTATCATGGTCAATTCCAGCCGTTACGGCGGCGGCGGCATATACAACCTTTACTGCACTTTTACCGTGGACAACCAATGGTGCAATTACCTTCTGCTGCATGAATTCGGTCACTCTTTCTCCGGGCTGGCGGACGAATACTATACCTCGGATGTGGCTTACAATGAATTCTATCCCCAGGGCATAGAGCCTGTGGAGCCGAATATCACCGCGCTGCTCAATCCGCCGCAGGTCAAATGGGATTCGCTGACCACTCCGGGTATTGCCATTCCGACACCCTGGGAAAAAGCGGATTTTGATTCCATGGATTTGAAATACCAGAAAATCCGGCGGGAGCTGAACAACAAAATCGCCAAAATGAAACGCGAAGGCGCTCCCGAAAAGGAAGTAAAAGCGCTGGAAGAGAGGTCAGAAAAACTCTCCCGCGAAAATGCCCAGAAGGTAGACGATTACCTGAAGCACAGCAAATACTGGGGTAAAGTAGGAGCCTTTGAGGGCGCAGGATATGCTTCCACCGGGCTCTATCGTTCCATGCTGGACTGCATCATGTTCAGCAAGGGCGCCAAGCCGTACTGCACAGTCTGCGAACATGCCGTCGAGAATGTAATACATCACTATACTGAATAACCAATTTGTATTCTGATTTTTAAAAGGGCGGGTAATTTCCTGCCCTTTTTCATTTTGGCGCTCCCAGGTTATCCCGGAATTCCATTGCCCTTGCCCCGCCGGGCGGTAGGCAAGGAAATTCACAGAACCTGCGTCCGCCGCTTTGCCGGGAAATTTTTGTGAATCCGGCAGCTAACATGAATGGACTGCGGCTTATTCTCATAAGATAAAATCTATTTCCCTCAAAATAAGAATAATGTTTTACCTTGAAAATAAAAACAACACAACTTTGGGAAAATCCTCCCGTAAGTTAAACCGCTGCTTCAAAATAACCGGGTGAAATGATAAACGGATGGAATTCAACTTGTCCATGGTATTGCCTTTTCACCTGTTCGGTTTGTCATCTGCACAAAAATGCATATATTGTTTGAGCGACTCATGCGAAGAGTGATTTAAATAGTGAATCATTGGGAAATGCAAAATGTATAAAGGAATCGCGGTGGTTATGAGAAAGAGATTTTTCACATTGTCCTTTTTTCTTCTCGGCTGTCTATCGGGCTCCCTGTTCGGGCAGAAAATTATTCACGGGGTCATCCGGGACGCTGAATCAAGGGATTTTCTGCCGGCAGCCAACATCCAGATCGAAGGCACCTTCAAGGGCACCATCACCAATGAAAATGGCGAATATATCCTGAAACTGGATGAACTTCCCGCTGCCCTGCTGGTCAGCTACATCGGCTACGCCAGCCAGCGAATTCCCATCAGCCGGAACTCCGCTGACAGGCAGGACATCCTGTTGACACCGGTCGCTTACGAACTGGAGCCCATTGTTGTGACCGGCGAGGATCCAGCCATTCGCATCATGCGGGAAGTAATCAGGCGCAAACAGCAATGGCGCGCCGGCCTCAAAACCTACAGCGCCGAGGCTTACACCCGCATGGTACTGGAAAACGACACCAGCATCACCTCCATTATGGAAAGCATCAGCACAGCCTACTGGGATAAAAAACGGGGAACCCGGGAAATGGTCAGCTCCAGGCGGCAGACTTCCAATATGAGCTCCAATGAAAATTTCGCCGCTGTAGGGCAGATTACCAATATGTATGACGATGATGTCGAGATCGGGGGATTCCGGGTGGTCGGCGTGACCCATCCTGACGCGCTGGACTATTATGATTTTAAGCTGGAAGGCCAGCGCCAACTGGATAACAAAATTGTTTACGACATTTCGGTGTGGCCCAAATCCAAACTGCAGCCTGCTTTTATGGGAAGGATTGCGGTGCTGGACAGTATGTTTGCAATGATCCAGGTGGACCTCAAACCCGGAAAAGCAGTTCTTTTCCCTCCCCCCATTCAGGAATGGAATCTGGAATACAAACAGCAGTTCAGCAACTTCGGGAAAGAATACTGGCTGCCGGTGGATATCCACACCAGCGGTTCCATCAAAATCGGATTCATCGGGCTGCAGTTCCCGCTCATTAAGATAAGCAGCATCTCCCGGCTCAGCGATTACAAAATCAACATTGCGCTGCCCGATTCTCTCTACAAATCGAAGGAAGAAGTCCTTACCGATTCCAGTCGGATTCAGGAGAATCCGGATTCCGTATTCACCCAAAATCCGGAGGTCGTTCCCTTTTCCGGGGAGGAGAAAACAGCCTACAGCAGGCTGGACAGCACCATGACGCTGGAAAAGGCCTACAAGCCAACCGGTGCACTGGCCAGGTTTGTTACAGTCGAGAGCGATCATAACAACGGAAAAAACGGTCAAAAATCGCGCAAGACCATCCTGTCGGATATCAGTCCCATTCTGGGCTATAACCGGGTGGATGAGGCCACGCTGGGAATTGAAAAATCGTTTGAGTTTCCTGCAAACTGGAAGGTAAATATTTATGGCGGTTATAAAACCGGCATCCAGCGGGGATTCTTTGGCGGTGAAGTTCAAAAGCAGATCGGGAAGAAAAAGTCCTGGCGGGCCGGATTGAAATATTCCCGCAACACCGACACCCGCTACACCTCCGTCCATTATCCGCAACTCTTCAACAGCTTTCAGACACTGCTGGGATATGACGATTATTTTGATTATTACTGGAATGAAAAATTTGCAGCGTCGCTGGGTTATTCCATCTCCCCCCTCCGATCAGCAATTACGGTGAGTTTTCATGACGAGATGCAACACTCGCTGGGCAAAACAACGGATTATAACCTGTTGGGAAGAACAGTTGTACAGAGAGATAATCCTGCTGTTCCGGAAGGAAGATTACGGTCCTTTGAACTCAGACTGGTAACCGGCGATGACTTCATCCCCTTTGGCGTGATCGGGCAAAACCATCTGGAAGTGAGCATTGAACACAGTTCGCCGGACATTTTGTCCAGTGATTTCGATTTTATGTGTTACCGGATGGCGCTGGATTTACGTATCCCCACCTTTTTAAGAAGAAGACTGCTGCCCAACGTGCTGGACCTGCGGCTGGTGGCCGGAACTGCACAGGGAAATCTTCCTCCCCAGCGATTCGGGATTCTGGACGGCGCGTTACAAATTTTCAGTCCCTTTGGGGTCTTTAAAAGTCTGACGGACCAGCCCTATGAAGGAGAAAAATACGCCGGGATTTTCTGGGAACATAATTTCAGGACCGTTCCCCTGGAAATACTGGGGCTGCGTTCACTGGCACAGAAAGGCATCGGCATTATCCTGCATGGAGCATCGGGCAGGACCTGGATATCAGATCGAACCCTCAATCGGCTGACTTACACGCCCCGGGCTGCCAATGAATTTCATCATGAACTGGGAATTTCAGTCAATGGGCTGTTCGGTTTATTCCGGGTAGATTTCACCCGCCGGCTGGATGAGCCGGGGTATTTTCTGGGATTCAGTCTCGCGAGGCTTTTTTAGTTCGGAAAAACAAATATGCGCGAATGGATTAATTCGCGATGCAAGCATCTTCAGACAGGTTTTGTGATCTGTGCCCGGAATTCGCTGATAAGCTGATCGATCTTATGATGCGCCGTTGAAAAATGCTTTAACACGCGGCGGGACAATTCCACCGATGTTTCATATTCTTCCGGCACGATCTCGCTGGCACCCAGCCGCTGTAGTTCCGGGACATCCTGAATGTAACGGGTCCGCACTACAATTTGCACCTTCGGATTCATTCCCCTTATCGATTGAGTGATGCGCAGCGCCGCATCCGGGTCATTCAGCGCCAGCACCACCATTCTCGCCGACCCGATGCCGGCATGCTGCAATATCTCCTGCTGGGTCGCATCTCCGAAAAATATGGGTATCCCCTCTTTACTCTCCCTGAGCACGGTGGCTGGATTCAAATCGATGACGATAAACGGAATGTTAACTTTGCGCGCCATACCCGCCAGGTGTCTTCCATTTTCTCCGAAACCAATAATAATCAGATGGTCCACCAGGGGCCCGGCAGCATAACAAAGGGCGTTGCCATCATGGTGAGAATCGATACCGCCAGAAAGATCTGGTAAGCGGTATCGGAAATGAGATTAAATTTCAGACCTTCCCGGGAAAGAATGAAGGAGAATTCCCCGATCTGGGCCAGCGGCAATACCGCCAGAACGACCGTCCTCATGGGATAGCGCAGAAACAATGTGGCAACGCCGCCGGTCAGCAATTTCAGCACAATTACACCGGCAGCAACCAGAATGACAATTTCGGGATTGGAAAGAATTGTCCGGACATTGAGGAGCATTCCTATCGAGACAAAGAAGAAACTCATAAAAATATCACGAAACGGCAAAATGTGCCCGAAGGCGCTATGGCTGTATTCCGTTTCGGAAACAATGAGCCCTGCCAGAAACGCGCCCAAAGCGAGGGAAAGTCCCATCCAGGAGGTCATCCACGCGATAGAAAAAACAAGAAAAGCGATGCTCAACAGGAAAAGCTCCCGGTTACGGGAAGCGGCAATATTTTTCAGGAGGAACGGCACCAGCCATTTGCTGCCGGTATAAATGATTACCAGCAGGAAGGCAATCTGCCCGCTGAACGTCAGAAGCGAAAAGCCGGTCTCGCCCGAAGCCCCTGCCAGGAAAGGGATCAGCATCATCATGGGCACGATGATGATATCCTGAAAAATAAGAATTCCAATGGAAATGCGGCCATGCGGCGTATCGGTAGCGCCGCGCTCCTGCAGTAGTTTGATGACAATAGCGGTGCTGCTCAGGGCCGCCAGAAAGCCCAGAAAAACAGCTTCCGGCCGTGATAGATTGAAATAACGCGCCGCGAACATTACTGCCAGAAATGTGAGCAACACCTGCAGCGTCCCGCCCACCAGTACCGGCTGTTTAAGCTTCAGCAGACGCTTGAAAGAAAATTCCAGCCCCAGTGAGAAAAGGAGAAGGATGACGCCAATTTCCGCCATCACCTCCACCTCCTTAACAGCGTTGACCAAACCGAAACCATAGGGACCCGCCACAATACCGGTTAAAAGGAATCCCACAATGGTCGGGATTTTCAATCTGGAAAACACAAACATAACCACAGTTCCCAGACCCAGGATGACAAGCATATCTTTGAGAATCGGAATTTCCATCTTTCACCGCCGTTGGTTGGATTTGATATTTTCTGCAAAAGAATAATCGATGTCGGGAAGAATACATCCCCCGTAAATTAGCCGGAAGCAATTTTTGATAACAGGAACCTATACTCGAAAAGCCCGGGGACCAGGAATGATCCTGCAGGAGCGAGTGAAAAGGAACAGCTTTTTCTAATTTACCTCATTTTTTGCAGCAGATATACGAAGTTCTTCCCCGCCCATTTGAGCTTCCTTTGCGGAAGATGTCAGCAGTCCCAGGATACCCAGTCCCCAAATGGCGGAGATCAGGGAGGCCAGCAGAATGCCCACTTTTGAATAGAAAAGGAATGCTCCTTCTCCAAAACCGAGATTGGCAATGAAGAGCGACATGGTAAAGCCGATTCCCGCCAGACTTGCCGCCCCGTAAATCTGTCCCCAGGAAACGCCTTCCGGCAGATCCGCCAGCCCGCTTCGGACAGACACCCACGAGAAGAATGTGATACCGATCTGTTTCCCCAGAATGAGCCCGGCAATGATTCCCAGCGTTACCGGGTGACCTATCGCGCTGGCGGAATTCCCGCCCAGCATTACGCCGGCGTTGGCCAGGGCGAAAACAGGGATAATTCCATAGGCGACCCAGGGATTAAGAGCATGCTCCATGCGCTCCAGGAGTGATTCGTCAGAGTCATCCGGGGATTGAGAGGGAATAGTCATGGCCAGCAGGACTCCCGCGATGGTGGCATGAACCCCTGATTTCAGGAATGCCACCCACATTCCCGCACCCAGCAGAACATAAATGAAAGATTTGCGGATCCCCAGGCGGTTTGAGAGAATAAGCAGCATTAAAAAAACACCGCCGGCAGCCAGTGCCCCCCAGGCAATTTCCGAGGTATAGAAAAAGGCAATCACCAGCACCGCCCCAAGGTCATCCACGATGGCAAGTGCGGTGAGAAAGACTTTCAGGGACACCGGTGCCCGCGAACCCAGAAGGGCCAGAATTCCCAGGGCAAAAGCGATATCGGTGGCCATGGGAATCCCCCACCCGGGGAAACCCGGGCTTCCGGCATTGAGGATCATATAAATTCCTGCAGGCAGAATCATTCCGCCCAGGGCAGCAGCCATGGGAAGTATTGCCTTTCGGAGCGATGCGAGTTCTCCCGTCAGCACCTCTCTCTTAATTTCAAGGCCAACCAGGAAAAAGAATATCGCCATTAACCCGTCATTTATCCAGAGTATCAACGGCTTGGAAAGAGCGAAGGTCTCGAATCCAATAGTAAACCTGAGCTGCAATATCGACTGGTAAAACTCCTGCCAGCCCGAATTTGCCCAGATCAGCGCAATAATGGTGCTTGCCAGCAGCAATATTCCCCCGCTGGACTCCATCTGAAAAAATTCCCGAAAAGGCCGGATCAATAGTGAATTTTTCATCTGTGCCTTATTTTCTTTCACCTGTTCTGCTCCACGCTTTTAAATGATTCCGAATATGGGTTTCTATAAAACAGACTGCTATTTCTGCTGAAATCCTTTCCCGGAAAGTGAGCGAATGAATTTTTCAATCATCTCAATCCGCAATCCTAAAAGTGCCGCACCCGCCAGAATAAAGATGATACCGGGCATCAGCGGAAGCACAAGCCCGACCAAACCGATACCCAGCAGCAGAATACCGGCAATTTTTTTAATTTTCATTTCCATGTCAACAGCTCTTCAAATCAAAATGGACTGTAATTTTTTATGCACATACGACACGGGACAGTCTGTCCGCTAATCACAGCCGGTAACATCGTACGATTCAAATGGACACCTGCAATTTATTGATCTGCTCCATTTTCGATTCCGGATTTCAATATATTTTGGCCACAGATAAATGCCCGTTATGAGCGTTATAAACGTCTAAAAATAACATATTCCCTTCCCTCCTGCAAATATTATTTTTACAAAGATATAATTCCGCAGGTAAGATTAACTCTGATTCATGGGATTATGGGATCCCTTATCTTGCGTCCGGCAGGCTGGCCAGTTTTAACGAAATCCCGAGCAGATTAATCAGCTCAGCATGCCCAGCACAATAACCGCTGCAAAAAGAAACAGGAAGAGCAATACTACCCAGATGCCGCTGCTGCTCTTCTGGTTCTCGCTGTTCTCAAGGTCTTTGTTTTCCATTTTATCCTCCTTTTAATTCATATCTTGTTTTGCCTGTTCTGATGGTTCGCCGTTGAATCCCGGAATCCTGTAAAATGAGATTCCGGGGCTTACCTTGGCCAAATGCAGAAAGCTGAGCCGGTTAAGTACTTGAGTTGCATATCTCCTTTACGAGCAAGGCAGCTATAGTGACTATATGAAGCGGAGAAGTAATTTGGGGAAAGTTTTTATGAAACCCGGGTGTTCAGGCCCTCATTTTTGTGAAACTTCTTGAAGCTTTGCACTCGAGAATTTGCTAACAATTTGTTTTGTTAAATGTTCCTGCTGACAATTTATCTTTGCTGTTTCCAGCCTTTTTATTTTATCTCTATTTTTTTCAATTGCCGGAATACGTGTGCCTTTAAAGAATTTTTGCAGCGTCTGCGGCTCACTTCAAAGGATTCCGACCTTCTCTTTCAATATATGAAAATTTGTTCTTATTACAAGCGGTTTCGAGTATTATGTTAAATTTTAGTTATTGGCCATCCTATTTGCAATCTTTTGCAACATTTCTCATTTCTCCTTCACCCTTTCGCCCGACAACGAAATTATTTTGATAGAAAATAATTACTTAACCCCGGGATATTTTTATTATATTTGAGCCGGAATTTTTGTGAGGAGTGGATGTCCGGAAAGCGAAGTGTTCGTGCCACCAATATTTTTCTTATCTGCCTGCTGTTCGCGGTGCCAAATTTTGCCGGCGCCCGGCAGAACAGCGACACTCAATCGACTTCCCAATCCGGGAGTGGACAATCAGTGCTTCTCCAGGATGCCCGGGATTTTGTGAACGCAGGGGTTGGCCTGGTCAAAGCGCCGCTGCAATTTCAGGGGGAAGAGTGGGTGCGGTTTAACTATATCGTCGGGACCACCGCCCTGCTTTTCCTGCTTGATGGCGTGATAAAAGATTTTGCGCGCGATAATCAAAATGACTTAAACGATCACATTTTCGGGATCGACAAATATTATGGCAATAAATATGGGCTGGGAATTTCCGCGGGGCTTTACGGATTCGGATATGCCTTCAAGAATGAAAAAATCAGGCATATGGGTTTGTATTCAATCGAGGCATTCCTGTATTCGGGCGCCTTCACCAACATACTTAAATTTGCCATCGGGAGGAGAAGGCCATACGGCGGGGACGACAATCTGTTTTTCAAGCCGTTCCGCTTCTCCAACATGTATAAATCCCTTCCCAGCGGCCATGCCACGGTCGCTTTCGCCGTTTCCACGGTGATGGCAAAATCCCTGGACAATATTTTATGGAAGGCAGCGTGGTACGGCGCCGCCGGGCTTACGGGCTGTGCAAGGATTTATCATAATGCCCACTGGACCTCGGACGTATTTTTGGGCGCAGCCATCGGCTACGGAATGGCAAGTCTGATCGTCAAAATTCACAAAAATGAGAAAAGTAAGAAAGCCACTTTTTTTAGTGCCCAAATCCGGCCCTACCTTGGCTTTAATCAGATCGGTGTTCAACTCATTTTATAGGAATTTTCTTGCCGGAGATGATACATTCTTCATTTTGCAGAAAAAGAACTCATATAATTGCCCTGAATTTTTTATATTAGGTTCTATTGCTTCTAGAGAAATTTCCCTCCTGTTGCGCTGCGATTACTGACACTTTGATGTCGGTGCACAATCCCACGAATTCGAAAAATAAACTTCATAATTCCTTCATATTTAGTTTCTTAATTAATTAGCAAAGAATCAATTAGGAGGATCAAAATATGAAAAAATATGCGGCACTACTCATGT
>JARRQT010000160.1:0-11374 GCA_037381445.1 Calditrichia bacterium
GTAGGTGATATCAGCCCCACCATTCACCACTGCCGCCCCATGAACCGGGGCGGTGGCTCCGGTAATGGTCAGAACATCTCCCGCATCCACATCACTGTCGTTGGCAAGGACGTCCACCGTCACCGGGCTGTCTTCCGCGGTCGTTTCCGCATCATCCACCGCTACCGGCGCGTCGTTCACATTGGTCACCGTTATCCGCACCCGCGCCGTGGCCGTGCCCCCATGCCCATCGCTGATGGTGTAGTCAAAACTGTCCGCTCCAAAGAAGTTAGCAGCCGGCGTGTAGGTGATATCAGCGCCGCCGTTCACTACTGCCGCGCCAAGAACCGGCGTGGTCGCTCCGGTGATGGTCAGAACATTCCCTTCCACATCGCTGTCATTGGCAAGGACATCTATCCTCACCGCTGTTTCCTCGGCAGTCGTCTCCGCATCATCCACCGCTACCGGCGCATCATTCACCGCCGTCACCGTAACCCGCACCCGCGCCGTGGCGGACCCGCCATGCCCGTCACTGATGCTGTAGTCAAAACTGTCGGCTCCAAAGAAGTTGGACGCCGGCGTGTAGGTGATATCAGCCCCGCCATTCACTACTGCCGTGCCGTGAACCGGGGTGGTCGCTCCGGTAATGGTCAGAACATCTCCCGCATCCACATCACTGTCGTTGGCAAGTATAATCTTGAGTATCGGCTGCTCCATTCAGGTCCGTCACTTCGACCGTGACGGAATAGTCACCCACATCACTGTTTGTGGGCGTTCCGCTCACAACACCTGAGTTGGGATCAATGGAAAGAAAACCTGCCGTTGTGCTGAGAGAATATGTCAACACTTCTCCGGCGTCGGGATCTGCTGCATTTACATCATAGCTGTAAAGCGCATCTTGATCGACAGATTCGACAGGTGTTGAAGTAATCTGCGGTGCGGTGTTCAGATATTCATACGGTCCCATATCCGTGACAGGCTCACCATTCCGATCACCATCAAAGGGACGCGCATTACCATCAAAATCCACCGCGGGAGCATCCGTATTAGTCCCTGCGTCGACAATAGGTGAGGTCGCCTGAACATGAAAATCAACAGTCGCAGGATCCTGAAACTGGGGATCAATATCTATATTTCCGGTGCCGGGAAACCCACCAGCTACATCGCTATTTTCAACAACAATTGGAAAACCCCCATCAGCAATTTCTGCAATTCCATTTGTTGAAGTATTATTCCAGAAAACCGAATTCCGAATTGCGACATTATTCGTATTATCATTTATGTAAAGACCGCCACCACTCAGCCCGGCATGATTACCATAGAAAAGATTATTGAACATCTGGATATCTGAATTGGAATAGAAACTGATCCCGCCGCCATTTGCAGCTCTGTTTCCATATATAAGATTATTTTCAATTATTGGATCGTCGGCGCCTGTGGCTGCACTTCCGTTCAAACCAATGCCACCGCCAAGATTGCCCGCGATATTATTAGAGATAATACTGGATGTGATTTCAGCTTTGGAACTGCCAAAGATAAAAATTCCCGCACCAAATTCACCATTATTCTTGATTATCCGGCAATGGCTGATTTGCGGCGAAGAACTTTCGATTATTATGCCACCGCCATGATAATCAACAACACCCCCGTAATGAGATGAACCATCCGCGCGACCATCCTGGATACGACAATATTCGAGTATGCTGGTGGTCCCTTCCTGCAGGAAATCCAGACCATAATGGAAAGAATCCGGATTTTCATGCTTAAAAATAATTGAATCCTCGGCAGTTCCCTGGGCAAGCATTGTTCCGGTCACCAAAATCCGGTACCGTCCGGAAAAATCGACTTCCACCCCCGGATCGATAGTTAAAGTATCACCTGCCGGAATTTCCACATCTCCAACAATCGTATAAGGCGAGTTGTCAAAAGTCCAAGCCCCGCTCTGAGGACCGCTCACATCGGCTGCCCATAGTCCGACAGCGAAGATTAATGTCAGAAGTACTGTAAGCAGTTTCTTCATTATACTCCTCCGTATTATGTTTATGGTTGTATATTATGAGAATTCTACTTTGAACAACTAAAACAGACCATACTTTTATGCTTTTAATGGCAAGAGAATATTTTAATTTAGAAAATTTTACCTAATTGCACCAAATATTCTCGGAACATTTTGGCGGAACTTTAGGAAAAAAATGGAAAATGAAAACTTTTTTCGATAGCTGATTTGAAGCGATCTTAATTGATACGGGACGTTCTTAAGACCTGAAAAACGGAACAACCTTTTTGATCAGAGCTTTGCGACATAAGATTTAGAAAAGAAAATTACTCAGGGCTGCAATAGCAATGGTTTTTCACCGCTCGATAAGCTCGGACACCAAAGCAAAGTCAAATCCTTTACTTTTGGTGAAATGAATAAAATTCGGCAGCATTTTAATTGTTTCAGGGATCATATCATGTAATAAAATAATTTCACCACCGGTATAATGATAACCTATTAGAAATTCAAGAATCTTTTGAGAATCCAGTTTCAGAAAATCTTCCGAGTCAACGGTCCAAAATATCAACCTAATATTCCTGCGAAAAAGTCGCGGCAGGAGCCGCCAACGGATGTTTCCTTTCGGCGGACGAAAGAAAAGACTTTCCTGGTCGCCAATGAATGCGTTTATTGTCCCAAAACCTTTTTCTATTTCTTTTAAAGCCTGTTGATTTGACAGCCCGTTAAAATCGGCATGAGAAAAAGTGTGGTTTCCAATCAAATGACCCTCGTCCCGGATTTGTTTTGCGATCCGGGGGAAAGCTGCGATATTTTCCCCCAACAGGAAGAAATTTGCTGCCACTTTGTTCTCCCGCAAAATTTTCAGGAGTTCTGGTGTGTGCTCAGTGGGGCCGTCGTCAAATGTCAGGGCTATTTTCTTGTATTTTCCGGTGCCTTTAAAAATGATGTAACGGTTCAGCAAAGGTGTGCGGTCTATTATGTTTTTTGTGAAGCGTTTTATAAAGTCATTCATCCTGCAAATCCATTTCTGTGCGGCAAGATTTAAAATAGCTAATCGTTTTTCACCCCGTTGGTTTTGCAGACATTGGATAGCGTTTTGATTAGACTTACCGCGGCTCTTTCAGCCCCAAGCGAGTTTAAATGGCCGCCATCATCCGAATAATCCCAAATCAGGCTGAAATATTTTTTGCCGTTAGCATCATGGATTTGGCGGCGTCCATCCGGGAAGGTGGATTCGACAGCTGCCAGATCAAAAATAGGCTCGGTCTTAAATGATTCTCTTCTTGAAAATCCTTGCACTTTAGTTCCGGCTGCTGATTTCGGCCAATTTTTCCTTCTGCAAAAAAATGAGCAGGTAGTTTTTCATCATCCATTGGTGTAACGATGTGAAAATCTGCTTCACTGTTTTGTTGAGCAATATCTTTTAAAGCCTCTACAATATTTTGGCCGACAGATTGATGCCCGAAAAAAATGCGTTTTGTCGCAAGAATTTTTAGATCGTTTCTGATTTCCATTGACTTCCCTTCAATTATGCTGTGTTTTTGATCACAATTCATGCAAAAGAGCAAAATCAATTGTAAGACAACGATTTTGCGGATACCGGCAACTGACATTTTTCGATCCTCAATCTGACCTAAAATTATTTAATCAGTAATTGACTTATTGAATCACAATGATTTTTGTATGTAAAAGGAAAAATTTTTGCACAGGAGGGGACTTCACATAACAAGGTGCCATCTTCCCTTCGTGAGAAAAGAGGACGCCATTTCGATCCCAAACCGATCGCGACCTGCTGCCCTAAAAACTTTATTGTTTTCCTGCGTTTGGCATTTGACTACTTAATCAAAATCATTCGTCCGCTTTTGGTTTTATATCCCCTGGAATTCTGGTCATGAATATTTATTTTATAAAAATATATCCCGGAAGGCATTTCATTGCCAGCCCAGGTCAGATGGTGAATCCCGGGCGAAAGATGATTTTCGTTTTGTGTTGAAACGTGATCTCCCAAAACATTAAAAACCTCAAGCGAAACGTCTGCTGAACGAGGCAGATCAACCTCAAAAGTCGTCGCAGGATTGAAAGGATTTGGGTAATTATCACTAATTGCATATTCCTTTACGAACTGACCTTTAGGATTTAAAGATTCAACAGGTGACGAACCGGAGGTAATTGCAACCCACAAATTCCACATGGCGCGCGCAAGGTGATCTTTGCCCTTGTCATTCAGATGGGCGCCATCATCGGTAGTCCAACCGTCATTTGCATAATTATCGGCCACAAACCATGCCTTGGCGTAGGTCTTTCCATTATAACTGAATGATTGGTAATTTCCCTGGTCATCGTAAGACTCAATATCTGCCAGGTCGAATAGAATTCCGCCATTTTTTTGAACGTAATTCCGGATTTTTGCATTCATCTCGTTCCGCACAACATTTTCTGCCATGCGGCGGTCAGTAGTCAAGTTGCCCTGCAGCGGCACAGTGAAGTAAACAAACTTGCAATTTGGATACTGAGTAATGATTGAATTGACCGTCGTGATGTAAGTATCAAAAATGTTGTCAATATTGCTGTTTTCGTCAAAATCAACATAACAAAATTTAAAATAAGCAATATCGAGTGTATTTCCCCACTCATGGCCATTTGCATCCGTACTCTGAATAAAATTCTTGAAACGCTCTACCTTGGCCAGGGGATCGCCGTTTGGACCTATATAATAATCGATGAGGCCGGGATCGCTCAAAGCAGAAGGCTCTACGGTAACTCTCAACGAATACCGCGCAGATTCGTTTTTGGATAAATCCCGAATGCCATCGAGAATCTGGCCACCAATAGAGGCATGTCCAAAATACATTTTTTTGCTGCGAATAACGTCCAGTTCATTTTGCGTGCAGGCAGCGGGACTCCAGTTGGAGTGGTTTATCACCTTCGCCTCCTGTGCAAAACTCAGAGATTGAAGGCCAACACAAAAAAATAAGCCGGATATTGCAGCTGAAATAATTCTGTATATTTTCTTTTTCATGGTATCTCCCATCTGTGCTAGTGTAAAATTTTTTCGCAAATAAATAATTTCTGCAATTCCCCGAAAATCGGCGGAAAAGCGGGATGCCTTGTCTCATCCTTGCCAGAAGCCACTATATTTAATAAAAAATCAGCGGCATCTCAAACTGGCCTCCCAAATAGCAGAAACACCATCATTAGGAATGGCTAAAATTATGCCAGAATTTTACACTATTGTGTTATCCTACTCCTGGATTTTATTGATGGCAAAACGATATTTCCCCGACGCGGTTGGTTCAACCTTTTCAATCTTTTCAATTTCATATTTCATCGACGCGCCGAATCGCTCCAATACCAGCCTGTTTATTTCTGCCATACTTTTGTCATTGAAATCGGGTGCGGAGACGATCCGCAGCCGCAGAAAATCTTTTTTCTCCTGGACAATTTGCACCTGCTCCAGACCGGGAATAAGAGTTGCAAAATTTTCGGTTAACGAGATTCCCGAAATCCACTGCCCTTCCGGACTGATTAAATAGTCCGCAATCCTGCCGGAAATACTCTTAAGCAAGGGATAAGTCCTGCCACAGGAGCAGGCTTTTTCTTCCGCCACCGCCATGTCCCCCACCTGGTAACGAATAAAGGGCATCACCATATTACGAAGGTCAGTCACAATCACTGCGCCTTCATTTTCTGTCGTTGCCTGTTTCGTACTCCCAACCACTTCAACAACCAGTGAATCGGAATTCGTGTGCAAACCCTGATGTGCTTCGCACTCGCTGGCAATCAGGCTCACTTCTTCACAACCGTAGCGATCAAATAATCTGGAGCCAAAAACCTGTTCGCATTTTTCGCGCTCATGGGAATGAAGCACCATGGCTGTGCTGATAATTCCCTTAAAAGAAATTTGCGGCAGGTTCTCGTTCTCCCAAAATTTTGCAAAGAGGTAGAGCGAGTGAGCATGGCCAAAGAGAAGGGTGGGGCGTTTTTTCAGAATTCGCCGCGCGAAATCTTTCATCATGGCTTCATCCATTTTCAGCGTGTCCAGGTAAAGTCCACGCTCCAGCAAATAATTACGCAAATAGCCCCGCCAGCTCTTTTTGTACTCCGGATTCCCCCACACCATCGCCTGCCATTCACCCAACCGCCAGCCTGACCATTGATCGCGGTAAAGCGTCACGCCGCGCTTAAATTGAAATTCGGAATCACTCGAATAAAAACTTAATGAAACTCCGGTCGAACCGCTTGTTTTCCTCGGCACAAAATCGCTGCGGTCAGCATTTTGTGCTATTAATTCCATAGCGTTTTCGCGTATTTCCTTTTTGGTGAGAACAGGAACGGCTTCAAAATCTTCCCAAGTTTTTAAATCCCCGGGATGAAAACCGACCGCCTGGTATTTTTTCCGGTAGTACGGACAATGTTCAAAAGCGGAATGGACAATGAGTTTCAACAGTTCCCATTGGGTTTCCCGTCGTTCTTCCAGACTCAAGCTCTCCGCCTTTTTTAATTCACGGCTGATTTTTATATAATCAGATTTTTCATGACTCGCCCACAGCGGTGCAATGTAATTTTCTACTATAGCAGAAGATAAACTCATTACCTAATCGACCTTTTCTTTTGTCAAATCAATAATTAAAACATTTTTGTATAAACGTCGTTAATACGGAAAGATTGCAGGATATGGTCTACCCTGACAATTTTGCAATCCCCATTACGGAGCCAAACATCTGCATGCGGATTTTCAATTTCCCTGCAATGCTGAAAATTCGTTAATAACGAACCTACAATTCAGGTTCCTTTATTGAGAAGATTCAAATAGAACAGCTCATACTTTTGGATGAAAGAGTTTAGAGAAAATAAATTTCTAGCCCGTTCCGCATTACTTTGACAGATTGTCTCTAATAACAATTTGTTTTGAAGCAGATTAAGGATTGCCTCGGCCATTGCGCTATCGTCGCCTACTGGTACAATCAAACCATTTTCTCCCTCAATAACAATTTCATGAATCCCGCCGGTATCCGTGCAAACAACAGGCAGTCCCGCTGCCATGTACTCGATGACCGCATTGGACATACTTTCCGACCTGGAAGATAGGACGCCAATATTAAGTGATTTCAGAAATGGCGTAACCGGATTTACCTGCCCGGCAAAATGGACAATATGGTTAAGGTTTAATTCATTCACCAGCCTTTGCAGTTTTTCCTCTTCCGGTCCTTCGCCGGCGATCAAAAATCTGACGTCGTCTATTTTTTTATGAACCTTTTCCGCCGCTCTGATAAAAACATCGATTCCCTTAACTTCGCGCAGGTTGGCCACAATGCCTATACTCGACATTGCGGGTGTAATCCCATACTGCTCACGGTAGGAGATGTTTCCATTATTAAGGGAGTCATAAAACTCTTTCAAATCCAGTCCATTATATATCACGCTGATCCTTTCGGCATCGACTTTCTCATTCTTTACCGTAAACAATTTTGTATTCTCAGCATTGGCAAGAATATGAGTGGTCATTTTATTAAGGATTTTGGAAAGTGCTATTTCAAATCCATTAAACCAATAACCCTGGTTGCGCCGGCTTGAAATAATGCAGCCGGTACCCGCCAGTCTTGCTGCAAGAATGCCGGCCAGGTTGGAATCCCTAAATTGGGTCTGGACGATATGAAAACCGTTATTTTTCAGATACCGTGAAAACGCAATAATTTTATAATAGGATGACGGATTGAAAAAAGAGCCAATTCTCAATATATGCAATGGGCTCAAATCATATTTTTCCTCAAGCCAGCGGGAAGAACGCAGGCAAACCAGGTGAGGCTCAAAAGTCTCTTTATTCAAATTTTTTATTAAAAGAATTAACTGTTTTTCAGTTCCTGCAGTCGGAGACTCGATCGTGTCAATAACATAGGCGATCTTTATCCTATCCACAATTTACAGCTCCCTGTTTCAATACGGGTTTGAGTTCATCATCGAATTTTCAAGAAAAACAAGGTGGTTGTTCGGTTGCGTCATTTCAGTCTTTGTCGCAAAGCTCGATTTCTTTAGAGTTCAGAAAACTATGAAGGAGAAGTAGAAATACAAAACTTTATTCGCATTCACCAGTTATGAAAGAGCCAAAAATTCTTAAAATATCGAACCGTGTTTTAGCAAAAACATTCCATGAGGGAGATGCTAATTTCCGCAAGAGACCATTTTATTTATGTGCAAAGACTATTTGCAGCTTCAAAAAAGCAACAATTGTGAAGTAAACCTCAGAAGTATCCCTACATGGTACCATGCATTTTGTAGCCAAATGGCAAACCAGGCACTAAGCCCAAATTTGACCTACGGTAAGTGCTCTCCCTCAATTCAAATATAAAAAGTAGTAAAAATTGGATGGTTGAAACAGAAATCGGCAGTTGGATAACTTCTCTGTCATTTTTTCCATTCGATGACACGCGCCGGATTTCCGGCGACCTTGCAACGGGGCTGAACCTCTTTCATTACCACGCTGCCCGCAGCTACAGTACAATGTTCCCCAACAGTCGCCAGAATCACAGCTCCTTCCCCCAGCCAGCTGTTTCGTCCGATGCTTATCCTCTCAAAATGCAATTTTGCCTCTGTAATTGATTCTTCTGCATTTTCAGTAAAATGCTGGTGCTTACCACTGGTAATACTCACCCTGCTGGCAATTAGGACATCGTCTCCCAGGGTGACAGCGCCGATAATCGAATATGCTCCTACAACCACCCTGCGTCCAATCCTGGTTGTCCGATGCGGGATCAAAACACCAAAAGAGAAATAGGCATCGTATGCACACTTTTCCAGATTGCAGTAATAATATGCCAGGCGCAATGATTTTCCCACCTTGCCGGGAAAAAGCGCCAAAAACTGCCCCACAGCAGCAAAAAGATTTTCCCTGTCGGAAAACCATTGCTCCAATTTTGCCACTAAAATGAATGGCGACACAAATACAATGCTGATGGCGAGTACCACCTTTTTTAAGAATTCCATAATCGCCCTTTCTGTCTTATAGAAATTCCCTTTTCTATGAAGTCTCCATAACGGAGTTATCTTTTCGTCCGGGCTTTAAATGAGCAGGTTTAAAAAATTTCCTTATAAGTCCATTTAAGATTCCTGCACCCAAGCTAAAATGAATGACAAAAAAAGCGGTCATCAATTTTAGCACAAACGAGAGAGGCTCTTTTTTGCGAAGCCGCAGGGATTCCAGCGTCAACAAAATCAAATATATAAGAATTACACCTGGATAGAACGCGAAAAGGTAGGGATGTATTAAAAAAGAGAATGGTCCAAGCGCGATTCCGAGTGAAAACAATGCCAGAAGCAACATGTCGAAACTCGTTGTTTTAGGGTGCTTGAACATAAACTTTGTGCGACCGGAACCATAGCGAATCATTTGCCGCCACAATCCTTTTAAATTTTCGCGGGGGAAGTATTGGACGGCGATTTTGGGTGTGAAGAAGGTTTTGAAGCCCGCCTGCTCTACACGGTAATTAAATTCGACATCCTCGCAGGCATCAAAGGCTTCGTCCACAAACCCGATTATCTCAAATACTTCCTTCTTATAGGCGCATCCCATGCTCACCGGGCTCACAAATGCTTCTTCATCCGCATGAATAAAGGATCTGGAGCTGTGTCCCAAACGGGAAGTTCGCGCAATGGCAATGGCTCGCTGCCAGGTCGGCTGCTCCGGAATGACAAATGGCTGCGGTCTTCCCAGGCACTCTGCACCACTTTTAAGAAAAGCCTCTGCCACGTTTTTCAGAAAATCTCTGTTGTCGATTCGGCAATGCCCGTCAACCACAATAAAATATTCCCCCCGGCCATTTTGGAAACCAACATTCCGGCCCGAGCTGGACAATTCCCTCCGGTTGGTTTTCAAGATAACCTGCGGGTATTTGCGGGAGAGAGCCTCCACAATTTGGCGGGTACTATCTTCCGAACAAGCATCCGCAACAATGATCTCGAAACGGTCGGCTGGATAATCCTGCTCCAGCAATTGGCGCAGTGTTTCCTCAATGAACGCTTCCTCGTTTCTCACCGGCATGGCAACCGTGATAAATGGCCAATTCATATTCTTCACGAAATTTCCGTTTTTTGTTTTTGCAGATAGATGTTATAAATTCGGCACAATTCCCGGGTCTGTTGTTCGAACGAAAAACAGGTTTTTACACGATATTTGCCAAATTGTCCCATTTCTTCTCTCAAACCCTGGCTTCCAATCATTTTCTCGATGGCTTCTGCCAGTGCGGGCGGCTCAGCTTTTGGAACGATGAACCCGCTTTTACCATCCGTTACAACTTCAGGGACACCGCCAACCCTGGTGGCGATCACCGGTTTCCGAAAAGAGAATGCTTCCAAAACGGCATTTGGCAACCCTTCGGTAAGCGATGGTAAGACCAGAAAATCAATTCCGCGATAAATATCTGTCATATCGCGTCTAAAACCGGCAAACCGACAGTAATCCGTTATATCCAAGCGTTGCGCCTGTGCTTCCAATGCCGGGCGACAAGGGCCGTCGCCGCAGAAAAGGTAGTAGGTATTATTTTCCCGAAAATTTGTAAGGGCGATCGCTTCCAGCAAGTATTTGTGCCCCTTTTCGGGACTCAGGCGTCCCACACTTACCGATACCAATCCCTTTTCAGGGATATCAAATTTCCTGAAGAATCCCTGCCGCAAATCGACATTTTCGGCAGCCCCGTTTTGGGGCAAATTTACACCGTTGTGCACGACCCAATGGTTTGGGTGATTGATGCCAAGGCTTTCGAGGCGCCTTTTTTGTCCCTCGGAAACGCTGATGATTCCATCCATTTGCCGCACAAATCGTCTTTCAAGCCATTCGTAGAAGGCGATTTTGCGGTTTTCAGCTGTAAATCCCCGGGAATAATTCAATACCGGTATTCCGGTTTTCCGCGCGGCCAGCCATCCCAGAACCACCGATTTGTAATGGTGGGCGCAAAGCAAATCAATCTCTTCCCGGCGAACAATTCGAATCAACTCAAACAGCGCACGGAAATCCATCGGGCCGGACATGGGAATGCCATAGCTCTTGATTCCGGCTTCTTGCGCACGTCCTAGAATTTCGTTGTGGTGATTGCCCTCCAGGAATGTACCCAAAATCCCTGTGTAGGAAAGGTGTTTTTTCAGCAATTTCAAATGTTCAACAATTTGTTTCTCTGGACCGCCATAAAAATTGGTCGCTATGAGATGCATTATTTTCCTGGCCTTCATATTCCCTTCACCGTGGTGTTCTGGCCCAAATCGTCTGTACATTTCCAATCAAACCATTTCTAGAGACCATAACTAGCTTAATTACCATTGCAGGGGCCTGAAGCAACAGTCTGAAGCGCGGCATGTTCAACCCCAATTTAAGAATTCCCATTAACAGATAAAAAAGCTGTAAAAATAAAA
>JARRQT010000161.1:0-15629 GCA_037381445.1 Calditrichia bacterium
GGGGGAGGCCTCAGAGATATCGGAAGGCGAGATGATTGAAGCGCTGCGTTTTGGTCATCAGGCCATTCGCGAAATTATCGCGCTGGAAAAGGAAATGATTGCCGAATTCTCTCCTCAGAAAATGGAAATCGCTGCTCCCGAAGTCCCCGAAGGCTTGGCGGAGAAAATTGAATCGCAGACCCGCGCCAAAGTGAAGGAAGCCATTCAAATCACCGAAAAGAAATCGCGCCACGAAAAGCTGGGGGAAATCAGAAAAGAACTTATGGAAGCCCTGGGCGAAGACTATCTTCCTTATCAATCCTATATCAAAGAAGTCTTGCACACCATTGAGAAGGAAGAAGTGCGCAGAATGATCACCAGTGAAAACCGCCGTCTGGATGGCCGCGGAATGGATGATATTCGTCCCATCACCTGCGAAGTTGGCGTTCTGCCGCGTGCGCACGGTTCGGCACTCTTTACCAGGGGACAAACCCAGAGTCTGGGCGCAACCACCCTCGGCACCAAAATGGACGAGCAGATTGTTGAGAATCTGGAAGGTGAAAGCAGCAAGAGCTATATGCTGCATTACAATTTCCCACCATTTAGCGTGGGCGAAGTAAGACCTTTCCGCGGACCAGGTCGCCGCGAAATCGGACACGGCAATCTGGCCGAACGTTCGCTGAAAACCATCCTGCCGTCTGAAGATTCATTCCCCTATACCATTCGCATCGTTTCGGATATTCTGGAATCCAACGGTTCCTCATCGATGGCAACGGTTTGCTCCGGTTCATTGAGCCTGATGGATGCCGGTGTGCCCACCAAATGCCACGTGGCAGGAATTGCCATGGGTCTCATAAAGGAAGAAAATGAAATCCGCATCCTGACGGATATTCTGGGTGATGAAGATCATCTGGGCGACATGGATTTCAAAGTGGCCGGTAATCGCGATGGCATTACCGCTTTTCAGATGGACATCAAGATTTCGGGCCTGAGTTTCGAAATCATGGAAAACGCATTGGAAAAAGCCAGAATCGCCCGGCTGAAAATCCTGGATCTTATGGATCAGGCCATTGACAAGCCGCGGGCGGAGATTTCCCAGTACGCTCCCCGGATACTTACCATCATGATTCCGCCCAGCAAGATCGGCGAGGTGATTGGCCCATCAGGGAAATCTATTCGTGCCATCATCGAACAGACCGGCGCCAAGATTGATATCGATGACTCCGGGTATACCGTCATTGCCTCACCGGATGTGAAGATGGCTGAAAAGGCGAAGGAGCTGATTGAAGCAATTACCGCCGAACCCGAAGTGGGAAAAGTCTATCATGCCACCGTGAAACGGATAATGAACTTTGGCGCCTTTGCGGAATTCATGCCCGGCAAGGAAGGGCTCATTCATATTTCCGAACTGGACATGCGTCGGGTCAACAATGTCACGGATGTGGTCAATATCGGTGACAAAGTTGACGTGGTCCTCAAGGAAGTCGATAAAGAGGGACGTTATAACCTGAGCCGGAAAGAGTATTTGCGCCGGCAGGAAAAACAGAGTTAGCATCGATTCCATAGAGAATATAAAAGGGGCTGATGCCCCTTTTCTTGTTTTTGGAGTTTTCTGCTGATCAGCAATCGTTTTAAATTCTTTTTAATCTTCTTTTTTCCGGTATTCGGATACTTCTCCCTGTCAGGCGCCGATTCTTTTATAAAATATTGGAAGTAGCAAACTTCTCCTTGCGTACGGCGTTATACTTCCTAAATTTAGTGCGTTAATTTTAAGGATATAAAAACGACTTATGGTTTATTCAGAATATAATAAAACCGTACTCCCCGACGGATTGACGATCGTGAGCGAAAAAATCCCTTCCGTCCGGTCGGTTTCGGTGGGGGTGTGGGTAAAAAGCGGAACGCGGAACGAAAGCAGGGAGAAGAACGGTATCGCCCATTTCCTGGAGCACATGATGTTCAAGGGAACCCGGAAGCGCTCGGCGCGGGAAATCGCCCGCAGCCTTGAGGTAGTCGGCGGCTATCTGAACGCCTTTACCAGCAAAGAACAAACCTGTTATTATGCCGAGATTTTAGATGATCAATTGCCGAAGGCAGTAGACGTGCTCTCGGACATGGTCTGCCATTCCGTATTCCCTGAAAAGGAAATCGTTAAGGAACGTGAAGTCATTCTGGATGAAATTGACAGCGTGGAAGACGCCCCGGATGATCTGGTGCAGGATGTTTTCATGGAGAAACTTTATCCCGAGGACAGCCTGGGTTTTCCCATTCTGGGAACCAAGGAATCCGTTACCGGCATCACCAGAGACCAGCTGCTGGATTTTTATTCACAAAATTACACCTCGAATAACATTGTGATTGCCGCGGCAGGCAATCTGGACCACTCCCGGCTGGTGGAATTATGCCAGGCCAGATTTCAGCTGCCGAGAGGCGTGACCCCGAATGACGGAGCCGCTTCCTCCCATTACGGCAGCGGGGAATTTGTCATTCCGCGTGCCATCAATCAGGCGCACATATGCCTGGGTACAGAAGCGCTGCCCTATAAGCATCACCGCAAGTATGAACTGCTTTTGCTGAATACCCTTCTGGGGGTGGGGATGGGTTCACGGTTATTCCAAAACATCCGCGAGAGATATGGAGTTGCCTATTCCATCTATTCCTATGTCGATTTTTTCAGAGACCACGGATTGTTGGCGATCTATTTCGGAACGGAAAAGAACAAGCTGAATAAGGCACTCAAACTGCTCAGCCGCGAAATCGACCGGCTGAAAGATAAACCCATTTCACGGCGCGAACTGAATCAGGTTAAGTCGCAGGTGAAAGGCAATCTGGTATTGAGCCTGGAAAGCACGGCCCGGCGCATGGGACGGCTGGCCAAGATGGAAATTTATTTGCAGGCTTTTCATGATATGGACCAGATAATCAGCGGAATCGATAACGTAAGCGCCGATAAAGTGCACAATCTGGCCAACGGCCTGTTCGATAAAGATCATTTGCTGCAGGTAATGTTCATTCCTGAATCCAAATAAAATTCCGGCAAAATAATACTGATAGCAGCACCCGGCAGTATTGCCGGCAGCGGCTCTTTGCTCCGCGCGTATGGAATCGGACAGGCCCAATTTCCATTAAACATATGATCTTTGACGCTATTTTTAGGGATTTATCAAAATATTCTGCAGATATTTACAATTTTTTAACTAAATTAAAAGGCGATAGCTTCTGTTAAAGGAATAAATAAAGAAGCAAATCATTCAAAAGAAGGTGAAAATATGATTTTTGGGATACCAAAGGAGATACGTAACCAGGAGTTGCGGGTAGGCGCAATGCCATTTCTGGTGAAGGAAATTGTCCGGCGGGGACATCAGGTTATTGTGGAGAATGATGCCGGTGAAGATTGCGAGGCGCCCGATTCCCGCTATGAAAGAATGGGGGCAACCATCGTTCCTTCCGCCGAAAAGCTTTATTCCGCCGCGGAAATCATCTTAAAGGTGCGTGAACCCCAGCCGGTGGAGATTGAGCTTATCCGGCCCGATCAGGTTGTATTCAGCTTTTTCCACTTCATCAGCAACACTGAACTCCTTAAGACGCTGGCGGGAAGGGGCTGCACCTGCCTATCTTACGAATTCGTCGAAGATGCCTCCGGCATGCATCCCATCATTCGCCCGCTCAGCCGCATAACCGGCCAGTTAGCCGTGATGAATGGCGCCCATTATCTGCAAAAACATCACGGCGGAAGAGGCATTGTGCTGGGCAGGGTCACCGGATCGCCGCCGGCGCAGGTGACCATTCTGGGAGCAGGAAATGTGGGGAATCAGGCCGCGATCACTGCCGCCAATATGGGCGCGCGGGTCACGGTCCTCGACAATAATTACGTAAAACTCCAGGAGCTTGATCTGTTGGGGCACCAGAATCTTACTACCCTGATCAGCACCGAAGACCACCTGAAGGAACTCCTTCCGGAAACTGACCTGTTGATTACCTGCATTCAGGTACCCGATAAACCGACTCCCAAACTGATCACCACAGAAATGGTCAGAACCATGCGCCCCGGTTCGGTTATTGTGGATGTGGATGTGGATCTGGGAGGAAGCGTCGAAACCAGCAAAGTAACCAATCATGACAATCCGACGTTTATCGTCGATGAAGTCGTGCACTATTGCGTCTCCAATATTTCAGCCAGCGTGCCGAAAATCGCTTCCCGCGCGCTGTCCGCTGCTCTGATGCCTTATCTGATGAAGATTGCGGAACTGGGCCTGGAAAAGACCATTCTCAGCGACACTGGAATTGCGAATGGGATTTCCCTCTACAAGGGACATGTGGTGAAAAAGAATCTGGCAGAGGCAGTGGGATTGCCGCTCGCCGAGTTGAAAACAAAGATTCAGGAATTAAACGAATAAGAATGATGGATGAACCGCTCCGGGATATCCCGATTCTGACCTATCATAAAATTGATATGCGGCGAGAATGGGGCATTAACAGCGTAAAACCCGGCTCATTCCTCAGGCAGATGCAGCTTCTGAAGGAGGAAGGATATACTCCGGTTAATTTCCGCCAGATACATCAGGGGGAAATTCCCGCCAAACCCATTATCATCACTTTTGACGATGGATATGAATCGGTTTATGACAACGCTTTTCCCATCCTCAGGAAGTCTGGATTCACCGCTGTCGTTTTCATTATCACCGAATATATCGGAAAAATGAACCTGTGGGACGCTAATCTCGGGGGTATCCGCTTTTCCCACCTCAACCGCAGGCAAATAGGCGAACTCAGTGACGCGGGGATTGAAATAGGTTCCCATGGTATCGCCCATCGCGCGTTTACGCATATCACCCCGGAAGAACTGGAGGCGGAACTGTATCATTCTCGCCGCGAACTGCAGAAATTATGCGGCACATACCCGCTTTCCCTGGCCTACCCTTTCGGAATGCAAAATCATTCTGTGCTGAAGCTTGTCCGGAAAGCAGGTTACGAATACGGCTGCATAAACCTTTGGGGCGCAACCAATCTCGCGCAGCCCCTGAGCCTGAGCCGCATACCGGTCTACCGGACAGATTCATTGCGTGCCTTCCGAAACAAATTGACTAAAGGATGGCGAAATAGAATTGAGATATCAAAGCTAAAGATGCTCAGTTGGCCTTCCCGTCTTACCCCGCTCTATCAGGATTGGCGGAATAGAACCTGGGCCCCTCACCTATCTCAAACAGGCTACCGGCCGGAAGCAGAAAACATTCCGGAAGAACCCTGATGTTTTTTCCAAGGAACAAATCTCGCGTTTGACCGATAAAACCTTTTGGATTAATAACTATTAAGTATTTTTCAAAATATGATATTGTTATTCAAGATTGATTTAAGTGCTTGCATTCAGTAACTCCCATGATTTCAATTCGATACGGAACTGACAAATTATTCGATTGTGCTATGCCGTAAAAATTTCTATTTTCCATTAAAAAGATATTAGGTCGTGTAAAAGTCAAAAACATACGGACATTACTCATACAAAGTCATAAATAAAGTTTTGAAAGTCGATCAGTGAAAAGAAATAATAACAATAAAAATAAAAAATTGCAGGTTCATATAACGACCATGGGATGCTCCAAAAATCTGTATGATTCGGAAATCCTGATGGGCCAGTTTAAGGCCAATGATGTGCCGCTCACTGATGATCCGAGAAAAGCAAATGTGCTGATTGTCAATACCTGCGGCTTTATCACGCCGGCCAAACAGGAATCCATTGGCGCCATTCTGGAGGCCGGGCAACTCAAGAAAGAGAATCCGGGCACCAAACTGCTGGTATGCGGCTGCCTTTCGCAGCGCTATCAGCCCGATTTACGAAAGGATATTCCGGAGGTGGATGAATATTTCGGAACGGAGGAATTCAGCAACATCCTGGAATATTTGAATCTGACACCCAAATCCCCGCAGCATCTTTATGAGACCCGCTGCCTTTCCCAAAAACAGCACTATGCCTATTTGAAGATATCAGAGGGCTGCAATCACAAATGCGCTTTCTGTGCTATTCCTTTAATGAGAGGCATGCATCGCAGCCGCCCGCTGGAAGATATTGTGGGGGAAGCCCGCATGCTGGCGGAAAAGGGGGCAAAGGAATTAATTCTGATTGCCCAGGATACTACCTTCTATGGACTGGACCTTTACAAAAAACAGCGTCTGGTTGATCTGGTACATCGCCTGGAAGCGCTTGAAGGCATAGAATGGATCCGGCTGCACTACGCCTACCCCACAACTTTCCAGCCGGAGCTGGCGGAGGCGATGGCGGGCAGTTCAAAAATTGTTCATTATGTTGATATGCCCATACAGCATATCTCGGATAAGGTATTGAAAATTATGAAACGGGGTGGAACATCCTCAAAAATCCGACAGATTTTTTCTGATTTAAGAAACCGTCTCCCCGATATCGCCCTGCGGACCACCTTTCTGGTCGGACATCCGGGGGAGAATGAAAAAGATTTTGAGATATTGAAAGATTTTGTCAGGGAAATCGGTTTCGATCGGATGGGAGTCTTCACCTATTCGCCAGAAGAAAACACCTCGGCATTTTCCCTTCCCCATCCGTCTGAGGAAATTGCGGAACAACGCTACAACCAACTCATGAATATTCAGCAGGAAATCTCACTTGTAAAAAATGAGAAAAAGGTCGGGGAGACCTTCCGTGTATTGATCGATGAGGTGGATAACTCAAACAACACAGCGATTGGCCGCACCTATGCAGATTCGCCCGAAATCGATAATGAAGTAATTATCGAGGACATTCAAAAAGGTATAAAAGCTGGTGATTTTTGTAATGTGAAAATTACAGATGCCCGTGAGTATGAGATTTTTGGAAAAATTCTGGAGGGGTAATGAGATTTTATAAGTACTCAATCATAACGCTGGTGTTGGGATTATTTGCAAACGTTTTCGGACAATACATGTCAGCTCCAAAACTCAGCGGAGTGGGTTTGCCTTTTTTTCATGCGGCAATTTTCCGGACTTTTAATGAAGAGAACAGTCAGCAGATTGTCCGGCTGTATCTGCAAATGATTAACGACGACCTGACCTTTATCAAACAGAATGATAAATTCAGCAGTGAAATTCAGATAGATATCTTCGTTACCAACAAACAGAAAGAATCGATCTTCAGCCGGACCATTAAGAAACAGATTGAAAGTTCAAGTTTCGATGAAACGAATTCCAGAGATATCAGCAACACCTTTACCACGGATGTTCCGCTTTCCCCAGGTGAATATGATGCGGTGGTAACCATCCTTGATAAAAACAGCGGCAAACAGGTCAACCGAAAAGTCAATTTCGTAATCCCGGATATCAAGAAACAAAAATTTTTGATAAGTGATATCCTGCTGTTCAGCAAATTCGAGAAAGACAGCACCGGCCAGATCAGTTCGTTTGAACCCAATCTCACCAATAATTTCAGCGGGACGGATGAATACATCTACTTCTACTTTTCTTCAATTATGGAAAATCCGAACGATTCACTCCATATTGAATATACGGTCAAAAATCCTGCGGGTGCCACGGTGCTGTTTAATCAGTATGCTCTGCTGGATGTGGCTCTCCATCAAATGCGCTATATCATGGATGCAGATTCAATTGGCTGGGCGCTTAAACAGCCCTATGATGAGAAGCTGGCGTATTTTAACCGCTTCTGGAAAAGAATGGACCCGAATCAGGAAACGGAAAAAAATGAATTGCTGGATGAGTATTACCGCCGGGTGAATTTTACCAATGAAAGCTATTCCAACCTCAGCATGGACGGCTGGGAATCCGACCGGGGAAGAATCTTCATCAAATTCGGCGAGCCGGATGACATTGAACGTCATCCTTTCGAGATGAGCACAATGCCATACGTGGTTTGGAGATATTATGACCTGAGAAAAATATTTCTTTTTATTGACCGGACCGGGTTTGGCGACTATTATCTCGATCCAAATTATCTGGAGGAAGAGTATAATTAACCCGTTAATTTTACTCCGGACGGACAACTTTCCTGTCCATTAATTTTTTCACACAAAAAGGGACTGCAGGGCCGGCGGTTCCTTTATATTTTTACGGGACTATTTTCTGTTATTCTTTTTAAGCCTCATGGTGGTATGGTGAGAATCAATCACTATATCAACTTCAGCTCAATTCCCGCATCATTTGTGGATATTTCCCAGTGTTAAATTTAATTGGTTGCACATCAGTTTAAAGATATTTATTTTTGCAGATATGACGCTGCGTTTGGAATATTGAACAATTTGTCACTCTCTATTTTTAAGCAGAGGATCAAATGAAAAAGACCATTTATTCCGCTTTATTCCTTTCCATTTTTTATTTTTGCTCAAGCCAGGCCCAGATGCTTTCTGTAAAACCGTATTTTGGATATGCCACCGTTAAAATGGGTGAGGTGAATGATGACGCCAAAACACGCATCAAGAGTCTGGCAGAACAGACCCAGCAGGCCCTTCTGCCGCCTGATCCGCTGAATGGCGATTATGCCTGGGGATTTCAGGTTGAGTATCATCTGGAGGAAAACTATTTTCTGAATGTTAACAGTTATTATTTCCGGGAAAAAACTGCGACCGATAATTTCAATCTTTTCGATCAACCGATTGAATTCGATGTTAACAGGCGCATAGAATATTTTGAAATCAGCATTGGAATCAATTATTATTTTGATTATAACAGTTGGAGAAGAGTCAACACCTATTTCGGGGCCGGTGGCGGTCTTGGCCTGGGCTGGAGCAAATCCAATTTTAAATATAATGATTCAAAAAACTTTGTGAATAATTCAGGAGATGTTTCCTCAAATGCGCTGACCGCCTACGGCTGCCTGGGAGTCCGCATCCGGCTGTTTCCTTTCATGTTTTTGACCACCGAGATTGGCGCCCATTTTGCTAATCTTGGCCAGATGACCGGGCAGTACCGGGTCGATCAGAGGGTAAATTCCGAATACCTGAATTATACCAATAAAGACTATACCACTGCCGCCGCATTTAATTACTCGGGTTATTACATTACCGTAGGGACCGGATTCGTCATTCCGTTTGTCAAATAGCAGATGACTTTGGGTATTATCAAATGAGCCTTCGTAACTGGCCCTACGTATCAGCTTCAGGACTTCGGATTTGACTACCGCAGAAAATCTTTCCGAATCTTATATCTTCAAAGCCAGTTGCGACACTCCCATCCTCCCTGATTTCATATCATAAAAAAGCAAACGATAAACACCCTAATTTTAAATTAATTATTAACCTTTTTCCGGTGCGGGACGAATATAAAGTATAGAAATTTTTTGAGAAACTGAAGCGGTTTTTTGCGGTATATAATTAGAGATTAACCAGAGGGCGTTATGAATTTCCTATCAAATAATCCTGAAGCATTATGGATCCTGTTTGCAATTGTGTTGTCTTTATTTGTATTTCAGGTGGTTGTCCTTTTAAAAATCCGGAATATGCTCCAGCAGATTTCTTTTTATATAGAAAGCATTTCGCGTTTTTTCTACCGCGTTGGCCTCTCTTCGCTGGTCAAAGATAAGAAACAGAGCATTCCCAGAACCTGCCAGTTTTGCAAAAACCGCCTTTCTTTTATCCACATGAGCGAAATAAAGGGAGAAGTGGAGGATTTCTATTACAAATGTCAATTGCGGAACACAGAAATTAAATTAGACGATACCTGCGAACAATTTGATAAAGAAGAAGTTGCGTAAGAATTGCCAGTCCCAAAGAATGCACAAAAATAAAAAAATCACACTTGAATAAGGTTGTAAAGGGAGAACTGGAAGCTGTCCCGGGCACCCGCTATTTCCATATTATTAGCCCCTATTCAACAGACAGGCGCCAGAAAAATTTTTAAAACTGATCATTCTTTTTATGAGGTTAGTCTTGCTTTGAGATTGGTTGGAAGAGATGCAGAAAAAAGCTATCGAGCAGGACCCCGACGCATTAATTCTCACATATTTTTATAATATTTTACCGTTCCAACACAATGTCTGATATTTTTACTTTATACAAAGATGAATTAAAAATTATGGGGAACCCGGCCAAAGTTTAGTTGTAAATAAAAAAGAAGGGGTGTTACCGATGCAAGCAGTTTGCGGGTTTAGATTCTCCCGCACATAGTGCCTCCTCATTATGTTTTGTATGGTAACATTCCTTCTTTATTTTCGTTTCATTTTGCCCGGCCTTTGGGTCCCCATTTTTCAAGAAATTCCATCACTTTTTGCGGGTCATGACCTTTCACTGCAGGGTCATGGGTTTCCAGAGCGCCTGTTTCCTGCAGAACCAGTTGCTTGCCGTTCCTGTCGAGAACCACCAGCGCTGGAAGTCCCAGTTTTATTGGTTCTCCGTACCGCGTATTCAGATCCAGGTTTTTATCTTTCCTCCCCACATCAACCAAAACAATCTGGTAATTTTGCTTCAGATACTCGTTTATTGCAGCATTACTTTCCATGAGCTTATGTAATGCCCGACACCATGGACACCAATTGGCGCCAAACATCAATAATATATGCTGATCCTTTTCCTGAGCCATTTTTATGGCATGGGCTATTTCTTTATGGGCATCTGCGGTGGGATCGTAGGGTCCCTGCGAATCCTTCCGGGTCTCACCTGCCAGGGCGCTGAGAGCGACAAGAAACAGAATCGCAGAAGTAAAAAGGCTTTTCATCTATCACGCCGATTAGATTTTATAATATTTACCTTGTTGATATTTAGCATAATCACGGCGTTGGCAACTGTTCCGGATGCCGGAATTTTATTATTTCAGCCTGCTCCAGAACCTGCTCGTGAAGTTCATTCAGGTCCAACTGCCGGGCGATCTCCTCAATCTTTTTCGGATCCGCTTTTGTCTCCGGATGCCGGGGGACATACAGCGAACAGCAGTCTTCGTATGGTTCTGTTGAAATGTCAAAGGTCCCGATCTGATGGGCCAGATTGATGATTTCTTTTTTATCCTCCCCGGCCAGCGGCCGCAAGACCGGTAATTGTATGGCATCATTGACAACCCGGATATTGCTCAGGGTCTGCGAAGCTACCTGGCCCACATTCTCGCCCGTTACCAATGCAGCGGCCCTTTCCCGGAGTGCAATCATTTCTGCCATTCTGAACATGCTTCTTCGATAAAACAATACCCGGTAATCCGCCGGCGAATTAATCATAATCTGCTGCTGTACCGCCAAAAAAGGGACCAGATAGAGTTTTGATTTATACTGATACTCGGTTAGCAGTTTTACCAACTGTTTGGTATTTTCGATGGATGCCTGTGTGGTGGCCGGAACGCTGTGAAAATGAACAAAAATGAGTCTTACGCCGCGTTTTATCATCTTCCAGGAAGCGACCGGCGAATCGATGCCCGAAGACAGCAGGGAAACAGCCCGCTCGCTGACGCCGGAGGGCAGCCCTCCCAATCCCGCAATTTTTTCACTGTATATCAGAGAATTTTTATTGAATATTTCAATAAAACAGCTTTTCTCCGGATTGGATAAATCCACCCGCGCGCCCGTTTCTTTTACGATCGCGGCCCCGATCAGGGCGCTCAGCTCCGGGGATGTCATCGGAAATTCTTTCTGGGAACGTTTGGTAGTTACCCGAAAAGTCTTGTATCCGCCTTGTTTCATCTGCATCAAAGCTGCCTGAGTAATTGACCCTATGCTTTGGTCAGTAATGACAGCCGGGGAAAAGTGGGCAATCCCGAATACATTTTTCAATCGGGAGCTGATTGCCGGCCAGTCAAACGATTTGGGGAAATAGATCAGCAGTCTTCCGAAGGAACGCTCCACGGAGCCGAGCGTCGTGTCACTCAGCGCGCGAATGATGTTCCGCCGCAGTTGATTCTCAAACAGCCCCCGATTGCTCCCCTTTAATCCGATTTCGGCATAATGCACCACCATGCAAAATCGGGAATTGGGCGGCAAATCGATTTTCATCTCTGAGGTCATTTCATTTTTCATGGGCAGAATTCTACAAAAGCCTTTCTTTTAAGGCAAGTAAAAACATTTTTGATAGGAAAACACCCAGCATTCCGATTCTTTCAGCATCTTTGAACTATTCAAACACATCCAACCTGCGTCTCCGGGCTTTTAAATTGCCTGTTCCGCAAGGAGTTCCTGTTCTGTCAATTTTCTTTATGCTTGCCTTCCAAATCAATAAAAATGTATTTTCCCATTATTTTGGTATAAAAAATTGGAATATGTATTTGATATTTTCGGGAATCGCGATTTCACGGATATCGGCCCGGAAAACATGGCCGGGCATTAACATGCTATTTCCCCCAAATATCTTTGAATGAGGAAATATGATTCCGGAAAATCTAAACCTTTCAAGGACACTTTTATGATACCTCTTTTGAAACCGTTTGAAGAAATGACCCGGGAGGATTACGACGCCCTGGGTCTTCGCAGCGGACTGGAAATTCATCAGCAATTACTCACCGAAAAGAAGCTTTTCTGTCGCTGCCCCGCCGGGCATTACAGCGAGGAATATGACGCGGAGATCTTAAGGCACATGCGTCCGACTCTTTCCGAGCTGGGAGAGTACGACGGCACCGCCCTGATGGAGTTTAAGACGAAAAAGGAAATCATTTACCAGATTAACCATGAAACGGTCTGCACTTATGAAATGGATGACACGCCGCCGTTCGAAATAAATCAGCAGGCGCTCAACATCGCGCTGGAGGTTGCCATGCTGCTGAATTATAAACTGGTAAGTGAAATTCATATTGCGCGCAAACAATACCTTGACGGCAGTATCCCAACCGGTTTTCAGCGCACCACTATTGTGGGAATCGACGGCTGGATTCCCTATCAGGATAGAAAGATCGGACTCATTCAGCTTGGGCTGGAAGAAGACGCCTGCCGGGAGGTCTCCGATGTGGGACATTTGCGGGTTTACCGGACCGACCGTCTGGGCATGCCGCTCATCGAAATGGTCACTCGGCCCGAGATGCACACTCCCCAGGAAGTTGCCGAAGTCGCCAATCTGCTTCGCTGGCTGGTGCGCAGCACCGGGAAGGTCAGGACCGGCATTGGCGCCGCCCGCCAGGATGTAAATGTCAGCATCACAGACGGAACCCGCATCGAGATAAAAGGGGTTTCGCGAATCCCGCTGATTCCCCATCTGATCTATAATGAAGCGTTCCGCCAGCATTCACTGTTGCAGATCCGTGAGGAGCTGCATCGGCGGGGAATCACCGAAAAAACCTTCCGCAGCACCGCCGCGGATGTGACCAATCTGCTCACGAAGACTTCCTGGGATCCGATCCGGATGGCCATCGAGCGGAAAGAAGAAGTGCATTGCGTCAATCTGAAGGGCTACGCCCGGATTTTGAGCCATCCCACCCAGACCGGAAAAGTGTTTTCCAAAGAAATATCGGACCGGGTCAGGGTCATTGCCTGTCTCACCCGCCTCCCCAACATTCTGACCTCGGAAAGCACGGAAGAAACCATCGACAGCTTTACCTGGAATAAAATCCGGAAGGCCGTTCAGGCCGGTTCACATGACGCGCTGATCCTGGTATGGGGAAATAGCAGGGACGTAAAGACAGCCGTACAGGAAATTGAGATTCGGGCCCGGGAAGCTACGATTGGGATTCCCAGCGAAACGCGGCAGGCGCTGGCAGACGGTACGAACGGTTTTGAGCGGATTTTGCCCGGACCGGAGCGGATGTATCCGGACACGGACCTACCTCCTCTTGAAATCACCGAAGAACGCATCCGGACACTGGAAAATAATGTTCCTGAAGCGTTATGGATTCGTCGGGAGAAATACAAGAAAATGGGCATACCCGACCACCATCTGATTCCGATCGCTTCCTCTCCCAGAGCCGGACTTTTTGAGGAAATCATTGAAAAATATAAAATTTCTCCCGTCCGCGTGGCGGTCTTTCTGTTTGAGAAAACAAAGGCCTGGAAGAGGAAGAAATATCCCGTTGAGAAACTGACCGATGATCTCTGGCGTCTTTTCTTCTCCCGTGTTCAGAAGCAGCCTGCGCTGCTTGAGAACGGGGAGGAGATTCTGAAAAAATATCTGGCCGGACAAATTGATGATCTGAAATCGGAATTACAGAAATATATTCCGCCGTCAGTAAAGGAAACGGAGATTCCAGAAATAATAAAGTCTGCGGTCAATGACGGGATGCCTGATTTTGATAACAGCGAAAAGAAACATAGATACCTTATGGGGAAAATTATGGAGAGTGTCAGGGGGCAAATCCCGGCCAAATCGGTTCGCAAATATATCGAAAATGAACTTCAGACAAGGGGAGGCGAAAATGAATGAGGCATATAAGGGATACCGGGAACCGGCCCTGAGTCTGATGAAAAATAATGCCGTGCAGGTCTGGAGCGAGGTAGAAATGCAAACCAGCCGCGGCTTATTCAAAGGCATCATCCTTCCGCGATCGGAAACCGCCGATAACACGCATATTGTATTAAAGCTTAATAACGGTTACAACGTGGGGATCGCGGTTAAAACCATTGATACCATAAAAGAGGTTGGCCGGAAGGAAGCACACTATAAAATTCCGGAGAAAGAATTCCCCTACGAACCCAACAAACCCGGCGTAAAACTCCTGGGCACCGGCGGGACTATTGCCAGTCGGCTGGATTACCGGACCGGGGCAGTGATCCCGGCCTTCTCTCCCGGAGAACTTTACGGATCGGTCCCGGAACTGGCGGATTTCTGCAATCTGGAAACCGAAAAGCTTTACGGCGTTTTCAGTGAAAACATGGGGCCCGAACAGTGGATCGGCACCGCCCAGGCCATCGGAAAAGAAATAGAGAAAGGTACCCACGGCATTGTGATAGGACACGGGACCGATACCATGCATCATACCGCCGCGATCCTGTCCTTTATGGTCCAGAACTCCCCCATTCCGATCGTAATGGTGGGATCACAGCGTTCTTCCGACCGCCCTTCTTCGGACGCCGCGCTTAACCTGATTCACGCCGTGAAAACCGCCGCCGAAAGTGATATCGCCGAAACGCTGGTGTGCATGTTCGGTCCCACTTCGGATCAGTACGGATTACTGCACCGGGGCACCCGGGTGCGAAAAATGCACTCCAGCTACCGTTCCACTTTCCGCACCATCGGCGATATCCCTCTGGCGATGGTGGACAGAAAAAAGATTACTCCGCTTCGGGGAGATTACAAAAAAAGGCGGCAAGATCAAAATGTCACGATCAATACCGCCTTCGAGGAAAAAGTCTCTATCGTGTATTATTATCCCAATATGAAGCCCGATATCATCGAATCGCTGATTGACAACGGCTACCGGGGAATTGTCATCGCCGGGACCGGATTGGGACACGTCAACAAACCGCTGTATACTTCATTGAAGCGGGCGCACGAGGCCGGCATCGCCGTTTATATGACCGTGCAGACCCTGTGGGGCTATGTCCAGATGTATGTGTATGAAACGGGCCGTGAAATTATGGAATTGGGCGTCATTCCCGCCGCCAACATGCTCCCGGAAGTCGCCTATGTGAAGCTGGGCTGGGCGCTCGGACAAACAAAGGATCTGGAGAAGGTCAAGGAGATCATGCTTACCCCGATTGCGGGGGAAATAACCGAACGGGAACCATACAACGGTTATCTGATCTACCAGGGCGGCATCCCCGAAGTGGAAGAATTTTTAAGGGAAATAAAGAGGTAAAT
>JARRQT010000162.1:0-459 GCA_037381445.1 Calditrichia bacterium
TGGCGGGCAACCATTGGTGCATCCAATGGCGGAAATATTGCCCTCTATCTGGCGGTCGCCCACCCCCGATTATTCGGAAAGGTCGGTGTGCAGTCCAGTAATGTGCAGCCTTCCATCCTGGAAGCGCTTACCAATGGTCCCCGGCTGGATCTGAAATTCTATGCGGACATCGGCAAATACGATATCCCTGTTTTAATCGAAAGGGTGGGGCATTTGAAAGAAATTCTGAAACAGAAAAAATATCTCTTTGAATTCCGGGAAATTAACGAGGGGCACAGCTGGGGGAACTGGTCCGCGCACCTCAGTGATATTCTGGAATATTTTTTCCCGTTTCCCGGGACAAATACCGGAAGCCGGAGCGAAGATAGATAGCGGCGCCTTCAGCAGTCCCTTTCGAAAAAATTTGCTCACACAACCAAAAGGTCTTTTTGCTTCCCCCTTTTTCCAAACCATGAATCA
>JARRQT010000162.1:504-24205 GCA_037381445.1 Calditrichia bacterium
GGAGAGGAAACATTTGTCTTTTCGGCATTGTTTTGATATATTAGAAAACGATAAACCAAGCCACGAGGAGAACGCCTGATGAAGGGAAATTCGAAAGTACTGGATATACTGAATGAAGTTTTGACCGCGGAATTGACGGCTATTAATCAATATTTCATTCACGCGGAAATGTGTGACGACTGGGGTTTCAAAAAACTCTATGAAGCGGCCAAAAAAGAATCAATTGAAGAAATGAAACATGCCGAAAGGCTCATCGAACGGATCCTGTTTCTGGAAGGGCAGCCCAATATGAGCCGTTATTTTAAGATTAATGTGGGCAAAAATGTAAAAGACCAACACAAGAATGATCTTCAATTGGAAGTGGAGGCCATCGAGCGGCTGCAGAAAGCCATTAGAATTTGTCTCGAGGCCGGCGACGACGGCTCCCGGGAGCTGCTGGAGGGAATCTACCGGGAGGAGGAAGGGCATGTCGACTGGCTGGAAACGCAGTTGAATATGATAAAAGAAGTTGGGCTGGAAAATTATCTTGCCGAGCAGATGTAATCAGGCAGGCCGCGAAAGCAAAACCAGACTGTTAAAAATTCAAAATTAATTGAGGAGACATCATATGAAGGGCGCTGCAGAAATCATCGAATATCTTAACAAATCGCTCGAAGGTGAGCTGTATGCAATTATGCAGTATATCCTGCACAGCGAAACCATGGAACATTTGGGGTACGACAAACTGGCTGCTCATATCAAACAGGAAGCAATGCAGGAAATGGTGCACGCAGAGAAACTGACGGAGCGGATTCTATTCCTGGAAGGGACGCCAAAAATGCTTATGAACCGGGAAATAAAATGGGAGCAGGACTTCCGGAAGAACCTGGAGTCTCAGCTCAATGCGGAAATGGAAGGCATCGCCATTTATAAAGAAGGTGTTAAGCGCAGCCGTGAAGTGGAAGATGCCGGCACGCGTCAGCTTTTTCAATCCATCATCAAGGAAGAGGAGGATCATGTGGATTGGATTGAATCACAGTTTAATCTGATCGAAAAGGTAGGGCTTGAAAATTACCTTGCCCAGCATATGCACGGCGATGAGTAGACTTGCGGTTGTCAAAGGGCAAGTGCACCAGCATCTAAAAAAAGCCAACGATTTTTATTGTTGGTTTTCAGAGGGACATGGGAAGGATACCACGGCGGTATCCTTTTCTTTTGTACTCCGCCGATGATCAATCTGAAAGTATCCGGGAAATTATGGCGTTCCGTGAAAGCCTGCTTAAGCCGGACAGGCACAGAAGATTTCCGTGCATAAAAAAACCGAAGAATACGCTCTGCCGAATATTCCTGTGATCTGACTCGAAACCGATAGAAAGATGCATGGTATAAATCGAGTGATTCCGGACTGCAGGTTGTCTAAAGTCCGCTGATATGACAAAACTCGAAATTTCGATTTTGCCGGTTTGCCAATTATATGTTTCTACAAGACTTAAGCACCTAATATATTGATCATTCTGTAATAACAAGAAAAATCATATTTAATAAATATTTGGAAATTTTGCACAAAGTAAAAAAATAGTTGGCATCTTTAAAAAATATTCATCATTTTATACGTGTAAAATCATATAATAATTAAAGCAAGGAGAAGTGACGATGAAAAAGATTTCTGTTGTTCTCGTGCTTGTGTCTGTATTGTTAATGATTTCGCAAAGTTTCTCCACCAACGGAACCTATCTGAATGGTTTTAGCGCCATATCAATCGGTAGAGGCGGTCTTTCATACGGATTCTACGATTCTCCCATACTTATTATGCGCGATCCCGCTGCCATTTCATTTATGCCGACCTCGCTGGAAGGGAATTTCTCTCTCCTGATTCCCGGGTTACATTTCAAAAATGCTTTAAATGACAAAGAAGGTGAAACAAAATACTTTCCCATGGGAGACCTGGTATTTGTGAACCGCTATCAGGATTCGAACTGGAATTGGGGATTCGGCGTCTTTACCCAAGGCGGAATGGGCGCGGATTTCAAATTAAAGAACTCGTTATTCAGGGACCAGAACGGGAATTACATTCTGCAGGATTATCACTCCAAATTTGGCGTGATCGAGGCGGGGCCGAGTATTTCTTTTAAAGGAGGGGAGAATATCAGCATCGGCGCCTCCGTGCACTTGCTGTACGGCCAGATGGAAATGAAAATGCCATACAGCCTTTCACCCTCTGTTATGATGGGTGTTGCGATGCCTGGTCTTACATTCGGACAACTGTTCGGCAGCCCGATGTCTCAGGGCGGACTCGGGTATACGGAAGTTACCGCCTATGCCGATATGCGCGATGTGAACGGATTTGGCGTAAGCGGAACGGTGAGTGCCCAGTATAAAGTGAGTGGCCGGGTAACGGTGGGAGCTGGCTTCACCTCTAACAGCTCTTTGAAATTGCGGGATGGGACAGCAACCATGGACATGACCGCCCAGTTCAATGATGCTGCAGATGGGAATAACCAATCCCGCTAACGCCACCCCCGAGCAGCTTCAGATGGCGCAGCAGGGTGTGCTGCAGCAATTCGGGCAATTGGGAATCAATCCCGCGCAGGGATTCAAAACCACCTATGACGCCGATGCCGATCTAAAACTTCCGGCGGTGATGGGAATCGGATTCAGCTTTAATGCCACCGATATGCTGACTTTGGGAGCGGACGTGCAATATGTCCTCTGGAAAACTGCCTTCAATAATATGAAACTGAAGTTTACAAATGGAACCAATGCCAATATCAACCGGATGCTGGGAGGGACCAGCTTTGATACGGAATTTCCCCTGGAATGGGAAAATACTTATATTGTGAAGGTAGGCGCTCAAATGAAATTTTCCCCGCTGCTGATCGGACGGGTGGGTTTTATTCACGGAAAGAATCCTGTGCCTGACCAGACAGTATTCCCGGTTTTCCCCGCCATAGTTGAAAATCATGTCACAGCGGGATTTACCCTCAATTTCACCTCCCGGATCGCTTTTAATGCCGCCTATGAACTGGCTCTCAATAAATCACAAACTTCCACCAACAGCATCATCGCCAGCGAATACAATAACAGCACAAGTGAACTAATGGAACATCTTCTGAATGCCTCGGTATTGATCCGGTTCTAAACGAAAATATATTTCCAGGCCTCTCAAAGGATGGGGAGGCCTTTCATTTAGCATAAAAAACTCTTTCATCTTTTGTGCGCCCGCAAAGAAGATGGAATCTTTATATAATTTTGTGATTCCCAAATGAAAGGAGATATTATGCTGAAAAAGTTATCTGTATTGGTTTTGCTTTTCACGCTTCTGGGAAGTGGTAGTTCGTTATTTGCCCAGAGAGAAAACTCGCCTGAACAGGGCGTTTATCTTTATGTAATTCAGCAGGTCCCACTCAGTTTTGAAAAAACGGTTCAAAATTTAGAGCAGCAGATTAAAATCAGTCCCTTCCGGTTAGTCGGCAAGCTCGAAATCAAATCTCCGGAAAAGTGCTCTTACAGGTCAAACGTGCTGGTATTATACGATTCCGCCTATGCCAAACAGTTATTGGAAATTAACCGGTTCACCGCACCCTTTGCCATGTTAAACCGCATAAACGTCTTTGAGGATGAAAAAGGTGTTCAGGTGGCTATCGTGAATCCGGTCAGCATCAACCGGACCGTGCTGATGAGTGACAACGGCAATGATAAGATTTCGAAATTACAGCGTGAGAGATTGCGTTCACTGATAAAGACGGCTGTTCCCGGAGAATTGTCCGGCAAACATTACGGAGAGATCCGGGACAGAGGATATATCGGAAGAACACTGGGCATCATGGCCGGCGGATCGTTTAATGACAAGATTGAAGTAATTAAGGAAATGCCGGGTGCCGATTTCATGGAGGTGGTTAAAAATGTTCAGGCAGGTATGAACGGCGGCAACGGAAAATGGGGAATGCATCTGGTCTGCTCCTGTGTCTCTGAAGATGAGGGAATTGCAATTCTTGGTACCAGCGGTCCCGAACTGGAAGCCAAATCGTTTGAAATCGTGAAGGCCGGCAGTGACCATGAACGGAAAGATCTTAAATGTCCCGGTTTGGCCCACGCCGCTGCATATCCCATAGAAGTTGTAATTGTAAAGGACAAGGATAATGTTAAGGTGGAAATGCTGGATATGATGTACCGCATGAAAATGTATTTTGAGGATGCAGGAAAATGGGCCTTTGCCAAAAATATGGGGATGCCCGGCTCTGTTGCGGATGATGTAAAAAATCAGATCGCAACATTAACTGTGAGCAAGTGAGTTTAATGCGGGAGCGAAGTCCTGCCAGTAAACAACCCGGGTTCGGTCAGTATACCCGAAAATGAGCGGATAAAAGAATAGTGCTTAGTAATCAGTTTGAGACAATTTCCGAATGTCTTTTGAGGCGGGAATCCTTTTTTTAAATACATGATGAAAGGATTCCCGTTGATTGTTGATGATATCTCTATGATCTTCATTGACCTGAAGTCTGGTTAATTCATCCACTGCCCGGGACAAATTATTGACCGCACGATCAAAGTCCGGTTTCTTATCCGCGAGCCATCCGGGGAGTTCTGCGCTCTTCAGCGCGGCCGCCCTTTCCCGGAGTTGAGCGGTCGCCTCGTCCAGTTTTACCCAGTTCTTATTTGGCATATACTCATGATACACACGATAAAGTACCTCATGAAAAGCGCCCACTTCCGGTACCGGCGGATTGAGCACTTTAATGAGTCTTTCGTAAGCCGTGTGCAGGGCTTCCGCGGAATTTAGCAGGGCCCCCTTATTATGTTCATCTATGGCGGTTTTATAGGATTTCATGACCTTTTGCATCCGGGAGATTTCCTCTTCCCAGCGCTGCTTCCTGTCCGGGAATCCCGCGGGAAATTCAGCCTGTTTTAACGTTTCGAAATGCTTTTCAATATCGGGAAACAGGGACGTTAAGAACTCAAAATTTTTGGCCGGGTAAGCTTTGTGCCACAGCGGAAAAATAACTTCATGCATCTGCTTCATCGCCGGTATTGTAATCCTTTGAGATTCAGTCTGCCTTTGCATAGCTAATGTGTCGCATATCAATACCAACAGAATGATGACAATTGGCAACTGCATTTTCATAAAATATACCTCCGTATTATCAACACAGGTAAAATTCATCCCAGATAATTGATTTTAAATGTATTCAACCGCGTCCCAAAAAACAAATTATATTATCCCCTCCTGGCATTATATTGATTATCTGATTTTTCTCGCTGTACTCCTTTCATAAGAAGAAAGAGATGAACAGAAATGTTGTTACCATTGATCCTGAGGAAGATTTATGGCTGAGAAAATCAGAATTATTAAAAGAAGCATTGTAATAGACTGACACCGGATTGAGCGATAAGCAGGGGAGAGGATAACAGATCAATTAATCAATCCGCTACATGTGGTTCATCCAGGAAACGGGTAATTCCTGCCAACTTTGAAATCATACATTTTTTGCTGGAAGCTATCCAAATATCAATTTTTCCTAATCTGACCGGGAGAAAACGGCATGTGAGTCGGATAGCATGTAAATTTGCAGGCACGGCTCTTTTACCGCCCCCTGAATGCAAATGCCTATTCGAATCCTTTTCTGTTGTCAAAAAATAATCAGTTAATAAGATCAATTAATTCCATCAGCTGGTACTGTATTTGTATCTTGTTCTATGTTAGACCTTGGGTTTATGGGGTAAGTGCAATTAACCATAAAAGGAGGAGAGCCAATGACATAATCCTACCAGATTTGTCGTTCTGCCAATTTAATTTAAAAAAACACTAATTATGGAGGTGTTGTAATGTTTAAAAGGTTAATTCTGGTGTTATTGCTTCTGCCAGCCTTTATATTTGCCCAGTCATCGGGTAAAATTGCTGGCGTGGTAACAGACAAATCGACCGGCGAGCCCTTGCCGGGAGTGAATGTAATTCTGGAGGGGACCACGATGGGCGCATCGACGGACATTGATGGGTACTACGTGATTTTGAATGTCCCTGTTGGTGTGTATAATATTCGTGCGAATTATATCGGTTACAAAGATGTCGTGATGCAGGGCGTTCGTGTATCCGCCAGCATCACAACAGAAATCAATTTCTCGCTGGAACCCACTACACTGGAGCTGGAAGAGGCTGTGGTGGTCACCGCCCAGCGTCCGCTTGTGGAGAAAAACGTTACCTCATCCGTCTCTTTGGTTACTAATAAAGAGATTGAATCCGTGCCGATTCGCGGCCTGCAGAATTTAATTGCCCTGCAGACCAGCGTTGTGGTGCAGGACAATCAGGTCCACATTCGCGGAAGCCGTGCCGATGAAGTAGGCTATTACCTCGACGGTGCCAGCATCAACAATGTGAGAACCAATACCCAGTCCATTCATGTAATCCAGGAAGCTATTGAAGAGTTCTCCGTATACGCCGGTGGTTACACGGCTGAATTTGGCGGCGCCAATGGCGGAATTATCCGCTCCGAATTAAAAAGCGGCGGCTCCAATATTCATCTTTCCGCAGATTACCAGACGGATAAATTCGCCAAACAGGGTGATAAATTCCTGGGGACCTATTCCTACCGTTACCAGAATGCCGTTGGAACAATAAGTGGTCCGCTGCTTTCCAACAAGATCCGTTATTTCATTGCTGGTGAAAATACGGTTTACGGCGATCAGCAGGTCCGGTTCAGCGATGGATATGTCTTCAAAGACTTGATCGACTATGGTGACATTACCGGAAATCAGGATACCGCGACGGTCTATTATCCCGATGGCTTTACCCCGCAGAACAAACGGAACCGCAGTGCCATCAACGGAACCCTGTTGTTCGATTTCAAGAATATGAAATTAAGGTTTGGCGGTGCTTATACCCATGATAACTCTCAACTCAGTCCTGTTCCGATGCTGAATATTCTGAACAGTCGTGATTTCAATGATGTCCAGAACACCATCTTGCTGACAGGACGTTTCACCCATGTCTTAAGTCCGAAAACTTATTATGAATTGAGTGCCAGCTTCTATAATGATAAACTGGAAAACCAGGATGAGTATTTTGGAAACGACTGGAGAAAGTGGTGGGATAGTACTGCCAACGCCGCGCTTGGATATCAGTATGCCAGCCGCTGGAGTCCGCAGAATCCCCATCTCTTCAATGGTTTTGCTTTCCCGGTTGACGGCTCTCCCGCAGTAGCCGGTTTCAATACGCCGTTCTATCTGCTTTACCGCTACCGTCTCGACAAACAAACCTATTATGGCGGCGGCCTGGACTTTGTTTCCCAGATTGGCCGGCACCATGAGGTGAAGGCGGGTATTAACGCCCGCTACTATACCGCGCGCCGTTTTCAGATTAATGGCCGGGGTGCTTTAAGACAGGCGGAAAACTACGGTGGAGAAGCTGCTATGTCTGCAACGGACTCCCTGCAGGCTGTATGGGCCCGCGCCGGTAATGTGAATAACTATGGATACGATTATTTCGGAAATGTGTATGACGGCGGCGGACTTGCAGCTCCCAAACATCCGCTTTATGGCGCCCTTTATGTTCAGGATAAGATTGAATTTAATGACCTGATCGTGAATGCCGGTCTGCGTTTGGATTACTTTAATACAGACGATAAAGAGCTGAAAAATCCGGAGGATCCGGGCTATAACGTCAACACTTCTGTTCTTGAAGCGAGTGCTTTCAAGGATAAAAAACCGTTTGTGCAGCTTAGCCCCCGACTTGGATTTTCCTTCCCGGTTACCGAAAGAACAGTATTTTACCTGCAGTACGGAAAGTTCATCCAGATGCCGCAGTTGGCTGACATGTATTTTGGACCTCAGAATTTGTCAACCAACATCCAGGGCGGCAATTTCTTCCTGAATCCGGTTGGATTTGGGTTGGATCCCATCAGAACCACTTCCTACGAAATCGGTTTCCGTCAGCAGTTGTCCTCCGTGGCGGCTTTTGAAATGAACGGATTTTATAAAAATGTAAAAGGCCTGGTGCAGGTTACCAAACAGTTTGTACTGCCTACCGCCTTTGTGTCTTCCTATGAAAAATTCACGAACCAGGATTTTGCCACCACCAAGGGTCTGGAATTCCGTATGACCCTGAGGCGCACCAACCGTGTGCAGGCGCAGGTGAATTATACCCTGACCAATGCTGAAGGCACCGGTTCCACCAGCACCTCCTATCACGGTGCAGTTTATAACGGCGATGTCACACCAACGGTATTGCAGCCTCTGGATTATTCACAGACCCATACCGGCTCTGTGATGCTGGATTACCGTTTTGGCAAGAACGACGGCGGTCCGATTCTGGAAAGACTGGGTGCCAATATGATATTTACCTTCTCCAGTGGTCACCCCTATACCCAGGTCACTTATAATCTGGGACAGGTCAGCGCATACGATGCCGGTGTCAACTATATGCTGGATTCCCGTTCCCGTTTCGCCACTGAGCCTCTGGGTAACTCCAGTACTCCCTGGAATTTTAACGTGGACCTGCGAATCGACAAAACCCTGACTCTGGCAAAGGTGGATTTCACGGTTTACGCCATGATTCAGAATCTCTTCAATACCAAAAATGTGCTGAACGTCTACCAGGCCAGCGGCAGTGCCGAAGAGGACGCTTTCCTGAATGTTCCTGCCAAGTCGGAAGCATTTGCCAGCAGCGCCGGTCATAGCACCCCCGAAGGTATCCAGACTTTCAGGGACATGTATACCGCTATTAATCTGGTGAATGGCCAGTCATATTGGGATGCCCTTGGTCTTCAGCTATACGGTCATCCGCGGCAGATCTGGTTTGGCGTTAAATTCGCCTATTGATCCTTCATTAAGCAGGATTGATACAATGATAAGAGAATAATAATTGAGGAGTAACAAATGAAGAAAAGCATAAACATAACATTCCCGTTGATTTTGTTGGGAATATTTTTGCTGATGATCATGTCGTCCGGTTTTGCGAAAAACTACGACACCGATTTCAGCAATTCATTCTTCAAACAAAATGCGGACAGAGAGACTCGCACGCTATCCAATGCAGGAAACTGGTCTTACTGGATTCAATATGACGGATTGTCCGGTTATGATCCTGTATCTTCAATTGCCGGCGGAACCTACCCCCGGGGAACTGCTACGCTGATTTTCCAGGACGGCGTTGTATGGGGCGCCTTTGTGCAGGACACCAGCGCCCAGAACCCGCGGGTCGGCGGACAGACCTATAATATCGGCACCAGCGCCGGCGCCATTATTACTCCGGGCGTTGCCCCGTTTGGCGCTTCTCGTGCAGTGGCGGAACAGGCCAGCGAGGTGCAGTTATACCGCATCAATGTTGACTATACCGTGCCTTTCGATCAGTTAACAGAACAGCAGCAGAACAACGCGCTGAAAGTGTTGCGCCAGGATGCGGCGGAAGTAAACTCCATAGGGGTTTCTGCGGTGAGCGACCAGCAGGTGATCGATGTGGTGAACCAGTATGCGGCCGATTATGCCAACTGGCCGGCCGACAAGGGCGCGCCGACCTATCCGGATGGTACGCCGGGTATTGCCGGTGCCGATCAGGTGATCTGGTTTGTGGTGAATGACCTTGACATTGGCCGTACCAGCAGTCTGTATGGCTCCAATCCCATGGGAATCGAGTGCCAGATAACAATTTGGTCCTATAATCAGCCCACCACTCAGTTGGGACAGGTGATTTATAAGCAGTATAAAATCATTAACAAATCCGGCGTTGAGATGGACTCCATGTATGTCGCGCAATGGTCTGACCCGGATGTTGGCGAAGCCGGCGATGACTTTGCGGGCTGCGATACGGTACGCAGTATCGGCTATGCCTACAACGGCTACCTGCAGGACCGCACCTATGAACTGGTGGGGCTTCCTCCGCCCTCCGGCGGCTATGACTTCTTCCAGGGACCGCTGGTCGCGGGAAAAGCCGGACAGGATCTTAACAAGAACGGGATTCCCGATAATGAAGATTTTGGTATTTTTAATTTGAAACGGGTCGGTCCCGGATTGATAAACCTGCCGATGACGAATTTTATTTACTTTGCTGCCGGCAGCCCCATTTCCGATCCGCCCTTGCGGGATTATGAAGGGACCATTGAATGGTACAAAATGCTTAACGGCTATATCCCCAATAATGATGATCCTACCGATAACGTCCGTTATACGGCGGGATTCGGACCTACCCGCGGAGAAGATACAAAGTATCCGCTGGCGGGAAATCCGTTCACCGAAACCGGCGACATTGACGGCCGCGGGGACAATTTCCCTCCCGGTGACCGCCGTATTGCGTTGTGTTCCGGTCCCTTTGTCATGCAGCCCGGCGATACCCAGGAAGTGACCGTGGCCGTGGTGGGTGGTATCATTGAACAGACCGGTGGTAACAACCGTAACGCAGTAGAGCAGATGAAGCTGAATGACGACTATGCACAGATTATATTCGACAGCTTATTCAGCGCCATTCCTAAACCTCAGCCCTCTCCGGCTGTGAGTTATTATACAGAGCCCGGCGCCATACAGTTCGAATGGGGTTCCGATCTGGAAGCAGTCAAAGCCACCGAAGAAACCGAAATTCTTGGTTTCAAATTTGAAGGGTATAATATCTACCAGCTGCCTACCGCCTCTTCTACCAAGGCTGCGGCAAAACTGATACAGACCTATGATGTCGTGGATAACGTGACGACCATTCGCGCCCCGCTTTTCCTGCCTGAATTCAAGGACGTGGTAACGGTGCCGGTGCAGTTCGGAACCGATAATGGTATCACCCGCTATTTCACTGCAACCAAAGATTATATCAATGACAAGGTGCTTGACGCGGGAAATGAATATTATTTTGCCATTACCGCTTATAACTACAACCCGAATTTCCCCAATCCCACACTGGAGAGCCCGCTGAATGTTATTACGGTAACGCCCCAGGGTCCGGTTCCGGGTGTAAAATATGAAACCCAGGTTGGTGAAGTGCAGATGGGTGATCATGTTTCCGGTATCAGCGACGGTATTGTGGAAGCCATCGTCGTTGATCCCGGGCAGATTACCGGGGACCAGTACGAGGTATACTTTAACCAGGATACAACCGGTACCTACTTCTGGAACCTGAGAAATACTACCACCGGTACGGTTGTTCTGACTGACCAGCCTGTACTGGCAAATGTTGGTGACAGCAACACCCAGCCGTTCGTGGATGGTTTCCAGGTCAAGGTTTCCGGACCTCCCGTGGGTATTAACACCACATATCCCGGTCCCTATGGGGATGATCCTACCGAAAACGGCTGGAACTGGGAAGGCACCCGCTGGGTAAGTGGATACTCTCCTGCGGGCGGCCCCACATTTTTCGGGGGCTTGTTTAATGGTGTGGACTTCTTTGGCAGCGATATAACGCCTACCGAATACGTAAATGTTAATATGGAATGGGCAAGCGCCACCGACCGTTCCGATCTCAGCGCTGAAGGACTGGCGGCAGCCAGCCAGACCGAGGAACCGGACAGATGGTCGAAAGCTATTGTCTACCGAAGAGATCTGGGTTATGCGCCTCAAGCCACGCTGGGCATGATACCCTTTGCTCTTTATGATACCAATGTTGATCCCCCCCGCCGCTTAAAAATCGCCTTTGTGGAGGATGCCAATGACGGCGTAGCGAACCTGCTGTGGGATATGGGCTGGGATGGCGAAGCTTTTAAGGCTGGTGGCGGACGTGAATATATATTTATGTTGAATGATACGTATGATGAAGATTATACGGATTATATAAATGGGACCAAGGACGGACTGAGCGGTCCGGCCATGTATGACATCTGGCCTGCAGCGCGTGGTGATCATCCCTATTTGGAGGCTGATTGGGAGATGCAGGTTATTGCCAGCAAGGTGATTACCCTCGAAGACAAATATACGATCCAGTTCCCCAAGACCGAACAGAGCACCGCACTGGCAAAACAGGATGTGGAAAAGATCAATGTTTTCCCGAATCCTTACTATGCATATAATCCTTCCGAGAAGAACCGGTTCGACCGCTTCGTGACATTCAACCACATGCCAAGAAAAGCCACCGTACGGATTTTCAATTTGGGTGGCGTGCAGGTCAGAAAACTGGAGAAAAATTCTGACTCGCAATTCTTCCAGTGGGATTTGAAGAATGAGCACAATCTGCCGGTCGCCAGCGGTCTATATGTCGCTTACATTGATATGCCGGATCTGGGAAAAACCAAGACACTAAAAGTAATGATCATCCAGGGTCAGCAAATTCTCGAATCTTATTAAACCGAGAGGAAGAAGCGTTTCTAAAACACATGTTAATTAAAAATGAAATTAAGTCAGGGAGTAAAAAATGATACATAAAAAGAGTATAACTATTGTTGCTTTTCTCCTGCTGATCCTCGCTCTGGGGATGACCTCTCTGTTTGCCGGGGATGCATCCCGGATCGGGACGGCTGCAGGATCGGAGCTGCTGATACCGGTCGGTGCACGTGATCTGGCCATGGGTGGTGCTGATATGGCGAATACCCAGGGGTTGGATGCGATGTACTGGAATCCCGCCGGTTTCGCCAATATGCGTTTTAACGCAGGCGCTCAATTTTCAACCATGACCATCTTCAATGATATTGCGATCAATTATCTGGCCCTTGGTGTGAAGGCGGGTCGCTTTGGCTCAATTGGCGCCTCTATCAAGCAGTTCAATTTTGGTGATATTCCTTTCACCACCAATGAGGATATGGACGGGTCTTCCGGAAGAACGTTTTCACCAACTTTCTTCGTCGGAAGTTTAACCTATTCCAGGATGCTGACCGATGCCATTCTTGTCGGTTTAACTGGCAAGATTATTTCGGAAAGCGTACCCCGTGCTTCTGCAAACGCCATCGCCTTTGACATCGGTATCCAGTATCACGGTCTGGGTCAAATCGAGGGTTTGAACATGGGATTGGTGGTAAGGAACATCGGTACCAACCTGGAATATTCCGGTGCTGCACTTCTGGTGCGTTCGGTTAATGACCTGGGCGTTGCCGATTTCCGGAACCGTCCCACGGCATCCAATCAGTTGCCAGCGACTGTTGAACTGGGACTGAGCTATAACAGGTCGATCAATGAACAGAATAAGGTGATTGTTTCCGGAATGTTCCAGAACAACAACTTTGAGAATGATCAGTATAAGATTGGTGCCGAATATACTTACAGTGAGCTTATTTCACTGCGGGCCGGCTATTTGTATACCCAAAAAACTGATGCAGCAGATATTCTCTACAAATTTACTGCCGGTTTGGGTCTCCATTACAAACTTGGTACAACCGACCTGACGCTGGATTATGCCTTCAGGGATTCTCAGTACTTCGATGGCAATAATCTTTTCTCATTGACGGTTGGATTTTAATTGATAAGGGATTTAAGAGTTAGGTTTTAAAAAGAGAGCGGCGACTCCGGTTGCCGCTCTCAACTTTTTGACCTTCATCGATTGAGTTTTAGATTTGACGCAGAATTAGTGTTATGAAAAATCCCGAGCAATCGGGATTTTTCATAAGATTAAAAGAGGTCAGATTATTTTCTTGGAAGAATCTAAAAAATCTATGGCAAGATTTTAAGAGAATATTATCCAGGGAAAGTCACAAGCGCGAAATAATAGATTCAGCTTTTAATTGTTTTGCAAATGGAGGAAGTTATTTGTGTTTTTCTTTGGGCAGCAGCGGCTATTTCTTTGATTTAGGGTCTATCGCAAGATTTTAAGAGAGTATTATCCAGGGAAAGTCACAAGCGCGAAATAATAGATTCAGCTTTTAATTGTTTTGCAAATGGAGGAAGTTATTTGTGTTTTTCTTTGGGCAGCAGCGGCTATTTCTTTGATTTAGGGACAAGCGCGAAATAATAGATTCAGCTTTTAATTGTTTTGCAAATGGAGGAAGTTATTTGTGTTTTTCTTTGGGCAGCAGCGGCTATTTCTTTGATTTAGGGGACGGCGCTGCTATGCCTAACAGAAATTAGTCCGGCAGATATTTTTTATTATAATTGCCCGGGGAATAAAAATTCATTTAATTGACAAAGTAAATTTGGCAAAAGGAAAATAAAATCCAGAACAAATGGCTGTCTTGGGCATAAAAAATTTGAGAGTCATAAAGAACAAAGTTTGAGGAATATTCAGGCGATACAAAAATCCATTCAGGAGCAAATCACCAATTTTAAATTCGTTAACTATCATAAATCCCGGAGCAGACCTATGTCTTTATTTCAAAAATTTTTACTAATCACGCTGCTAAGCCTTTTCGTCGGTTTTGCAGTTGTGTCTGCAGGAAACACAGAACTGAAATTCAATATGGATTATGGAAGGTTTCGTTATGACAGCACCTCTGTTTACCTGGAGGTCTATTATACGGTTTTCGGCAAAGATATCCGGTATAATTCAAACGGAGAAGGAGAGACCTCTGAAACGCTGCATTTTGCGGTTTTGAACTCACGTCAGGATTCGGTATTGGCTAAGGAACAAATACATGTCAAGTTTAAGAAACCAGCGAATGCAGAAGAGGCCGCGGCGCAGGGTACCATGGGAATGGTCAAAATTATCCTTCCTGCAGGAAAATATGTTATCCAAATGTCACACGCCCAGGATACGCTAAGCTCTGATGTTTCTGTGGGGGCTTTTCAGGGCGATCGTATCATGATGAGCGATCTGGAGCTATGCTCCAACATCATTACATCATCGAAAAATACCAGTGACCTGTTCTATAAAAACACCATGGAAGTAATTCCGCATCCTTCGCTTATTTATGGGAAGGGGCTGCCGCGCTTATACTATTATATCGAGATGTATAATCTTAAGCACCCGGATGTAAAACCGCATGATAAGATTTCGGTCGAAACTGTGGTGGCGGATGCAGACGGAAATGTCCGGTTAAGAAAGGAATATTCCAGGGATCACAGCACTGAATCTACCGTGGAACGTGGCGCTTTTAATGTGAGCCGGCTCGAAACGGGACTTTATACATTAATTTTTGCTGCAACAGATTCATCCACAAACACTGCTGTATATCGCCGCCGCAATTTTTATGTCCAGAACCCCGATGTGGTTATCGCCCGGGCAGAACAGGGTCCCGAGAGTTATACGCAGAGCGAATTCAGGGATATGCCGGAAAAGATGCTGGACGACATGTTTGCCCAGGCACGCTATATTGCATCAAATTCAGAAATTAATGTTTATAAAGTCCTGAATACGGTGGAAAGTAAACGCCAGTTTTTGTTTAAATTCTGGAAAGATCAGGATAAAAAACGCCCCGGTTGGCAGGATGAGTATTACTCCCGGGTGGACTATGCCAATGAACACTATTCTGTTGGGGGAACGCCCGGCTGGCAGACTGATATGGGGCGTGTTTATGTCCTTTATGGGGAAGCAAGCCGGTACGAGAGACGGCCGGTAGGAGCCGGTGAAAAGCCCTATGAAGTTTGGTACTATAATGATATAGAAGGTGGTGTGGAGTTCGATTTTGTAGACCTGACCGGATTCGGCGATTATAAACTGGTCAATTCCACCAAGCGGGATGAAATCACTTACCCCAATTGGAAAGATTATATCTACAAGCATTAGTCTTTTTCTTGCGGTAAAATTAACAGGCATACCTGATGTATTAAGGCATCCCGGAAGAATTCCGGGGTGCCTTATCTTTATGAGAAAAGCAATTCAAATTAATTCAGTTACAGAAAAATAGATCTCCGATTGAATCCGTTCCTACAAAATTTTTTATTTGTGTTTTTTAATTTCGTATAATAACTTTTTTGTGTCAGGAATTGGCGCTGCGGGTGTAACTCAGTTGGTAGAGTATCAGCTTCCCAAGCTGAGGGTCGCGGGTTCGAGTCCCGTCACCCGCTCTTGTTTATTAATTACCTTCCCGTCTTTTAGACTGGTGATAGATATCACAGACTCTTTTACGCTTCACATATAACTTCAACGGGTACTTATCTAAATTAAATGGAGGTAGATATGAGATTTATTGGTAGCATCATGCTGTGCCTGATTATGCTGCTTCCGGCTTTTCTCTATTCACAATATTATCAGCAATCGCCCACGGGTGGTGTGATTGACTGGACGAATCAGGTGATCAGGGAAGTCGGAATCGGAGCGCCTAACCCGAATATGCCTATCGCTGCTCAGCGTGCCGGCGCATTGGAAGCCGCCAAAAGAGTGGCCCTGCGCAATTTGCTGGAAAGAGTTCAGGGAATGAATATTACTTCTGAAGTAACCATTGAACAGTATATGGTAACCAGTGATATTATTCGGAACCAGATTGAAGGTACCATCAGGAATTTTAAGGTGGTTGATGAAAAGTATAAGAGCGACGGCAGTGTTGAAGTTGAAGTGGAAGTCCCGCTTTCCGGTATTTACGGCGCGGTACTGCCCGATCAGATTCCCCAGGGAATGGCTCCCGGTCAGTCTGCACCGGGTATGACCCCGGGTTCCTCTGTTTATACGGGATTGATCATTGATGCCCGCGGCCTGGGTTTGCACCCTGCTCTGGCTCCCAAAGTGCTGGATGAAAACAATATGGAAGTCTATGGAACAGGGCAGGTCAGCCGCGATTACGCCCTGCAAATCGGGGTGGTCGGTTATGAAAAAGATCTGAATCGCGCCCGGGCCAACGAAAGAGTGACAAACAATCCGATTGTGGTGAAAGCAATTGGCGTGGCCGGCACTCATAAGACAGATGTGGTCCTTTCTAACAATGATGCCCAGGTGATTCGCAATGCAGCTGCAAACCTAAATTTCCTGCAGCAATGCAAAGTCATGTTTATTTTGGATTAAATAAAAGGGGAACATCCAATGAAAATGAAATACCTTGTTTTCCTGAACCTGCTTTTTATTGTCATTTATATGTTTGGATGCGGCGGTGCCCAGAAGGCACGTAAAGCCGAGTCAATTGTCGATTCTCCGGGTATCCATTATGACCGGGGGAAGACACTGCTGGATCAGGAAAAATATACTGACGCCATGTTTGAGTTCAAGCAGGCACAGAGCCTCGATCCCAAATATGCCCCTGCCTACGAAGGAATGTCATGGGTGTATCTGGAAGACGGAGATTTGAAGAACGCCCAGGAAATGGCAGACAAATCACTGGATCTGGATGGGAAATGGGTGCTGGCGAAAATTGTACGCGCCAAAATAATGGCAAAACAGGGCAAATACGATGATGCCATCAAAGAGGCGAATAATGCCATTAAGGATATTCCGAAATCGAGTTATCCCAATAAGAAACGGGCCACGGTTGAGGGATACATGACGCTTGGCGATATCTACAAAGAAGCCAATATGTACAACGAAGCGCAGGATGCCTATGGGAAAGTCCTGGAAATCGATAAGGCGAACATGAAGGCAGATAAGGCTATCAAAGATCTGGCTGCCTATAAATCCGCGGTTGCGGGTCAAAGGGTTGAGCTGCAGAAAATTGCCGCGCAGAAGGAAATCACCCGCGCAGATGTGGCGGTGCTTTTCGTACTGGAATTGCCGCTTCAGAAAATATTCCGCGAAGCACCCCAGGCCCAACAGGCCGGCTGGCGTCCGCCCACGGCGCCGGTGATGGGAAAGAAAGAAGCCGTGGAAACCGGAAACGCGCTGCCTCCGGATGTCGCGGAAGACAACTGGGCCCGCTCTTTTATTCAGGAAGCGCTGGAAAAAGGAGTTCTGGAAGTAATGCCGGATGAGAATTTCCATCCTGCTGATAAGGTCGATCGCGCCGAGTTTGCCCGGCTCATCGAAAAATTTCTGGTCCGCTACTGGAATGATCCCACGCTGGAAACCAAATTTTTCGGCCAGACTTCTCCCTTCGCGGATGTGAACAATACCTCGCCGGTGTTCAATTCCGTCATGGTGGTTTCCAGCCGCGGAATTATGCCAGGCATGGAAGACGGAACGTTCCAGCCGCTGGGACCGGTATCGGGAACGGAAGCATTGAATATTATCCGGAATCTGAAATCAAAGCTGTAATATCATCCGCCCCATCTTTTCAGTAAATACAGTGTGGACTGAATTGCCGGCAATTTTAAAAACCGGCTGCAAGCTCTCTGTCGGTTGAAATATCTTTTTATCGGATACCTTTATTCTCTGAATTCACATTTTGCAGATTTTCTGGAGAAAATAAATATGCAACGAAAAATTTTACACATGCAGTTTCTGTTACTCTTCCTGATATTTTATAATTCGGTGTTTTCCCAGTCTCCTTCTTTTTCCGCAGCACCAGGCGACCAGCAGGAAGTGATTGCCCGCGGAGTAGGGCTGATCATGGGCGGAGATTTGGCCAAAGCCGAAGACGATGCGAAAAACAGCGCTTTGCGCAATGCAGTGGAGCAGGTCATCGGCACCATGATTCAGTCCGATGTTCTGGTTCAGAATTATCAGACCATCGAGGACAATATTTACAGCCAGACGCAGGGATATGTGCAGAGTTTTTCTGTAATTAACAAAGCCCAGCGGGGTGACAATATTCTGGAAGTAACCATTAAGGCAGTGGTGAAAAAGGGTGACCTGAAGAATGATCTGGAAGCGATTGGTGTTCTTATTGCCCGAAAGGGGAAACCGCGCCTCATGGTGCTGATCGATGAGAAAAATATGGACGAGCACTATTATTCCTGGTCAGTGGATATGAATACCTCGGAAAATGAGATTATGAATGATTTAATCGGAAAGGGCTTTCCGTTTGTGGATCGCGATGTTGTGATGAGAAAACTCCAAAAGGATATGGTTTTGGCAGCCCTGAACGGGGATGAAGCAGCCGCAAGCAGCATTGCCTCGCAAACCGGAGCAGAAGTGCTGCTGATCGGCAAGGCAGTATCCAAACCGGCTTCCGGAGGACCAGCCGTGCTGAAACAGGCGGGCATGGTATCGTGCCAGGCATCGATCAGCCTGCGGGCAGTGCGGGCGGATGATGGAACAATCCTGGTCACTTCCAGCAAACAGGCTGCTGCCGCACATATCGATCAGTTGACCGGCGGAACGCAGGCGCTGCAGAAGGCCGCCAAAATTGCCGCCGATGACCTGTCGGATAAAATCATATCTCGCTGGCAGAAAGACGTCTACAGCGGGACCACCATAAATCTGCGCCTTCTGAATGTGGAGACTTTTTCCGATCTGATGAAATTCAAGGGGATGCTTCCCCTGTATGTACGGGGAGTGCAAAAGGTTTTCCAGCGCGATTACTCCCAGAATACGGCGCTGTTTGATCTGGATGTGAGAGGTTCCGCCAATCAGATAGCGGAGGAACTGGCGCTGAAGGATTTTTCTCCTTACCGGGTGGAAGTCATCAGCGTGACCCAAAATACAATTGTCGCCAAACTTAATAAAGGGAACTAAAAAGGAGGAATTATTTTGAGACGGGTTATTTTGCTCTTTTTGTCGTGTCTTTTTTTAACACTAAATCTTTACAGCGGGGAGTTGCAGGGGCTGAAAAAGCGCATTGCAGTTGTTGATTTTGAAGACCGCAGCGGATGGGGCCACAATATCGGGACCGGCCTCGCAGATATGCTGGTTACCGAGTTGGTAAAATCCGGGAATTTCATGGTGGTGGAGCGCCAGGAATTGGCCAAGATTATGGAAGAACAGGGCCTGGGAATGTCCGGTGCCGTTACCCCCCAGAGCGCGGCCCAGGTAGGCAAACTTCTGGGTGTGGAGCTTATGGTAATGGGAAGCGTCTCTGAATTTGGTGAAAAAAAGTCCGGTGTGGGAGGTGCCGTTGGACGCCTCGGTATCGGTGGAAAGATATCCAAAAGCAAAGCACGGGCGGTAGTGGATGTCCGTTTGGTTAATACCAGTACCGGCGAAATCGTGATGGCCGAAACCGCCGAAGGAGAAGAAGGAAGCACCGGGCTTGATAATATCAGCGTGAAAGATATTGATTTCGGGAATCCTACCTATTGGGATAATACGATCCTGGGCAAAGCCAGCCGGAAGGCAATCGATAAAACGGTGAAGATGATCGACAAAGCCATGGAAAAAATCCCCTGGGAAGGCAAGATAATCAAAGCCAATGATGACGGCACTCTTTATATGAAACCCGGTTCCGCGGGCGGCGTCCAGCCCGGAATGGAGTTCGCTGTTTATTCGCAGGGTGAAGAACTGATTGACCCCGATACCGGCATCTCCCTTGGTAGTGAAGAACAGAAAATCGGTAAAATCAAGGTGGTTCAGGATATTGGCGACGGCAAAGCCTGCAAAGCGATTGTTGTATCAGGAACAGGATTTAATACCGGCGATCTTATCAGGGAAAAGTAGACGAATTCAAATATTCAGCAAATGACTTTCGGGAGAATTCCATCGGGATTGCTCCCGAAGCCGCTTTTGAACAGAAAATACAACGGAGGATTTCATGGCAAAACTCCTGCGAGTAGGTGTTTTAGCCGCATTATTTATCATAACGATGTCTTTTATGGAAGCCGGCAAAGAGCCGGTGGGGAAGATTACCTTCCCGCTGAACCGGGTTTTTGTCTTGCAGGCCGGCAGTTCCCAGCCGCAGACGGCGAGTTACAATATGGATGTTTTTTCGGGTGATAAGATTGAGACAAAGAAGGAATCGCGTTGTGAAATCACCATGAACAACGGAAATGTGGTCCGCATTGATGAAAATTCAATCTACACCCTGGAAAATGTGAAGGTGACCCCGGAAACGGTCAAAGCCGAATCTTTCCTGGGATCGGGGAAATTATGGTCCACCATCCGCAAGATTTTTTCCAAGGACGATTATTTCAAGGTGAAATCACCTTCCGCTGTCATTGCGGTGCGGGGAACCATCTACCGCGTTGATGTGCAGCCGGATTCAACCACCCAGTTGCGGGTGTATGATGGTGAAGTGGAAGTCACGCCGTATAACCCATCCATGGGCGCCCTCGAGAAGACAACCCCCGGCGAGCAGCCCAAAGCGATCGGTCCTCCGAGAGATGTGCCCGGCCCGACCACGGTATCCGGACCGCGGGATGTTACCATGGAGGAATGGCTGGAAATTGTGAAGGCCCAGCAGCAGATTGTGGTTAGCCCCGACGGATCATTTCAGAAATCGGATTTTAACCTGGAGGATGACGCTAAATCCGATTGGGTGCAGTGGAACAAGCAGCGGGATGAATTGCTGGGACGCTAACTGCCAATCCCTGATTTGTGCCCGAAATTCATCAAAGCGCATTTTGTATGATCGCCTGCTTTCCCTCAACAGGGCAAGGCAGGCGATTCTTTTATGCCGGCGTGATTCCGGGCATGCCCCTCGGATGACCCGCCATGTATGTGCTTAAGCCGGCGTATTGGATCTTCAATGCCTGCAGAGAATATTTTTTGGACCCTTCTGCAGCCTGCCTGAAATACAATAATAATTGCAAGTTATCATGATTTCGATTAATTTTGTCAGTGACTGGTTTTTGCCTTTAGGGGGAATCCCCGATATTTGGTGATATAATGGTAAGAGCGAACAGGCAAAACGGAATTTCATTCACCTCCCATCACCCTGATTCGCTGGATTGGATAAATGCAGATAAACAGAGTGAGCCGGTTCTGAGGACCTTAAATAAATATTTTCTGATGCCGAACCGGTCATGGCTTGGGATCGTTTCATATATCGAAAAAAATGCTTTTTAAGCCGGAGATCAACAGAAGATAATAAATAAAAATTCTTTACCATTCTGAACAAAAAATAGAATGCGGAGAAAATCTATGTCACAGAATTTAATTGAAAAAATTGCCCAGCGTTATGCGGTTGAACTCGATGAAGGCCAGCAGGTGCACAGCGGTGATTACATTTCCATTCAGCCCGCCCATGTGATGACCCACGATAACACCGGCGCGGTGATCCCCAAATTTAAATCGATCGGCGCCCGCCGCATGGCAAATCCCCGCCAGCCGGTTTTCACCCTGGACCATAACGTGCAGGACACCAGCGAAAAGAATCTGGAAAAATACCGCAAAATCGAGGCGTTTGCCCGGGACATGGGGGTTGATTTTTATCCCGCCGGAAGGGGGATCGGGCACCAGATTATGTGCGAGGAAGGATATGCCTGGCCCGGAACCATGGCGGTGGCCTCGGACAGCCATTCCAATATGTACGGCGGACTCGGTTGTCTGGGCACGCCCATTGTCCGAACCGATGCGGCGGCGCTCTGGGCTACCGGAAGAACATGGTGGCAGATTCCCCCGGTGGCAAAAGTGGAATTGCGCGGAAGGCTCCGTCCGGGAGTTAACGGAAAGGATGTGATTATCACGTTGTGCGGTTTTTTCAATAATGATGAAGTGCTGAACCATGCGGTGGAGTTTGTGGGAGACGGCGTTGCCGGTCTCTCCGTTGACCAGCGGCTGACCATCGCCAACATGACAACGGAATGGGGAGCGCTGGCGGGCGTATTCCTGATAGATGATATTACCATTGAGTGGCTGAAACGAAGAGCGCAATTTATTGAAAAAAGGGGCCTGGCGGGTGTGCCCTCCGATGCAGACGGTCACGGACAGCATCCCCGCATGAGCAGACAGCGCATTCAGGCGCTGGAGAAAGATCGGATGGCGCTGAAGCCCGACAAAGATGCCTTTTACGCCCGGCAGTTGGTGCTGGATCTGGCCACTGTACAGCCCCATGTATCCGGTCCGAATACCGTAAAAGTCATGACACCGCTCTCTGAAATCCGGCGGAAGAAAGTAAAAATTCATAAAGCCTATCTGGTTTCATGCGTGAACAGCAGGGTTGAAGACCTGGCCGAAGCCGCGGCCGTGGTAAGGGACAGAAAAGTGGCGGAAGGTGTCAAATTTTACATCGCAGCCGCTTCCAGTGAGGTGCAGCAGGAGAGCGAGAGACGCGGCGACTGGCAGATACTGCTGGATGCCGGCGCCATACCGCTTCCCCCCGGCTGCGGCCCCTGTATCGGTCTTGGCACCGGATTACTGGAAGACGGGGAAGTGGGCATTTCAGCCACTAACCGCAATTTTAAGGGAAGAATGGGTTCGCGCAATGCATCTGCCTATCTGGCCTCTCCGGCCGTTGTGGCGGAATCTGCCATTGCCGGAATCATAGATTATCCCGAGGATAGCGAGTTTGTGCCCACCAAGGGTGAAATTGTGGAAAATGAGCAGAGCGGCGAAGCACAGGGTGACATTAAAATTCTGAACGGATTCCCGGCTGTATTGGAAGGAGAACTGCTGTTCTGCTACCAGGATAACCTGAATACGGATGGGATTTATCCCGGCAAATATACCTATATTGATGATTTCACCCCCCGGCAGCAGGCGCAAGTCGTCATGGAAAACTACGATCCCAATTTCAAAAGCCTGGTGAAGGAAGGTGATTTTCTGGTGGGCGGATTTAATTTTGGCACCGGCAGCTCCCGGGAGCAGGCGGCGACCTGTCTGAAATACCGCGGATTAAAGCTGGTGCTGGCAGGTTCCTTCAGTGAAACCTACAAACGGAATGCTTTGAACAATGGATTTCTGGTCATTGAGGCACCCCGTCTGGTCCGGGAACTGAAAGAAAAATTCGGACAGAATAAACTGACGGTGCGGACCGGGATTTCCGCAAAGATTGATTTTCGCAAATCGGTTTTGGAAGCCGAGGGCAGGAAATACCCGATCAGTCCAGTGGGCGCCGCCGCTCAGGAGCTTGTTCTTACCGGCGGATTGGAAAATTGGGTAAAATCAAAAATTCAGGATTAGGATATTTTAACACAGCAAAATCGGAGATTTAAAATATCAGCTCCCCTTCGTGGAGAATAAGAAAGCTTGTCTTCCAAAGCTAGCCTGCTATATAGTTTC
>JARRQT010000163.1:0-8174 GCA_037381445.1 Calditrichia bacterium
GTTTTGGGTTCGCTCAGTCACACAACGAAGCCGGACGACCTTTTATTACCAATTACAGTCCGAAGGATTATGGATCGCATCCGCAAAACTGGTCCATCGTGCAGGACAAACGCGGCGTCATGTATTTTGCCAATGGCACCGGCGTTTTGGAATATGATGGAATTTCCTGGCGTCTGATTCCAAGTCCCAACAATGCCTATGTGCAGTCTTTGACCATCGATCCGGATTCCGGAACAATCTATGTCGGAGGACAAGGCAATCTGGGATATCTCAAACCGGATTCGCTCGGTCAAATGCGATATATTTCTTTACTCGACCGTATCAGCCCTGAAGACCGGGTATTTGTTAATATCTGGAATGCTGCTGTCACAAAAGACGGGATCTATTTTCAAGGATTTAACCGCATCTTCCGCTGGTCAGAAAATAAAATGGAAGTCTGGAAATCCGATTTGCGCTTCCTTTCTTCCTTTCGCGCAGGAGATACATTTTATGTCCATCAGAGTAATACCGGCCTCAAAATGATGGTTGGTGACTCACTGCTGCTGGTTCCGGGCGGCGCCCGGTTTGCCGGAGAACGCATCGATGCCATTCTCCCTTTTGACACCGGGAGGATATTAATCATTACCCGCAGCAGCGGTATTTTTTTATATGACGGTAACTCATTCCGTATTTTTAAGACAGAAGCGGAACCATTTCTGAAGGAGAATCAAACCTTTAATGGTGCAGTTCTGCCCGACGGCACTTTTGCCATTGCGACCATGCGGGGCGGCGTAGTCATTATTGACAAATCCGGACAGGTAAGACAATATTTAAATGAAGAAACCGGTCTGCTGGACAACTTTGTGCGCTATATCTACTCCGACCGGCATGGCTCGTTATGGCTTGCGCTGGACAGCGGTATTGCCAGGATCGAAACGCCTTCTCCCCTCTCCCTCTACGACAAACAATCAGGGCTGGACAGCTACGTGGTTTTTGCTCTCCGGCATCAGGGTATCCTGTACGTGGCGACCGGTCTGGGAGTCTATTACCTGGATGCCAAAGATCGGAAATTTAAGCATGTGAATGGCCTGGTTTCCCGTAGCTGGTCGCTGGTTTCGGTGGGTGATCAGATGCTGGTGGCGACCGACGATGGCATTTTCAGCATCAAAAACCGCCAGGCCCGAGTTATCAGGGCTTCACGAGGAGAATCATTCAGGGCCTATTCGCTGCATTGTTCCCGGCAGAATTCCAACCGGGTATTTGTCGGTTTGATCGACGGGCTGGCCTCCCTGCGTTTTGACGGCTCGCAATGGATTGATGAGGGAAGAATTCCCGGAATCATTGAATCTATCAGGAGCTTCGCCGAAGATGAAGAAGGTGGGATGTGGCTGGGAACCCAGTCGAAAGGAGCAATCTTTCTGCAGTTTCCCGGCAGGAATTCAATTAAAAATCCTCAAATGGCGCGTTATAACAAGGGCCTGCCCAAAGGGGGCGTTTCGGTATTCAGAATCGGAAATCATGATTATTTTGCCATGATCGAGGGAATGTTCCGGTTTGACCGCCAAAGCCGGGCTTTCTACCGGGACACAACTTTCAGTTCCGCATTATTTGGCGGGTCACAGGAAGAATATACGCTGAAGCGTGACTTCCACGGCAATATCTGGATGAACTTCGGCAGGGAAACAGCAGTAAAAATCCGGCAAAACGACGGCAGCTACCACTTGCAGAAAAAGGCCTTCATGCAGATCGATAACATGCCGGTATATTTTATCTACCCGGAAAAGGACAGCGTCACCTGGTTTGGCAGCGAGGAAGCTCTGGTACGCTACGATCCGCGCATCCCCAAAAATTATGAGCAGGACTATCCGGCGCTGATCAGGCAGGTGCGGGCGGGTGAAAATATGCTGCTTTACGGCGGTGGATTCGAGGGAAATAATCCCGGCCAGGTTCCCGCCCTTTCCCATCATTTAAATGCACTCAGATTCGAGTTTTCTGCACTCAGTTTTGAGGCGGAATCAGAAAATCAATTCAAGACCTGGCTTGAAGGATTCGATAAAGGCTGGTCATCCTGGAGTAGGGAGAGCAAAAAGGATTATACCAACCTGCCGTTCGGCGAATACCATTTCCATGTAAAGGCAAAAAATATTTTCGGCCACGAGAGCAGCGAAGCCGTCTATGACTTCAAAATCCTTCCGCCGTGGCATCGCACCTGGTGGGCCTATGGAATTTACACCCTCCTGTTTTTGGGCCTGGTTTTCGGTATCGACAGGGTGCAGCGGCGTCGACTCCTGAAAAAGGAGATGGAGCAGGCGCGTTTACGGGAAACCGAGCTCCGGGCGCAGGCCGCCGAAGCACAGGCCAAGGCGCTTCAGGCGGAGAATGAACGCAAAAAGAACGTGGAGCTGCTCTCCCAAATCGGCAGAGAAATCACAGCATCCCTGGATTTTGAAACGATATTTTTCAGATTATATGAAAATGTCAACCAGCTTGTGGACGCCCCAGTGTTCGGCGTGGGGATCTATCATCCGGAGCGGCATCAGATCGAATACCGGCTGGCCATTGAGAAAGGAAAGCGGTATACGCCTTATACCCGCGATACCCGAGACAAAAGACAATTGCCGGTGTGGTGTATCGATAACCAAAAACCGGTATTTATCAATGATGTGCATAGCGAATATTCCGGATACATCCCGGAGTATCATAAAGCGGGCAGCCCGCAGGTGCTGGAAGACGGTACGGCGGCCGATGATCCCGTCTCCATCATTTACTTCCCGCTTATATCTCAGGAACGGGTGCTGGGGGTGATCACCATCCAGAGTTTTAAAAAGAATGCCTACTCAAATTATCATTTTAACATTCTGCAAAACCTGGCGGCTTATACTGCCATAGCCCTGGATAATGCCGATGCCTACCGAAAACTAAACACCACGATTGAACAGCTTAATATCACACTAAATGAGCTAAAATCCACCCAGCAGCAACTAATTACCCAGGAAAAGCTCGCGTCCCTTGGCGCCCTCACAGCCGGCATCGCGCATGAAATCAAAAATCCGCTGAACTTCGTCAATAATTTTGCGGAGCTTTCCATCGAGCTGGTAGATGAACTGAAGGAAATAATGGACGCAAAACTGACTGAACTGGATTCGGGTGCCCGGGAAAACCTGGAAGAGATTTTAAACGATCTTAAATTAAATTCTCAGAAAATTTACGAGCACGGCAGGCGTGCAGACAACATTGTTCGCAGCATGTTACAACATTCCAGGGGAAAAACCGACGAACACCAGGCGACCGATATAAATGCCATGCTGGAGGATGATATCAATTTAGCATATCACGGGATGCGGGCCCAGGATGCATCATTCAATGTGACGATCAGCAAGAAGTTTGATACGTCCCTGGCAAAACTGCAGGTTGTACCACAGGATATCAGCCGGGTTTTTCTGAACATTATCGGGAACGGATTTTATGCGGTAAACAGCAGGAAGAAAGAACAGTCCGCAGGATTCGAACCCGCCATTCTGGTGTGGACTCAGGGCAGTGAAGATCATGTGAGAATTGGAATAAGGGATAACGGAAACGGGATTCCAAAATCGGTTCAAAACAAATTGTTCAATCCATTTTTTACTACCAAGCCGGCCGGTCAGGGTACCGGTCTGGGATTGTCCCTTAGCTATGATATTGTGGTGAAGGAGCATAATGGCTCAATCACCTTTGAAACCGAAGAGGGCAAATTTACGGAATTTATTATCAGCTTACCAAAAAACGGAGTAAAGCCATGAAGATTATAGTAGTTGATGACGAAAAAGATGTGCAGCTCCTGTTTGAACAAAAATTCCGCAGGGAAAAGCGAAAAGGAATGTTAGATTTTCAGTTTATGCTTTCCGCGGAGGAAGCTCTGGAGTATTTGCGAACTGTGGACGTTACCGGTATCCGTCTGGTTTTGTCGGATATCAATATGCCCGGAATGAACGGACTGGAGCTTCTCAAAATTATCCGCGACAAATTTCCGCTGTTGAAGGTCATCATAATAACTGCCTATGGGAATGATAGTTATTATCAGCAGGCAATGGAATATGGAGCCGACGATTTTATCACAAAACCTCTCGATTTTGACAAGCTGAAGGCGAATTTTACTGAGAAAGCATAGGATTCAGCCTTTATTTCCTGTCGCAAACCGACAGGGTGTGAGAAGATAACCGCAAATCCGGGAACCGGGATATTTTCAATATGAATAGGCCATTTTTCACCCGTTTTCAAATATTGTTGATAAGCCTCTTATTATCCTTATCGACAAATGAAGGAATCGCCAATTCAGGCACTGAAAGGGGCAACCCATTTATCCGCAACTTCAGTCCCCGGGAGTACGGCGCCGGCACGTCCAACTGGTGCGTCCTCCAGGACAAACGCGGCGTTATGTATTTCGGGAATGACAACGGCATTCTGGAATATGACGGCGTTTCCTGGAGATTGATTAAAACACCCCGGGTCTCGTCTGTCAGAGCTTTGTCAATGGACCGGGACGGCCGGATTTATGTGGCCGCCGTGGCAGAATTTGGCTATCTCGAACCCGATTCAACCGGAACGCTTGTCTATAAATCCCTGGTGAATAAACTTGATAAAAAATACCGTAATTTGGGAGAAGTTTGGGATGTCCTTGCAGCTCCGGAGGGCATATTTTTTAAAACCCGCGATTATCTGTTTCGCCTGAATAATGAACAGATTAGAGTCTGGGAAGTGAATGGGACATATAGAATTTACAGGGTTGGGACTCAAATTTATGTCAGAAATGATGGGATAGGATTAATGAAAATTGCCGGTGATTCCCTCTCCCTGATACCCGGCGGAGAGAGGTTTGCCAGGACCGGAGTATACGATATGCTTCCCTATCCTTCTTCGGATTCGGGTCCGGATGATAAAATTCTCATTACCACAACGATCGATGGCTTATTTCTATATGACGGCAAAACTGTCAGACGATTTAAAACAGCCTCTGATGCATTTCTGCTGGAAAGCCAGTTATACTCAACAGCCATGCTGGCCGATAGTTCCTATGCTGTTGGGACCCAGCGCGGAGGATTAATCATCATAAATCGAAAAGGAGAATTATTAAGAATTCTCGATGAAACCTCCGGACTAAGATCACAAATCATATATTATGTCTATCCGGACCGGGAAGGAGGACTTTGGCTGGCGTTAGCCAACGGTCTGGCGCGAGTAGAAATACCATCCCCTGTTTCTATCTATGGCGAAAATCTGGGAATAGAGAGCTCAACTTATTCGATTTTGAGACATGGGAACAGAATATATGTAACAGATGATTATGGTGCAAACTACCTTGCCGATCCTGCAAGGGATGGCCTTCCGCCGGCTTTTAAGCAGGTGCAGGGCATCCACAAGCCGGCCTACATGCTTTATTCGGCCGGGGAAACCCTCATGGCATCCACCAATGGCGGATTTTATCTTATTAAAGGATATGAGGCGAGCGCGCAATTAATCCCCGGCTCAACCGATTCTATCTATCCCTCCCGATATGACTCAGGTACCGTCTACGTCATTACAAGAACCGGAATCGCTGTGGTGCGCAGGCACAATAATAGGTGGGAATTTGCGGGATATATGTCAGGCATCGATAATCCCGCATTGGCGATGGTTGAAGAAGCAAAAGGGATTTTCTGGCTTATTCATATTGATATGAGCGTTTCCCGTATTCAGTTTGACCCGAAAGCAGAACCCGATCAAATCGCGCCAAAAACTAGAAAATATTTCGTTGGGAGCAATTTCACGGTTTCAAATTTACTTTATTTAAATGATCATGTTGCATTTTGTACGGATAAAGGGTTAAAACGGTTCGACCCGGCACGGAAATCGCTTGTTCCTGATTATACGCTTGGAAAAACCTTTGCCGATTCCACTTGCCAGCTCTTAAAGGCAGCTCGGGATTTGTCGGGGAGATATTTCATCTTTTGCAAAAGGGGCGGAACAGATGAAATCGGCATCACGCGGCTCCGGGAAGATGGAACGGTAATCTGGACTCCTTTTACCGCGCTGAAAAGAATTGATCAGGAAAATGTGACGGCAATTTATCCTGACCGAAATCCGCAAACCGGGAATGTGATTCTCTGGATTGGCACTTCGGAAGGATTGATACGTTTCGATCCAGAAATCCGGAGAAATGTTGATCCGGATTTTCAAGCCATTATTAGGAAAGTGACCCTAAGCCAGGACTCGCAGATTTACGGCGGAACAGGCATCGATGTTGATGCTCCGGATAGCGAGGTCAGCACAATCCTGCCTTTTCGCGACAACAGCATCAATTTCAGTTACAGTGCTTCCAGCTACGATAAACCGGCAGCTACCCAATATCGGACATTTCTGGAAAATTTCGATGAAGATTGGTCCATCTGGAATAACCGCAGCAGGAAGGATTACACCAATCTTCCGCCGGGACAATTTCGTTTTCGGGTGCAGGCCAGAAATGTGTATGGTCAGGTCAGCAGGGAATCTGTCTATGCATTTGAAGTTCTTCCGCCCTGGTATCGCACCTGGTGGGCCTATGGAATTTACACCCTCCTGTTTTTGGCCCTGGTTTTCGGTATCGACAGGGTACAACGGCGTCGTTTGACGAAAAAGGAAAGGGAACGTGCCAGGATAAGGGAAATTGAGCTCTATGCCAAAGAAGCCGAGGCCCGTTCGCTGGTGGCGGAAGCCAGGGCGTTGGCTCTGCAGGCTGAGAATGAGCGGAAGAAAAATGTCGAATTGTATAGTGAGATCGGGAAGGAAATTACCGCCTCCCTTGATTTCGAAACCATCTTTTTGCGGTTGTATGACAATCTGAAGAAACTCGCTGATATCAGCATTTTTGAAATCGGAGTTTGCAATTCTGCAAATCAGCGGATTGAGTACAATTTTTCCATCAAAAATGACAAACGACAGGCTTGTTATTTTATTGACGCGAAAGATAAAAAACAGTTGGCTGTCTGGTGTATCGATAACAGGCAACCGGTTTTTGTCAATGATATGGAAAAGGATTGCAGTCGGTATTTTAAGGAATGCGAGTCTTCAATAACTCCACTGGATCAGGACGATGGCGACATGACCGCAAAACCGGCATCAATCATTTATCTCCCTCTCATTGCTCATGATAGAGTTTTGGGCGTTATCAGTATTCAGAGTTTAGAGAAAACCGCCTACAATGAGTATCATTTGAATACTTTGCAGAACCTTGCAGCTTATACGGCCATCGCTCTGGATAATGCCGACACCTACCGCAAACTGAATGCAACAATCGAAGATCTAAAATCCACCCAGGAAAAACTGATTACCCAGGAAAAGCTGGCTTCATTGGGGGCGCTGACAGCCGGAATTGCCCACGAAATCAAAAATCCACTTAACTTCGTCAATAATTTTGCTGACCTGTCTGTGGAACTTGTGGATGAATTGAAAGAAATTTTTATCAAACACAGAGAAAAATTTTCTGGCGGGGAGATCGAAAATCTGGAGGAAATTCTGCAGCATCTGACCTTCAACGCAACAAAAGTGGGTGAACACGGAAAACGTGCCGACAGCATTGTGCGGAACATGCTGGATCATTCAAGGGGACGTTCGGGGGAGCGGCGACCCACCAACATTAATTACCTGCTGGACGAAGACATTAATCTTGCCTATCACGGCATGCGCGCACAGGATGCTTCCTTTAACGTCATCATTGAAAAGCATTTAGACCAAAAGCTGGGAGAACTGGAGATTATCCCCCAGGATATCAGCCGGGTGTTTCTCAATATTATCAGTAACGCTTTTTATGCAATAAATCTTAAAAAAATGAAAAACAGTAATCATTTCGAGCCAAAATTATTGGTCATAAGCAGCGATTTGGAAAATCACGTCGAAATACATATCCGCGATAATGGAGTAGGAATCCCGGTGGAAATTAAAGATAAATTGTTTAATCCGTTCTTTACCACCAAACCGGCCGGGGAGGGAACCGGATTGGGCTTGTCCCTGAGCCATGATATCATCGTGAAAGAGCACAAAGGCTCCCTCACTTTTGAAACATCAGAAGGGGAATTTACGGAATTTATCATCACCTTGCCGAAAAGTGCAATAAAGGCAGAAGTCTGAAAATTATGAAGAAAGTGCCATATTATGTAATTTTCAAATCAGGGTTGATTTAATTGATATTGATTGATGTACCGATG
>JARRQT010000164.1:0-14081 GCA_037381445.1 Calditrichia bacterium
AAAAAGAAGTGGAAAAGGGTAACTTCCGGGACGATCTGTATTACCGCCTTAATGTCATCGAAATCAATCTTCCGCCCCTCACCGAGCGCACGGACGACATACCGCTGCTGGTGAATCATTTTCTGGATAAATACAACCGGGAATTAAACCGCCAGGTACGGGGCGTGGATGAGGAAACCCTGAAAATTTTAATGAATTATGACTGGAAAGGCGGGATCCGGGAGCTGGAGAACGTGATAGAGCGGGCGCTCATTTTGTGTGAGGATGATATCATTCAGAAGCAAGATCTGCCGCCAAATCTCATCCGGGCGGAAATGCCGCCGGACAGGCCCGCGAAACTTAAAGAAGCGGTGGCCGTTTTTGAGAAGGAGCACATCACCCGCATCCTGAGAAATATGCAGGGCGATAAGGAAGAAGCGGCTAAAATGCTGGGAATCAGCCTTAGTTCGCTGTACCGGAAAATTGATGAGCTGCAGGTCGAGGTCTGAACCTTCTTTCTGATGCGCCGCCGGATTATGGCATTCCGTCGAGAAACAGCCGGAACTCCTCCGCCACCGACTCCGGGGCTTTATCGATCATCGATTCCAGATGGAATTTTTCAAAGAAGGCCACATCATTGCGGTAATCATCCGCGAATACCGGGCGCGTCGCAATTTTCAAAAAGCCCGGCATGATTCTTCCCTGCTTCGGCCCGCCGACCGGTGCGGAGAAGAGAGTCATATTAAAACTGTTGTGCCGGATGGATGCGTAATATTGAAGAACGGTGCGGATTCCCTTTGCAGTATCCTGCAGGACTTTTTCATCCAGTTCTGGATAGCTCTGACCTTCACCCACAATCGCGTTCACCTCATTAAATCCGGTGGGCGCAAAAGGGGTAAACCAGAAAGTATTTTCATTTTCGAAAAGAAACCGGGGCCCTTCCCTTTCCGCTTCCCGCAGTTCCTTCCAGAAATCCGTCCCTTTTTCCATTTTAAATTTGCGGGTTTTGTTCAGCAGGTCCCGGTGGAGGTTGGTGGGAACAGTGTCCATAAACGGCTGAAGGTGGGGATGCAGAATGCTGCTGCCCGCCGGAAGCAGATAGTTCCAGTTGACCGTGGGATACACTGTTTCCTCCCGCGAACCGGCACACAATCGGAAATACTGCCGGCAGGCCTTCAATGCATTGAATATGAGTTGTTCGGTGAAAGCATCAATCGCGATATAATGCTCTTTGGAGAAAATGCAAACCGCGCTGTACTTCCCGAATCCCGAGAGGTTCGGAAAGAGCAGTGCCTCGCCCGCCTGAATCCGTCCGGGTTCATAAACATCGGCGGGCAGCATGGGCGTCTGATTCTCCACTTTTCCCGCGCAGAAGAAGCAGGGTTTGGAATTCCGGACATAGGGTTCAAGCGGATCATCCGCCGGCACCTTGTCAAGCCCTTTCGGTTTGCCGATCCGGCAGTGGTGCCCCAGCAGGGGATCAGTCCGGATTTCGATGGTTTCCTCGCTGACCCCGAAATCTTTCAGGGGGTTTCGTATCCTTGATTGGACGAGTTCCCTGTGAAATTGAATGGCACTCATGTTATCTCCGGATATTTGTCGATATGAATTATGATTGCACAACTGACCGCAGCATGCTGTGATTCAGGTAAACAAGGTATAATTCAGAGGTTATTTTCGAATGATTATTTCATTCATGAAGTGGTTCAATCCTGAAACTGGTTGACATACTCGGCCAAATTCAGAAAACGGCAGTCCTGCCCTTTCAGATACTCAATAAATTTCTCAAACCTGGAGCGGGTCCTGGAAAGTCCGTAGTAATGCCTGAACCGATAATTCAGCTTGATATTCTTTATCCTTTCCTGCCCGGGTTCAAATTCCCAGGGATGCAGATAAAAGCTGTACACATTATCGATGGCGATCTTTCGTTTTACCAGATTTCTGAAAACACGGGCCGGCAAGATCCTGAAATAAGCGCCGCCACCAATGGGAAAGTTATAATTCAATAGGGGTACCACCGATATGGGGATCTCATAAATTCCCTGCCTGGTCCTGTAGCACCCGTTGCTGACTTTGGCCAGATTGCCGTCGATATGGCCGTATCTTTTATTCAATTTGAAAGGATTAAAACTGGAATCATACCGGAAATCCAGTTTTTTCAGAATATTCAGCACCCGGTCGTCCACGGAAAAACTGGGGGCGCGGTAGCCGCTGACCTTTTTCCCGATGATACCTTCCAACGTTGATTTAGATTTTTGGATATCCTCAAGTAACTCGTCTTCCTTTAGAATATAGGTCAAATCATGATTATCACCGTGGCAGGCCACCTCATGCCCGGCCCGGCTGATTTTTTCCACAAGTTCGGGGTAGCGCTCTGCAATCCATCCCAGAACAAAGAAAGTGCCTTTTACATTATACTCATTTAATATATCCAGAATGACGGCCGTATTTTGATTGACGCTGCTTTTCCGGCTCTCCCAATCGGATTTTCGAATGGCCCCTTTCAGATTTTCCACCTGAAACCATTCTTCGATATCGAATGTAAGCAGACAGTGGTTTTCTGGTTGTGTATTCATAAAATTTTCTTCAATTTCCAGTTCGTTAATTTGATTTAAAACAATTGACCCAATGAATAGCAGCAAAACCGGCCGAAAAGAATGATTTCAATTTATACGTTTGTCATGTCTAAGGTTCCCTGTAGTTCCTATCTTTATTAAACACAATCCATAATGCCGATGAATTTAGTCCTATAATTTTGTAAAATTCCTCATGACCTTAAACAGCATCTGTGGAGAGCCAAGCATGTTTGTATAACTCGCATTCGCCAGGGGACAGTAACATTCTTTGTCGCGTATGCTTTTTCTTATCCTGGCTGCCTGCGCACTTTTCCAGACTTTTCCAAAATCATAGTTATTATCGCGTAAATTTCCCATAGAATCTCCACGGATACAACAGGGCCACACTTCACCATCCGGTGACACCTGTGCAGACATTATGCCGGCGAAGCAGGGAATTACCTGGATTTGCTGTTGAAGAATGTTTTTTACCAATTGGTAATATTCCAAACGAAAAGCTTTCGCAATTTTCGCAACTCCATTGGTACTTTCCTGCTTCATTTCCTCCCTCAAAAAGTCAATTGCTCCGGAATATTTCTCATAGCCAGGCGTAATACCCTCACCAATTGTCCCCAATTCCACCCGCTCTTCGGCGATTTCGGTAATATATGAATCTGGTTCAAGTCGAATTAATTCCCGGTAGATGTCCTTAAATTCACCCACATTAAAATTTGAGATAACTGTGTGAATTCCCACAGTAAAATTCGGATATTTTCTCAATTCTCTGAGCCCTTCATAGGTTTTCATGGCCCTTTCAAAATTTTTTGGGAATCCCCGGATTTCATTATGCTTTTCCCCTATCTGATCAAGAGACAAATTGATAATGATTTCGGAATTCGGGCAACTATTGATGATCTCTTCGGCCAATCCGGGGATACGCTGGTATAAACTCCCGTTCGTGGGGATATTTATGATCCCGGGTTCGCAATGATCATATGCCTTCTTAATAATTTGGGCGATATCCTGCCGCAAAAAGGGTTCTCCGCCGCTGAAAGTGAACCAATAGGGGGCTTTTCCCAACGATGCAAACAATTTATCATATTCCTCTATAGTAAAATTATCAACCCGCTTCAGATATACATTACAGGTGCGGCAGCGGGAATTGCATGAATACAACAAGCTGATGGTGATATTAACCGGATGCATCATGGGCAAGCCCAGCGCACGAAAGGCATGAAATGCCGGAATTTTTGATAACAAATGCACTTTTTTAATTAAATCATTCATTTATTAAAGATCCCTTTATCTCTAAAATTATCATACACCATCAAATAGTCTTCCCTCATCGCGAAGGATGGATGATGAATGGCTAGGTTACCACAACTAATCTTTTCTATTTCAGAAGCAGTAATTTTTTGGTCATTGTCAGGCCGTCATATATAAGCCTGTAGACGTAAGTACCAGATGCAACCGGATGTCCGAATCGATCCAGCCCGTTCCATTGAATCTTATTGATACCTGCAGAAGGATTGTCAAATTCGAAACGTCGGATTTCCTGTCCAAGCAAATTATATATGACAAGGGTTGCTCCGCCGGTCCCCCTGCTGCCAAATGAAACCGGGATAGTCGTGTTCATGTTAAAAGGATTCGGATAGTTCTGCCCCAAGCCGATTTTTGTTGAGAGGATCTCCGGACCTTCAAATCCTGTCACTGTCACTTCCAGAATTTCGTGTTCAATTCTACGGTTATTAAAATCCACATCAACAAGCTTATAATAATAGGTGTTTCCTAAGATAACTGAATTATCCCGATACGCATAAGATTTCCCGGTATTGGAATTCCCCAGGCCCCTGAGTGCATCGTTTGATTTATAGTCGCTGAGCAGAACAAACTGGCTGTCCAATTTGGAGGCACGCCATAATTCGAAACCCGCATTTTCAATTTCACTGGCCGTTTTCCACTCAAGATTTACCCCATTATCAACAATCTGATAATTGAAAGCATAAAGCTGAACCGGTAGTGAATTGTCAGGTGAAGTTGAACCGAGGGTCCATTTGGAAAAGGGATGAAATTCACTGGTAATTCCAGTTACGGTAATTTTCTGATTTGACTCATCAACATTTTGGGTTGATCCGGCAATTTCCCAGCTAGATGCCGCATCATTCCAAAGACAAATGACAAGGTCCCCGGGCGTGTTAATTGCTGACCACTCACCCACATAATCCCGGCCGTAATAGAAATCAAGTGCAGCAGTGTAATCCGTTTTTAGTGTGGTGATAGTATAAAAACCGCGCTGCGCGATGTGATCGATACCCATCCCGAGTGCATTCTGTTGCGGTGTTGTTCCGGCATTATAAAAGACTGTGACCTGTTCTTGTTCATTACTGCTGGAAAAATCGATCTCTACATTGCCATTCCAGAAAGATACCGGGGGAATGTCCCCACTGGCAAGCATTTGATCATCCTCTTGATCATTCACAAACCAGGCAATTTCATTTGCATTTTGAGCAGAAGCGAGCACATCCGTGTCGCCATCGCCATCGAAATCGAGCGGATAATTATAATAGGCATAGGAGAAATTATTGGTAATAATATGTTCCAAGAATTGTTGCAGACCATTATTTTCGAACCAGGAGATAGTGTTCGATCCATCCGCAGCACCAACCACATCAGTATCTCCATCACCGTCTATATCGATTCCTTTGGCGTTCCGGGCATCCCAGAAATTTGAAGTAATAACTTGCTCGGCGCCAAAATTCCCAGACCCATCATTTTTCCACCAGGATATTTTATTGTTGGAATTATTACTCGTATTTGCCCCCCAGGCCGCGGCAAGAGCATCCGGAATGCCGTCACTATCAATGTCTACCAATTCAACACTGTTAGCACCAATATAATCATTCTGTATTCCATGCCTGATCCATCCGCCATCCAGCGGCGTTCCGTCATTTTGCCACCAGCTTACATCATCACCTCCCAGAAACGCGCTGCCAAGGATATCCATAAAATTATCACCATTAATAAATCCGGGTGCGATATCCACTGCATTGGTATAGGTGATTGTTGTTATATCATTCTCAATAAAATTGCCTAAACCATCTCCTTTAAACCATACGAGACGGTTTTCCATTTCCCCATAGGAGGCAAGAATATCCAGAAATCCGTCGTTATCCAGATCGGCAATTTTCAGAGAATAATTGTTGGTGGCTGGATAGGAACCAATACTATCAGGTACCCAATTTCCTGCTGAATACTGCCAAAGGACAATTCTTTTTCCATCCTGGCTGCCTGCAACGATTTCCAGGAAATCACCTGGAATCAGATCACCGGCACAAACACAACGAGCTGTTGAATAGGAACTGGAAAGAGTATGCTGAAGAAAGCTTCCTGATCCATTGTTCTCGTACCAGACCACATTGCTCCATGAGTCCGAACTGCTTGCAGCAGCGACAACATCAATGTCACTATCGCGATCGATATCGGCCGGAAAGAGTTTTTTGGCAAGCTGCAAGGTATCTGAAATCGTATATTTTGTAAATCGCGGCTGCACCTGAGCCATCATATTTGAAAATCATTTCTATCCCATTTCAGTATTTTTCGCCAGCATAAGTTTTTCTTTTAAGTTCTAATAAGTCCGTACAGAAAGAAAGGATTTATATAAAAATTTTTGGACAGCGGTCTTCCATAGAGAGAAATAAAAAGATTTTTGTGAAATTTACCCTCATTACATTTCCGAAACATATTATCCATATTTTGGGAATTACTCATACATTTTCGCATGCGTTTTACTACTTGGTATCCGGCCATAAAAAATTCCCTTTAAAAGACTGATAAGCCTGTAAATCAAGCCTCCACAATTTTCCGCTATTTAATGCCCGAAAATGGATCGCCTCTGCTTTCTTACCGCGCATCGTGGCGCAATAGATTCCGCACATGTCAGTGGATTATTAAATGCGGCTGCGTCTCCAATGAGAAGACCAGCATAAAAACAAACATTCGCACCCCTATTTCCTGCCAGAACTGGATGTCTTCTTGGCTGTATGGGAAGTTCAATTCCGGAGAGAATCGATTTTATATTCACATTTTCCCCTAACAAATAGAAAAACATCTTCTTAATAATCATTCCATTTTTCCGGCAAGTGATATCAACCATTAGACCAATATTTGTCCGCTTTCCGGATATTGGGAAAATCCAGAAATAGCCGGCAGTACAAATGCGATCATACAAAAGATACGCAGTCGGCTCAAAATTCCCATTTGTTACATAAGCCCGAATTCCATCAATTTTTTGTTCTTGCCATTGAGACTTTGATCCAAGCAATCTGTGCACCTGAGAATGGTTTCCATCTCCAGCAAGTAATATGGTTGTTTTCACTGTCTCAATAGTTCTGGTTCAGACGTGTTCCAACTCAAGTGTGCATCTTCTGTGTTGATAGTTTAAATTTTTAAGTGAAAGTCCATCCGGAGCATGCACTCCTGTTTTTCGGACACGCCGCCAAAGCATGTTATCAAAATAATTTCGCCGGATACGAAAACTTTTTGTTCTAATTTGAGGTTTCTCATTAGAATATTTAGGTTGGATGCCCCCGGGAGTATACAAGTCCATGTTGTTGATCTCATAACCAATATTTTGAATCTGGTCCGAGGGAATATTCATCTCCTCAAGTAGTTTCAGCGCCTTCAAGGGGATCCCACGCAACAGACTTTGTCCCATGGAAAAACCGCTTAATCGATCACAATGTTTGAACTCCCGCCCGTGCATGATGCCAGGCAGCAGTACTGCCAGCGGGACCAGAACGCCCACAATGACCACATCATAGAACCTATTCACTCATTCAAACTCTATTTATTGGTAAAAACCAGTTTTATCAGATTGAACAGATTTTTCTTATCGAGAATAAATAATCCAATAAGATAAATTCCTCCAGACAACAAAGAAATTATAATAAATTTGAGGAGGACTTGATGATCAAAATTGACGATTTTTAAAGACAAGGTCGATTGTATTATCAAGAACAAAATTCCTGTGGATATCAGTGGAACCTTGAACTGGTCTGCTACAGCATTCAAAGATATGCGCATCCATTTAAAGACCGCAACTTGACCATAAAAATAAATAAGCGCATAAATTATCGCAAATGCCGCTAAAACAGCAGTCATCCCGAATTGAGCCAGAAAGATAATAACAGGAAAAAGAAAAAGCGTCATAAGAAAATTCAGACGCAGCTCGAACTGAGGACGACCTGAAGATAAACATATTACACTGATGCCCGTCCAGAGGGATCGGATGAAACCGACCGCACAAAGAATTTTTATGAATGGAATAACTGCTAGCCACTTCTCTCCATAAAAGATCAATACAAAAGGTTTTGCCAGAAGAAATAGTAATGCAAAAAAGGGCAGTACAGTAAGCAATAACACAAACATTGACTTCAGCAGCATGATTTCATATTCCACTGGTTTTTTCTGCAATTTTGAAAGAACAGGGTACATTACTTTCATGATGTTTTTGGCAATCCGTTGAGTCGGCAAATCTATCACCTGATAGGCGAGCGCAAAAAAACCAAGGGCGACACTTCCGAAAAATTTATTTATGAGGACGTTAAGCAGGTTCAAATTTAAAAAATTAAATAAGCGGGTACCAAAAACGCTTCCAGTAAAATTAAATAGATCTTTCACAACCATAATAGAAAAATTAAATCTCGGTTTCCAGCCTGCATACCCCCATAGAAAAATTGCCAAAAGAATCTGTTCCGCAAACACCCCATAAACAAAGCACCACACATTTTGAAGCCATATGGCAAATATTATTGTGACTATGCCATAACCGAAAGAAGAGAAAAGATCGGCAACCGACAATTCCTTAAACTTTAGATTGCGGTTTAATATCACCCGGGGAAGCACATTGACGGCGCTTATGGGGATCACAAATGACAGTGCTTTCAGAAGCGGAGAAATATCAGAATTGCCTAACAGAATGGCAAAAACCTCTGGCTTCAGAAACAATGGCACCCAGATAAGCAATGAAACAAAAAACAAAAAAGTAAAAGAAAAATGAAAATGCTGTTCATTAATTTCCATTTTTTGAATGAGAGTGGAAGCCAGGCCCAGATCAATAAATAGTTGAACAAATTTTACAAGAATTAAAGCCAGGGTGATCAGACCAAAATCTTCCGGAGTGAGTAATCTCGCTAAACCGATAGTCACAGCAAATTGGAAGATTCTGATGAAAAATTCCGCCATCCCCGCCCATTTTACACCCGAAATGGTGGATTTTTTATAAAATTCATAATCCTGCCCATTCACACTCATGTTGCGGCTTTTCCCCTGAGGATAAAGAAATGATGTCCGGCGAATTCTCGCCCCCGGTATTCTTCAACCAGGTTTTCCACTCCGAGGACATCATGAATGAGTTGCTTTTTTGTCACCGGTTTCCCATTATTTTTTATGCCAATCTCCCAATGATGACCTGAACCCAGAGTAGTCCGGTTTCTCAGAATTCTCGGGAACGAAAGGGTCAGGTTCAGTGGTGTAAAAAGCAACCAGAATATATTTAATTTTAATTGAAAAAAGAAATTGGCATCAGGAACTGAAATGATGAGATCATGCCTCACCTGTCCGAGCAGGTTGTCGATCACCGTGGCTATTTTCTCCCAGGGAATATGCTCAAGCACTTCAAAACACAGCGCAACATCGTATGTTTCCGGCAGGACAAATTCAGGACTGCTAATATCTGCAATGAAATCCGGTTGCAGATTCGGGTCAATATCCACCGATTTAATTCGCATACTATAATAGGCGCTAAGCACATGAGATAAATATCCGTTACCTTTTCCTACTTCCAGGATACTATCTTTGGCTTCACTCCACCGGGCGACTGCATTAATCTGGTCTATATAAGCCTGCAGCCGCTCACGACGCATGTACGCACAGTTATAATAATGTTTTTTATTTTCCATACCTTAACAGAAATTTTCAAGAAATTTTAATAGCTTTGTTGGCTCCCAGGTCGCCCGTAGTTCTTTGCTCATTTTACGGGCGTTTTCCCTATAACCCTGATCGGCCATTAGTTTATCAAAAACCGTTCCGAAAAAGTCTTTTGTCAAACCAAATCGGAAGCCGCCCGCCATCGTAAAGTGCCCATAATTGTATCTAAACCGAACCGTTTGCAAAGGTCGCTGCGCTACTGAAAGTACCTCACCTGTCCCCAGCCGATGCAGGCGATGGCCATTGCCCTCTTGCTCCGTATGAAAGGGAACAATGATGGAAGGGACGCCCCACCACAAAGATTCCATTGTGGTTCCATAGCCGCCGTGGTGAATAATCAGATCCAGATTTGGGAAAATGGTGGAGGATTCGATCCAGCGAAAGGCCTGAACATTTGGCCAACGATTGCCTTGCATCGTTTCTACCAGCACACCGTAGGGATCAGAAATAATTATTTGAAAATCCTTTTGGTCAAGCGCATCCAATAGAAATTCATAATATTGCTTGATATGAGCTTTCCAGGCGCCTCCGCCAATGGTCACATAAACTTTTTTGGTGTGATTCTTTGGATCTATATTCAGAAGGCGATCATCATAAAATGAGCCGGCCTCGTACCCATAAAAGAGGTGCGGAACTGATGTTTTTACAGGTTCAACCGCTTCGGTCCCGGGGATGAGGTAGCCATCTCCTTTCAGCAGCCTGCTGCCTTCTTTCGGCGGAATTTCCCCGACCTCCTCGAACAATGATTCGAACACCTTCACAGATTCCGGCGGAATCAAATTGCTATCAGGCTCCTTCCACCAGATAAACTGAGGATCCTCAGGAAAAACAAAGTAACGAACCACTTGAATCACCGGAATATTCATTTTCTTTCCCAAGAGGTAAGTCAATAAATGACCGTCACCAATTAAAATGTCCGGTTTCCAACGCTGTATTACCTTTGCCAATCCGGTGTACCTTCTTTTGGCAATCCCAGGTGTAAAATAACCATCGCGAAGCACCTGGTAGTTCAGACTGTTAAATTCCCAGAAATAGGGTGCGCTCCCCAAGCCTGTCTCGGGAAAATGATGCACGGGAGAAAATTTCGAGCGAAACAAGGTATAAATGTGGTCTTGTACTAATGATACTGGGAATGACAGGAATTCCGTCGGCAGATATTTTTTCGTCTTTTTATTATGAAGAATAAATCCGATATGCCATCCCTTTTTCTTAAGCACTTTTGCAATCTGAACAGTCCGCCGGATGTGCCCCAGGCCACCACCGATATCATTCGCCAGAAATAAAACTTTTTTACTCATCTGCAAACCCTATCTATTGCTTTTTGAAATTTGGACAATGCCATTAGTCCCATCCACAAGAACATGATCTCCGGTCTCAATCTTTGAAAGAGCATCCGTAACCGATGCCACCATCGGAATTCCATATTCCCTGGCAATTATAGCACTATGTGATAATGCCCCACCAATTTCTGTTATTATACCCTTTGCCAACAAAAAAAGTGGGGTCCAGCCCGGATTCGCAGCGTGAGTCACCAGGATTTCGCCCGGCTGTAAATCGTTACTCTCTTCAAAGGTTCGCAAAACCCTGGCGGGCCCTTCTGACTGGCCTGTGCTGCAAGATATTCCACCCAGGGTACCATTTTTTAAAACCTGCTGCAGGTTTTCGGAACGGATTTCCCCATCATATTCAATCAGACGATAAGGATGAGGCATCTTTTTGCATCCTTCAAAAAATTTATGTCGTTTCTTAACAACGGATCTCCAATACTCCGGTTTCTCCCTGAGCAACGCTCTCTGCAACGAGAGAATTTCGCCTATTTTTAAAAAATAAATATCGCCGCCATTGACTATAATACTATTTTTTTCAAGCCGATCCGCCACTTGCAGCAATTTTTTCTTTAGCTGAAAATGTGTTCGGATAAAGAGTTGTTTCAGGTTTTCTCTGTTGCGGTTGAATTTTTTCACCCACCGGACCAGGCCATAAACAAACCAATGCATTAAATACGACTGATGGAATCGGATTTCGGTATTACTGACATCTACCATTAAATTTTCCGAAACAAATTCAGATTGTTCTTGTTGACCCCGGTGGATTAGCTTGAAAATTACCCACAGCAATTTATCACTCTCTTCCACCCAACGCGGGTAGGATAGTTCAAATTCCTGGTCTGACATAAAACCGTATTTTTCCAAAAAGTCAGCATAGAATCCAAGCAAAATCTTATTCGTTTTTACGAGTTCAACAAAGGAAGCCGCATCAGGGGCAATCAGGTTATTACGGTTCATGCTCTCTCTCATCCGGTTTGCCAGGCTCGTCAGAGCAATTCCGCTCCGCGCAGACGTTGTTTCACCAATATCCGACACCGCTTTTTCCGCGGAAACACCTTCCCCATAAGGCTTCAATTTCGATAAAACTCCATGTAGTATTTGAAAAAATATTTCACCAATAAATGTATTAGCAACATGAAGGCGCATCAACCTGGTTTCTATATGGATAATATTTTCTATTTCCCTGCCAACATCCACAGGATCTTCCGCACTACCGGAATTATCGATTGAGAATCGATAGATCATTCTTTTAGAACAAAATGGCAACCAAATGCTCAAAACGAATAATCGTACCATAATATGCAGACTGTGTCCCAGCGATCTAATGGTATTGATTAAATTACTTTTAAGCCGCCTTTGTTTTCGGTAACCGGAAGGGAAAAAACTATCCACCGTCCTGCTAAACAGAGAGTGATTAAAATACACTTTTCCATGAATTTTCTTAAATATTTTTACACGCCAGGGCATTCCGATTCCCAATTTTTTGAATATCCACCGGAAACTGTTATTTGTCATAGAATCCAACACACTCCAGCTCAGAGGCGTGACAATTGACGGTAATACTTCACCAGCATTTTCATCAGTCCATATGTTTATATCGTCATATTGAAGACCCGTAACCGGCCTGACCTGAAGTATCCACACGCATTTTCCATCGTACGCCCATTCGACATCCACCGGATAATGCAGAGAATCTTCCAACTGAAGGACTCTCTGGAAAAGCTGGCTCAAGTAAGAATCCGGACTGATTGAATTCTTAGCTGCTTCTTTATAAAGAGAATGGATCACAGGGGTTACATCACCTCCCACCAGCGCTTCCCCTCCAGCTTGCGTTTCCTCGATATACACCAGCTCCGGATCGTTCGCAGCAGGATGAATGCTAAACGCCACGCCAGATTTCTGTGCAGGCACCATTTCCTGAACCAACACCCCTATCGAGAACATATATTTTTGTGACTGTTGCTGCAGAAGATACCGAAACACTCTTTCGCTAAATAGCGACGACCACACCATTTTTACTGCGTTCAGTATATCCTCCTGAGAATTGGAAACATTCAGTCTGGTTTCCAGCAGCCCGGCGAAGGAGCGTTGAAATCCATCCTCTGCAATCGCAGAAGAACGCACTGCCAGATGATTAGCCTTTAGTTTGGACATGTCGTTGCTAATTTCGGCACTAATTTTATTTGGAAACACACCAACTTCTATTCCGTTTCGAACCTCTTCAAGCAACCTGAAAGGCGCATGTCCGGACTTTAATTCCCTGAAAGCACTGCGAACCATGTCCTTCAATCTATTTGCAGAGCAAAAATCCGAGAATGCGGCTGTAGTTATGCAAAAACCCAGGGGAATAGCGAAGCGGTGATGCAGCAATCGGGAAAGCTGATATGTCTTTCCCCCGCAGCGTCTCAAAGAGCAGTTTTTATGAAGTGAAATGGTGTACCGTGGCATGATCAATCGAACCTTATATATTCCAGCAAGCCCGAATAATTTTTATCCTGTTTGCCCTTCATGGTTATTTTGCTTCGTTCATAATGGACATTCGCCAATAGATGGCTGAGTTTTCTGCCCCATCTGCTTTCATCCAGTCGATAAAAAACAAATTCGTGGATTTTGCGGAAAAATTTCCAATTCTCCGGTAATCTCGAAATCAGGAATGGGACTCTGTCAAATTGAAGATTTTCATGCAACTTCAACTTGCCAGATTCTCCAGGGATCTCAATTGCCCCATTTTCATCGCGAAACCGAACATCAGACATTTTCAAATTCACGCCGGCATGACTTGCCTTGAGAAGAGGCTGCACCAGGGAACCATCGTTGAACAAAAGCGATCCCCAGATGACTGCATTCTCCGGAGAGTAAATTCTTCCCCAATACCATTTTTTAAGTCGTTTATTTAAGGGGAAATTGCCTTCATTAAAATCCAGATAGCCTTCTCCATTAATTTTAATTTTCCGACCATTCATTTCAAGACTTCCGCTCACTATTGCTTTGGGCAAGAATACTTTCCAATTAAAATATTCATTATTGCTTTTAAAAAGCGGAGTGCTTGGACATGATACATTTTGAAAAAGCGGTGCTAGCACTAGATCCAGAGAAATTTCCTGCTTGTCCAAAGCGACGAAGAACCTATCCGTCCGCTCAGTTAAACGTCCCCCTGAAATCTCGACTTCTACCGGTTTAGTTTGGAAATGACTTTCAGCCAATGGCTGGGTAAAGCCAAAATGGGATTTTT
>JARRQT010000165.1:0-661 GCA_037381445.1 Calditrichia bacterium
CTCGATTTGCTTCATAAAATCAAATGGGAACAGGACGGAACACTGGCATTCCGCCGGTCGTGCGCCCACGGCATTTGCGGATCGTGCGCAATGAAAATTAATGGCAGGAATATGCTGGCATGCGAAGCGCTGATCGGAAATCTGAAGGACCCCACCCGGGTGACGGTGGATCCCCTGCAATCCCTCCCGGTGCTGAAAGACCTGGTGGTGGATATGACAGACTTTTTCAAAAAATATGATGTCATAAAACCGTATCTTATTTCGAAAACGCCGCCGCCGAGCCAGGAACGCTACCAGTCACAAGATGACCGGCAGCTCATTGATGAATCCACCTGGTGTATTCAGTGCGGTGCCTGCAGCACATCGTGTCCTTCAAACTGGAAAAATCCATATTTTTTGGGTCCGGCAGCCTTGCTGAAATCGTTCCGTTATTCTTTCGATTCGCGGGATGAGGGATCGGCCGAACGCATGCCTGTTCTCGACAACGCAGACGGCGTGTGGCGGTGTCATACCATATTTAATTGTGTGGAAGCATGCCCCAAAGAAATCAATATTACCTGGCACATTTCCCAATTGAAAAAGCGTCTGGTGAGCAGGGAATATTAATGCTCGGTATGAGATTAAACTTTAAAACCCCGGCCAAGCGACCGGGGTTTTTTAT
>JARRQT010000165.1:675-11611 GCA_037381445.1 Calditrichia bacterium
TTTGATTTTTTCCTGAGCGGATGGGTGCGGACTTACCGATTCACGACTGCGGTGCTCAGAAGGTTGGCGCTGATATCCACATTGATATTGTGGGCTTCATTCAGATTGACAATAAGCTTGAAGCCGCTATCCGATTTCTGGGTCCCCATGGCGACCAGCTGGTTGTTGATCAAATCGTTATCTGTGGAGAGTGTTATCACCTGATTATATTTGGCACTTTGCCGGATACTATTCATGAAGGATTTAAGTCCTGAGGTCATCCAGAAAGCATTGATCTTATTAATGATAATTTTTTTCTCCAGGTTTGTGGAAGCATCCATGGGAACCTCGAGAACCTTCAACTTTTTATCATAAATTTTAATATTGTCATTATCTTTAAGGGCATTGGAAATAATTTCTTTTTCGGTCTCGGATTTGGCAGAGTTCGCATCATACAAAACGGCGATCACGCAATTATCCCGGACTTTATCTTTAAGTGTTTTATTATAATTTAATGCTTTGAGCAGAATGGGAACCGTCTCTTTCGACTCTTCCTTAAGATTCTGCCCAAAGACCAGGCTGGCGCTAAACAACATGACAAGAACAATGGATAATAATATCCCCTTTTTCATGACTAATCCTCCGCATAAAATAGATGAAATTAATTTGAACTATCTAATTTCCAAATTTTCAAAGCTATTCATGGTGGCCATTCCGGTCCTGCACCAGTTTGATAAATTATCGTCGAATATTTTAAAAAATTGAGTCCTTTTTCCTGCTTTTCGAGCCGTCACACCCAAATCAGCTTAATATCGATATATTTATTCAGATTTACTTTAATACCCTGTTTTTTATGAAGTCAATTATAATAATAAAACAAATAGGAGGCAAGCTGGAAATGGCCCGAACTCAAATTATTTGTTTCACTAAATTCCTGTTAATATGAATCTTCTGTTAAAGGATTTGTGTCAGCAGGCCATTTTACTTGTATTGTCACTTTGCGCTTGTTTTCAAAATCCGTATTGTTTATATTTGCGACGGTTCAGGGCGGTTAGCTCAGTTGGCTAGAGCGCTGCGCTCACATCGCAGAGGTCACAGGTTCAAATCCTGTACCGCCCACTCAAATGTGGTAAAATAAGGCACCTTTAAATCTGCCCTGTGAGGTAGCAAAGGTTATGATGAAAGCAAGAATACAAATTTTAGAGTCAAGTTGAAAGCCTCTGGTCGTTAGATCGGAGGCTATTTTTTTATATATAACGAGGAGCGCTTTATGAATGAAAAAGTAAAGGCGGTGATTCTGAATGAGCAGGATATCAGGAGGATCGTTACCCGTTTGGCCCACGAGATCATCGAGAAGAATCGGGGAGTGGAAGATCTGGTGATTGTGGGCATCCGGACCCGTGGCGCTTATCTGGCAACACGAATCTCCGAGAAAATTAAAGAAATTGAGAATACCGAAATTCCCACCGGTTTTCTGGATGTCACATTATATCGCGATGATTTTCGCACCCGACTAAAGCAGCCCTCCGTGGAGGTAACCAATATTCCTTTCATGATCGATGAAAAAAATATTGTACTGGTGGATGACGTCCTCTACACCGGCCGGACAGTGAGGGCGGCACTGGATGCGCTCATGGATTTTGGCCGGCCGGCCCTGATTTATCTTGCCGTGCTTGTGGATCGCGGCCATCGGGAGCTACCCATACGACCGGATATTGTGGGCAAAAATATACCCACCTCAATCGGCGAGGAAGTCCAGGTAAAGATGCAGGAGGTGGATGAGGAAGATAAAGTATTACTGGTAGAAGAACCATCATAAAATAATCGGAGTCATTATGACATTTCAGAGCGAACATCTATTGGGTTTGGATGACACCTCGGCAGAGGACATCGTGACCATTCTGGATACTGCCCGCTCCTTCCGCGAGGTGCTGGACAGGCCCATAAAACGGCTGCCCACCCTGCAGGGCAAAACAGTAGTTAATCTCTTTTATGAACCGTCCACCCGAACGCGGATCTCTTTTGAACTTGCCGAAAAAAGGCTCTCCGCGGACATTGTCAATTTCTCGGCATCAACCAGTTCAGTAAAAAAAGGTGAAACACTGATTGATACGGTAAAGAATATTGAGGCGATGAAAATAGATATGGTTGTGGTGCGGCATATTTCACCCGGTGCTCCCCACCTGCTGGCCAGGGTGCTGGATGCCAATATTGTGAATGCCGGGGACGGCGGACATGAGCATCCCACGCAGGCCCTGCTGGACATGTTTACCATGCGTCAAAAACTGGGGAGTATTGAGGGAAAGACAGTGGCACTGGTGGGAGATATTTCCCACTCCCGGGTGGCGATGTCGAACATTTACGGGCTGAAGAAACTGGGGGCGCGCGTGCTGGTCTGTGGACCTTCGACACTTATCCCCCGTGAAATTGAAAAACTGGGCGTAGAAGTCTATCACAATATCGATGAGATCATCCCCCAAGTGGACGTATTGAATATCCTGCGTCTCCAGCTGGAGCGGCAACGGCAGGGGCTTTTTCCCTCTTTGCGCGAATACCACAATTATTTCGGGATTACCCGGGAGCGCTTGGAAGATGCCACCCGCCCGATTCTCATCATGCATCCCGGACCGATGAACCGCGGGATCGAGATTTCAAGCAGTGTTGCGGACAGTGAACATTCAGTCATTTTGGAGCAAGTAACCAACGGTGTTGCAGTGCGCATGGCAGTTTTATATTTACTGGCAGGAGGTCGAAGTGAAATTAACTAAAAATGTTATCATCACCGGCAAAGCATATGAAAAACTTCCCGCGAAAATCCTGTTGAAAAATGGACGGATCATCGATGTGGAAGGCAAGATAAACGAACAAAGGGATATTGTCATAGAGGCAGGAAAAATATCGGAAGTCGGAAAGGTTGATTCAAACAACTTTTCCGGGCAGGTGCTGGATCTGGAGGGCAAAATCATCACACCTGGGTGGATGGATATGCATGTGCACCTGAGAGAACCGGGCAGCGAAGGCAAGGAAACTATCGCTTCAGGCAGTCTGGCGGCGGCCAACGGTGGATTCACCGCCGTGTGCTGCATGCCGAACACTAATCCCGCGATTGACAGCCAGGAAATCATACAATATATAAAGGATCGCTCCAAAGGGACACTGGTGAATGTTTATCCAATCGGTGCTATCACCAAGAAGAGAGAGGGCAAGGAGTTAACCGAAATTCTGGAATTGGTGGAACAGGGAGCCGTGGCCATATCCGATGACGGGAATCCGGTGATGAGCGCCGAACTGATGCGCCGCGCGCTCGAATACAGCAAAATGGTGGATATCCCGGTTATCGGTCATGAGGAAGATAGCACGATGACTGAAGACGGAGATATGCATGAAGGATTTGTCTCGACTTGCCTGGGGCTGCATGGCATCCCCGCGGTTGCCGAAGAGATAATGATTTCCCGGGACATAAAGCTGGCTGAATATACCGGGGCACGCTTTCATGTGGCGCATATTTCCACCCGGAACTCGGTGGAATTGGTACGCCAGGCAAAAGCCAGAGGCATTCACGTGACCGCCGAAGCTACACCGCATCATTTTACACTGACCGATGAAGCGGTCCGTGGATTTGACACCAACACCAAGATGAATCCGCCCCTGCGGACGGAAGAAGACCGGCAGGCGATTCTGGAAGGATTGCGGGACGGGACCATCGATGTGGTTGTTACGGATCATGCTCCCCATGCTTTTGAGGAAAAAGAAGCCGAGTATATTTTTGCGCCGTTTGGAATCATCGGTTTGGAGACCGCCCTGGGATTGGCGATCTCCCAGTTAGTGGATAAAGGTGTCATCGATTTTGAGCATTTGGTGGGATTGCTGGCGGTTCAGCCTTACCGAATCCTAAATCTTCCGGTGCCTGTCATTAAGAAGGGCGTTATGGCCAATCTGACAATATTCAGCCCTGAAGAGGTATGGACTGTCAATAAGGACAAGTTTTTGTCGAAAAGCAGCAATTCTCCGTTCGTAGGATGGAAGCTCAAGGGCAAACCGTTTGCAGTAATCAATAACAACCAGATATTTGCATCGAACCTTTAAAGAATGGGGGGAGTGAAGCCAGGGAGGGCGATGATCTCCTTCAAATTTGAATCTGCCTGAACCGAATTCCTGCGTTCTCTTTTGTGCCCGCCGGACCCTGTTTTCCCGATAAAAATACCGGAATGGATCGGCGATATTGGGTTTTGGGAAATCCTGTTTCTGCCATCCTGCCAAGATTTATTCTCCAAAAACTGTTAATTTGACATGATGTCATAATCCGGGCTAGCTGTGGCAGGGTTAGAAAAGTAGCGTCTGCGGAATCTTATTATTCATATCTCGTTTATTAATAATTAGATAGAATCCAAAAGTTGCTTCTGGCATCATTTTTGTAAAAATAAAAATGAGCGAAAAAAAGAGGAGAGGAAAAATGTTAGAAGATTATTTTCAAGGTCTGAATTTCAATGATTTTTATAAACTGCGTGACGGGGTAAACAGGCTGGTTTCTGATATTATGAGCGGACAGTACGCAAAAATGAATTATCCGCTGGTCGAACTGCTGGAAGAGGATGATAGATACATCCTGAACGTGGAAGTTTCCGGCGCAAAAAAGGAAGACCTGAAGGTCACCTACCATGAGAATGAGATCAATATCAAAGGAAAACGGCAGAAAGCGGAACTCTCTCAAAATGCCAAATCTCTGCGGAATGAGTTATTCTACGGCGATTTCAGCCGGGATATCAAGATGCCGGCCGAAGCAGACGGCGACAACATTAATGCAGAGTATAAGGACGGCATCCTGCATCTGGAAATATTGAAGAAAGAAGAAGCAAAAACGCAGCAGATCAACATTGATGTAAAATAACAATTGATATCAAAAGGAGGAAGTAAAATGTATTCGAATGTATACACCGATTTTCGGAACAGCAGCAAAGTTGGGGAAGAGAAGAATCTGGAGGTCAGAAAACCGGCAGTGGATATTATCGAAACCCAAAGTGCTATTGTGGTTCTGGCCGAGATGCCCGACATAAATAAGCAGAACCTGAGTGTCAATGTCAAAGATGGCATATTGAGCATAAAAGGAAAAAGAGAGAATGGTAAAATATATGGCCGGTATTTAATGCGCGAGACTTCTGAAGTTGCTTATGAACGGCATTTTGAACTGGAAGAGGATCTGGATACTGAAAAAATTTCAGCGGAATACGAGCATGGGATTTTGAAAGTGACCATCGGGAAAAAAGAAAAAGTTAAACCCAAAGTTATCAGTATTAATTGACAGGATCTTAGTGTTGAATGTCTGCAGGAAATTTTTATACCGGCATTTCTTATTTTTTTGAGAGCTTTAAATAACAGGAGCTTAAAAATGGCCAAATATTCATGGATTGACAAGGTGATTACGGGATTGAGTGAGGGCGCGAAGAAGGACGGAAAGGCAAAGAAATTAATAGAATTGCTGATTGAGGACTATGAAAAGACCACCCATCTGGAAAGTCTGTTACGGATGGAAAATCAGCATCTGGCATATCCTAATCTGCAAAAAGAAGTGGACAATGTGATTACCGCCAAAAAGCGTCATGCGGGCGTGTTGTCAAACATGATCACTGAACTGGGAGGTGCGGTTCCGAATCTAGCGAAATCAGAAAACAATATCTTTCCTAAAGGCAATTTTCACGAAATACTGGAAGAGGAATCGGAACTGCATAATGTCATGGCAGACCATGTCAATTTGGCCGATGATTTTGGTTATTCTGAATTTGCGGAAAAGCTGCGCGATATTCGCTCCGAAGATTATGAACTTATCGAGAAACTTGAAAGAACAATTATGCGTGTAAACGCTGAAATCTAATTTTTAAAGGAGGTTTTTTAAGATGGCAAAGAAAGTAATTGGAATTGATTTGGGAACGACAAACTCTGTGGTGGCGGTAATGGAAGGCGGAGAACCTATGGTGATTCCGAATTCCGAAGGCGCACGGACGACTCCTTCGGTGGTCGGATTTACTAAAACCGGTGAGACGCTTGTGGGAGCGCCTGCCAAAAGACAGATGATTACAAATCCGGAAAATACCGTTTATTCAATAAAACGCTTCATGGGAAGACGGGTCGAAGAGGTCCCGGAAGAAACGCGGATGGTTCCGTATAAGGTAAAAACAGGAACACATAATCTGGCCGTGACTGAAATCCGCGGCAAGGAATACACGCCGCAGGAAATATCCGCGATGATTCTGCAGAAAATGAAACAGACCGCAGAAGATTATCTCGGTGAAAAAGTCACGGATGCCGTGATTACCGTGCCCGCCTATTTTAATGACAGCCAGCGCAAGGCCACCAAAGAGGCGGGTGAAATTGCGGGGCTGAATGTGCTGCGTATTATCAATGAGCCTACCGCCGCTTCATTGGCCTATGGGCTGGACAAAAAGAAGAATGAGAAGATCGCGGTATATGACCTGGGCGGCGGAACATATGATATTTCCATTCTGGAAATCGGCGACGGCGTTTTTGAAGTGAAATCAACAAATGGTGATACCCACTTGGGCGGCGATAATTTCGATCAGCGGGTGGTTGACTGGATCGCCGATGAATTCAAAAAGGAGCAGGGCATCGATTTGCGCAAAGATCCCATGGCGCTCCAGCGGCTGCGTGAAGCTGCTGAAAAGGCAAAAATTGAGCTGAGCAGCACCCAGCAGACCGATATCAACCTGCCGTTTATTACTGCAGATGCCAATGGTCCGAAACATCTTCAGATGACCCTGACGCGCGCTAAATTTGAGTCGCTGGTGGATGATCAGCTGCAGAGAACATTGGGTCCCATGCAGTCAGCCCTTAAAGATGCCGGGTTGAAGGCGGATGAAATAGATGAAATCATTATGGTTGGTGGTTCAACCCGTATCCCGAAAGTACAGCAGATTGTGAAGGACTTTTTCAATAAAGAACCGCACAAGGGTATCAATCCTGACGAAGTGGTGGCAGTCGGTGCCGCAATTCAGGGCGGCGTTCTGGCCGGAGATGTGAAAGATGTGCTGCTGCTGGATGTTACCCCGCTTTCCCTGGGTATTGAAACACTGGGTGGGGTCACCACCAAACTGATTGAACGGAATACGACCATCCCGACCCGCAAGAGCGAGATCTTCACCACTGCTGCAGATAATCAAACGTCGGTCGAGATTCACGTGCTGCAGGGTGAACGGGAATTTGCACGTGACAACCGGACGCTGGGTCGTTTCATTCTGGATGGAATTCCCCCCGCACCCCGCGCGATTCCAAAAGTGGAAGTGACTTTCGATATTGATGCCAATGGTATTCTTAATGTTTCGGCTAAGGATATGGCAACCGGAAAAGAACAGAGTATACGAATCGAGGCCAGTTCGGGATTGAGCGAGCAGGAAATTGACAAAATGGTTAACAATGCCAAAGAACATGCAGCCGATGATAAAAAACGGCGCGAGCTTATTGACGCTCGGAATTCCGGAGATCAGCTGATTTATCAGACGGAAAAGAATCTCAAAGAATATGGTGACAAAGTTGATGCGGACACCAAGGGCAAAATTGAAGCAGCGGTGGACAGATTAAAGGAAGCGCTAAAATCCGAAAATCTGCAGGAAATTAAGTCGGCGACAGACGCACTCAACCAGGTTTGGAGTGAAGCCTCTTCGGCCATGTATCAGCAATCCGGTGCAGAGGCCGGCGCGCAGCAAGGCGATAATGGCGCTGGTGCCCAGGAATCTGCCGGATCCCAGGAAGGCGGGGAAAAGGTGGAAGAAGCTGATTATGAAGTCGTTGATGACGATAAGAAAGATAAAGACAACAAATAATAGCCTTATGTAAGGATGGATCCCTTAATGACCTTAGGGGATCTGTCCTTTTGATAGATTAATAATTTCGCTCTGTAAAATGCATAGAATATAATTAAGCGTTGTATTCAGGTACATATGGACGCAGGAGGTATATTCCCTGATGAACGAGAATCACAAGAATAGTCATAAAAAAGATAAAGACATCCACGTTGATTTTATAGAAGATGAAAGCCGCAGAAATGAGGAGCCTGCCGAGCAGACATTGTCCGATAAGCAGGCTGAATTGGAGGGTGAGGATAAGACGGAGGAACTAACGAAGTGATTAAAAAAATTCTGCCTGTTTTGGATGATTTCAAGCATATGCTCGAGAAATCCGGTGAAAATGCCGGCGAAGATTCGGTGTTGGACGGTGCCAGGATGATATACGATAAACTGAATAAAATACTTGAGGCTGAGGGATTGTCGGTTATTGATGCGCTGGGACAGGAATTTGATCCTCAGATTCATGAAGCAATGATGATTCAAAAAACTGCGGAAAAGCAAAATCATAATAAGATTATCGGTGTCTTCCAGGAAGGATATAAAATAAAGGATCGCCTGTTACGGCCGACCAAGGTGGTGGTGGGCAACTATGATGGTGAGGAAAAGTAAGTCGCTTTGAAAAATCTTCATAAAAGATCTATTTATGAAAGATTTATATGCAATTTTGGGTGTGCAGCCCTCTGCTTCCCGGGATGAAATAAAAAAGGCTTATCATAGACTGGTCCGGAAATACCATCCCGATATGGGCAAAGAATCTGATACAGAACGATTCATGGAGATTAGAAATGCCTATGGGATTTTGGCAAACCGGCAACGCAGGGAAGAATACGATAAAGGGCTTAGAAATTCCGCCTCATCCTGTGTATCTGCGGTAGGCCAGAACAGAAATGGTCCGGCGGCGGAGAATTTTATAAATGGCATCCTTTTAGGTTTTGATAGCTGTGCTTTCCCCGATTTTCAAGATCTATTTGAAAGACCTTATATAGCTGAAGAGCACCAGACCGTAGAAATCATTTTATCGCAAGAAGAAGCAGAGAAGCGGGAGAAAATTTCGTTGAATATTCCGGTGTGGCAGCGCTGTGAAAATTGCGGAGGAGCGGGATTTAGTTTTCCGTTTCTGTGCTCCGCGTGCGGGTCAACCGGCGCTGTGGCCCGGAACCGCGCCATCGATTTAGAGATTCCGGTTTTGAAGAGAAGCCAGGAGGTTTACGAATTTAATCTTCACAGAATTGGTATTGATGGAAATCTGCGGGTGGTTTTTATCATTCGTTCTTAATCTCCGTTGCAGATCGTATTCCGGTGAAAAATTGGACATCGTTTCTTCACCATGAAAGTGCGGGTGTTGAAACAATTCTTCGATTTGGGAAAGGTGTTGAAAATCAGGCCGTTGAAAGCTGGTCCTGCTTGCCTGTTAAGTTTTTTACATCTTTTTGCAAATTCCATTTAAAATTTCCTATAAATTCTCAAATATATGAAGGTTAACATAATTGATAAATTTTAGAAATTATCCATTAAAATTTAGTAATGGATAAAATTTTATGATTAAGTGTTGACTTTCAGGACAATGTTGGTTAAATTTTTACAAACCAAAACATGAGGTAACAGTATGTTAGTGTTAACAAGGAGGTTGGGCGAATCGATCAATATCGGAGATAATATAAAGATAACGGTTGTCGATATTGATGGAAAACAAGTAAAAATAGGTATTGAAGCGCCTCGTGATATTTCCATATTTCGTGAGGAGGTCTACGAGCGAATTAAGCAGGAAAATATTCGTGCCGCGGATGCTTCCTCGGATGAGCTAAAAAAGGCAGCTCAGATTTTCAAAAAATCAAAAAAGTAAATTTTTTTCAAGGAAAGACACGCCCGGTGTGTGCGATCTTCTATCAAAGGGTGTAGTTTGCCATTTAGTTATTTTTGAATTACTTATATAAAAAATCCTTCCGTAAAAAAATCATTTTTAGTCAGTTTGATCGTTATATTTTATCTTTCCGTAACAGGAATGAGTCTCTAATCATTTCGCAGATCCGCTGAAGAGGCGAATATTCAAATATTAGATATCTGCGGAGGCGAAAGCTCCTATTCCTGCTGCTAATAGTCTTGTGGCAGATTCTTAGTTTGCGAGGAATTTGTGCTTTTGCATATTGATTTTTGTAAAATTAAATGTTTTAATTATTGTAAAATTTTATGAATATATTTATTATTCTGTGATATTTAGAAGGTGCTGGAATGAATGTGTATCAGAAAAGAATTCAACTTTGGTCACGTATATTGACCTTGAGCCTCGCCATATTCATAGCCAATTTTCTGGTGATTAAATTTTATATGCTGCTGTGGCGGATCATTCGCCATTCGATCGGCAATATTCCCGGAAACATTAATGTATTTGTCATGATTCTGCTTCCTGTCGCTTTATCCGTTTTAACCCTTTTTATTATTGTTTTAATTGACAAGAGCTATTTCAGAATCCGGCATACGGGAAAGAAAAATTTTTATCTGTTAAGTTGGATCATATTTCTGGGAATGATTGTTTTTTCAATCAGCCCATATTTTCAACTGGAGTTTTCGCTGTCGTTACTGGCCGCCTTTTCCGCGATATTCATTTTTAAATTTTACAGGCTCCCGGCAGATCCGGAAGGGGAAACGGCGCTATGAATCGCTATTTTGTTCATCCGGAAAATCCCAATAAACGCTCGGTCGACAAAGCGATAGAGGTATTGGAAAACAGTGGTATCATCATATATCCCACCGATACAGTATACGGGATCGGCTGCAATCTCTATGACAAACGCGCCCTCGAGAGAGTATACCGTTTGAAGGGGAAAAGTAAATTTGAATCCATGAGCCTTATCGTCAAGGACATCCGGCAAGCCAGCACCTATGCCCGAATCTCCAACCAGGCATATCATACTCTCCGGCATTGTCTGCCCGGACCTTACACTTTTATTCTTCCTGCCACCCGGGAAATCCCCAAAGCCATGCTGAGCAAAAGAAAAGAGGTTGGCATCCGTATCCCGGACAATAATGTCTGCCATTTGATTATCGAGGAATTTGGCAATCCGCTGGTCAATACGTCCGTGAATGTCACTCATGATGAACTC
>JARRQT010000166.1:0-8105 GCA_037381445.1 Calditrichia bacterium
GTGCCATGGCTTCAGGATTCATAGAAGCTTTTCCTCCGATAGAAAATTTCGCAGCCTGCTGAGTTTTAAAGGTCCGTAATACCCGGAATTTCATTCCAAAAAGAAATGATCATTTAATGGCAAGCTTAATCGCCAGCAAAGCTTTGGCATCCTCAACATCCTGCTGATTTCTGAGAATGACCGTGATGCCGCGGATTTTATTATATCTTTTTCCGCCCTTGAACTGTTCCTTCAGCGCACCAGAAATCGCACTGCCAGCGATGGCTTCCTCGGCCCGGTCGGTGAAATAAAAGGTCATCCGGAAGGCATTTTTTATTATGGAGAGCCAGAAAATGGTTTTGGACTTTCTGGCGACTTTCAGCAGCCAGCTCTTCCCGTCTTTGTAATACCTCCAGTTTTCGGAGAAATCCGGATACTCCGTGTGGATATGATCAAATATGGTATCCCATAAAAGGGCGGATTTCCCAATATGGGAAAAAATAATTTCCCGGGTTGGAAATTCATCTTTGCTGGTCAGGATCGGTGGCTCCATTTATTTTCTCCGCAATATAATGTCGAATGGCACAACCCGTCAAAATAATCACAGACTAAAATACAGCTTCAAAAAATGAAATCCAATAAAATCAGGACCTGTTACACCGATTTAGATTAGATTTTGTATTGAATAAGAAAAATAAAACAAAACAAGATGTTCCATATACTCTCCAAAACGCCAGTCATCGCTGACACACCTTTGGAACATGCTTGTGCAGCAGCTTAACCAGTTTTATTCGCGTTTCACACAAAAGAGATTCTGCCATATTATCCAAAAACAATCCATCATTATTTTTGCGGGCCTTTGCGTGCCTCCTGCATACTCTTGTAATAAGAAAAGTTTGCCCCCAGATAATGCTGTGATTCCTTTAATTTCCGCGTCCGTTCGCAATAACTGAAAATATAAGCTGCCCGAATCCATTGCCCCGCGGACAATGAGGAAAAAGCAGGCGTCGGCAGAGATATCACCTGTAAGCCGGCATTTTTTGTTTCCCGGAAGAGGAAAAATATTCTATTTCTCAGTCGCAGCTGAATAATTCCATACTCTGCCGGGACAATCTTCGGTAATCTGACTTTACATTTTTCCGGGCAGCAAAATTCATTGCCAGATATAAAAGCGGATGCGACAGATTGTAGGGAAACCTTTTCATGATCGATGAAATTCTTGAAAATTCCTTTTTAACCTGGTTTTTCCCTTCCTGCAATTCATAGGGAGTCATGTGCTTGGGTTTGAAAACCACGGTTGCATGATCATAATATTTCCAGTCGAATGTCAGGAGCCGTTCTTCCCGCTTAAATTGTTCATATACTTTGGTGCCGGGATAGGGCGTCAAAATGTTAAAAGAAGCGGTACTGATATTATTTCTCACTAAAAAATCGAGTGTTTCGGGGAAAACATCTTTTGTATCACTATCAAAACCAAATACCATTGAAGCATGAAAATGGATACCAAGCGCCTTCACCTTTTTTATAGCCTGTTCTACCTCGCGAAGCTGCCTGAATGATTTTCGCATTCTTCTTAACTGGTTTTCCGATACGGTTTCGATCCCGATAAAGAGGCCGCCGCATCCGCTCCCGGCGGCCAGGGTCATCAATTCATTATCTTGTACAAAAGAAATTGAAGCCTGTCCAATCCATTTGATTTTCAGCGGCTTTATCGCCCTGAACAGTTTTTTGGCATATTCTGCGTGGCCGATTATATTATCATCAATAAAGAAAAAAATCTTTCCGCCGCTTTCCTCAATATCTTGAACTACATTTTCAACAGGAATATGGCGGATTTTTCTCCCGAATATATGGGAAACACAGCAGAACTCACAGTTATAGGGACATCCGCGAGTGGTCATCACCGGCATAACATTAAAAAGTCTCTTCTTAGTTGATTTTCGGTTTTTCATAACAATATATCTTTCCAGAGGCGGTTCCGGGACGTGATAGATTTTTTTCAGTTTGCCGGTCTGAAAATCATCCAGTAATTGTTCCCACACACCTTCAGCTTCTCCGATGACCACCGAGTCAGCAAAAGAAAGTGCTTCCTCCGGAAGAATAGTAGGATGAACCCCGCCAAGAATTACTGTTTTCCCTCTTTTCCTGAACTCCTGCGCAAGATGATAAGCCCTGGGGGCATTTGATGTCATACAGCTGATACCTACCAGATCGCATTCTTCATCTAAATTCAGATCTTCTGCTTCCTCTTCAACCGTCTTCACAATATGCCGGGAAGGCGTCAGCCCCTCTAAAATATGTAAAGCCAATTGGGGCAACATATACGGTTTTGGTGTTCTTGACCGAAGGTCTTTCAGGGGCGAGATTAATAAAATTTTCATTTTATTATATCACTTTCTAATACAGATTTTCGATGGGCTGTCACTTAATTTGGAGGCGCGATAAGAGGTCGGGCAATACCAAGCAGTCAATTATGCCAGGCAGGTAATTATGGCAGAGACATGGCCTTTCATATGATGTGCCTCCCGAAAAGGTACGCACAAAGATACGCATACCGAAAATAATATCCAATAGAAAAGCAGACCGTTTTTTATGCCTTGTCTCCGGATTATTTCCTCATCGGCGATGGGAATCGCCTCATACCCCCACCGGGTAGGAGGAGAATCCTTTCCCCGACCCAATACCATCGAAACCTGATTCATCACATTCACGCCGATGGGAATCGCCTGCTGCCCCCCCACCCGGCTGAGGGGAATCCTTTCACCGACCCAATACCATCGAAACCTAATTCATCGCATTCACGGCGATGGGAATCGCCTCCTACCCCCACCGGGTAGGAGGGGAATCCTTTCCCAACCTCAAAATCATGCCTGCCGGAGAACCAATCAACAAATAAAGGGCAATCCATGAATTCCTTTTATTTCATCAATATAATCTTCCTGACTGCATTGAACCTATCAGTCTTCATTTGGCAGAAATATATCCCGCCGGCCACCATGTGATTATATTGATCGCTTCCATCCCAGCGGACCGAGTAAGAGCCGGCAGCCATTTCTTTATCCACCAGTCTTTTGACCTCCTGGCCCAAAATATTCAGGATTCTTATGGTTACGTGGGATTTGTTGGGTATATCAAACCGTATTTCCGTTTCCGGATTAAACGGATTGGGGTAATTTTGGGATAAATAAAAGCTCCCGGGAATCGGATTTTCCGCAGCCTGTTCGATCGCCGTGGCAATCGGCTGCGAGAATTCCGAGGTATTGCCATCAATATCAGTGGCAGTGGCAGTCAGATATGGTGATTCCGGTATTTCGGTTACCGTGAATACGAAATTACCGGCGGCATCCGCAGTAGTCGAACCGACGTACAGCTTTCCTTCATCATCTTCATCCGCAAATAATTCAATAGTTTGATCTGCCCCCGCTGTTCCGGAAACCTGCAGATTTGCGGCATTCATCGCCACCAGGTTCTGCGGTGGCGCCAGCTCGTTGTTGCCGCTCCGGAAATTCCGGATGCCTTTGCCGCCATTTGCCGTGATCCGATTGGCCGTGATGGTATTGCCGACCGTGCTGCCGATAACATCTGACCCGTCCACCAGCACGCCGTCCATATTATTGTTAGCAACCAGATTATCCGGTCCTACGACATTATTATTCGGACCATTGAAGAGTGCAATGCCGAAAATACCGTTCGGAAGCGGCTGCGTGCCGCTGGCATCTGCGCCAATTATATTATTCCGAATCAGGTTGTTGTCAGTACCGGCGTCCAGCAGATGTATACCGATTCCGATATTTCCTGATAGGGTATTCCCTTCGATTACATTGTCATGGACGCCGTTATGCAATTGAACACCATCATTTCCATTTGCCAGGGCAGCATTTCCGGCGGCATTAGTGCCGATAAAGTTATTCCGTATGGTATCGCCGGCTGTGCTTTCGCCAAACATTCGAATACCATTGCCCTTGTTCCCGGAAACCACATTGTTTTGAATAACCGCATTCGTCACACCGTCTGATACCAGTATTCCATCCAGCCCATTGGGCAGGACTGAATTTCCGACGGGATCGATACCGACATAACAATCCTCCACGGCCGCGCCGGAACCGGCTATCCAAATCCCGTATTGACAGCGATTCACTGTCAAACCGCGGAGGACAGTATTTTCATACATCCTTATGCCGGTCATGCCCGATTGCGCAAGGATAGTACCGTTGATTTCGATTCCCGGCCTGCTGTTGTCCGGGGCAACAAATATGCGTCCGTCGACTATGGTATTGGCGTAGACATATAAAGTAATGGTGGGCGTGATCGTCCACACCCCGGCGGTGGAATTATAGCCGGGGTCCGTCTCCGGGATTTTGAAAATCACAGTATCTTCACCGGCGACGTTTCCGGCGATCCGCAAAGCCTCCCTGAGCGATCCCTCGCCGGTGTCAGCCGTGGTTGTCACCAGAAGGGTATGGCCTTCGGCAGTCTGCACGGGAATTGGTTCGGAGAAAGGCGATGTGTCCCATGGCTGGGCAAGACCGGACACCGTATCGCTTGCCGTGGCCGTCACATTGGGACCTTTCACATCCCCATACCATTGGAAATTTCCGGCAGCATCCGCATAGACGCTGCCCAGATAGAGAGCGCCTTCATTTCCCTCGTCCGCATAAAACTGGATAAGATTATTGGGCATTGCCTGTCCGGCGATATGCGCCCCGTCGGCTTCGGTAATAACCGGGGCGGGTATATTGTTGTTGGCGCCTCCTTCCAGCAAAATTCCCACGTGGTTTTTGCAGATTGACCCCCTGATAATTTCATTATGATTGGTGTTCAGTCCGATAAACCTGATACCGGCGCCGTTGCTGTTTTGAACCACAGGGCCAAGTGATGTTTCGCTGCCCCGGATCGTATTATTGTGCGCACCCGAATTAATCAGTATCCCGTCGCTGTTGTTGCCGAGATCCAGGCTCATGCTTTTATCGGTACCAATAAAATTGGCATAGATTTTATTACCTGTGGCATCCGTTCCTTCAATCATGACCGGTCCGTTATTCCCGCCAATGACATTGGCAAGGTTGTCATCCTGAAATCCGATGGTATTCGCTTTGGAATTGAGGATGATAATGGAACCCAGATTGCCTCTTTTCTGGGTCCCGGTCGGGTCCACACCGATATGATTATCGTAAATTTCGTTATTATCGTGCCCGCTTTCTTCGATGATTATTCCAATTCCGGGGAATTGATTAATGGCCAATCCCCGGATGCAGTTTCCGGATGACTGGATCACTATTCCTTCTCCGTCCCCGGCAATGCTTTGGCCGTTGATTTCTATCTCGGGACCGGATGAATTCAAATCCCCGGCAAAAACCATTTGAGATGAACCATCGATAAGTGTGCTGTCATCCTGAAGAGCAGGCAGCGGTTCGGATAACATGATCTGCCAGTAACCGCTGCCGGATATATAACCGGCATCAGAAACCGGAATTTCGAAGCGGATGGTATCCGGGCCGGGATTGGCATTTGCCTGGTTGATTGCTTCCCGTATCGATCCCTCACCGAAATCACTTGTGTTTGTAACAAGCGGGCCTTCGCCGGAAACTGCTTCCGAAATGGTAAAGAGTCCGTCACTGATATCAAACGGCTGACTATCGGCGGCGTCCGAAACAATAACTACGCAATTTTCTGAAGGTGTATTGGGAATGATCCACATATAGGAGCCGTCATTATCGGCGGCGGCTGCAATTTCAATATGGGAGGCGTTCCCATCTATGGAATACTCCAGCTTTACCTGGCCCGCGAAATTGTCGCTGGTCCAGGCGATTTCATGTTGAGAACCGATCTGCCAGTCCTCTCCGCCATTGGGAGAGATGACCGTGATGGCTTCCGGATTTTCAGGGAAGATTTCTTCCGTCGACCGCCACCGGACTCTGCCCAGGTATGTTCCGGCATAGGCATCTGTACCGTCGATCAAAAGCGATCGTATATAGAGATCCTGCAAACCCTCATTTGTCTCAAACCAGAATTCCCCGCTGTTGGAGGATGCAAATACCCCGCCGCCCCAGGTGGCGGCAAGCAGATTTGTACCGCTGGCTACAAGAAAGGGAATGTGAAGATTTGCCAGACCAGTGCTCACCCCGGACCAGGATGCGCCATTATTGGTCGACATAAAAATGCCGCCGCCATCGGTTCCCACAAACAGATTTTCTCCGCCGTTTGCAGGAATCCCGGCCAGCGATATAGCTGCAGTATTGGTCAGGCCAGTATTGATGGTCGTCCAGCTCGATCCGTTGTTGGAGGACATAAATAAGCCGTCAATGGATCCCGCAAAGAAATTGCCGCCGCTGATATATAGCGAACGAATATGCGTATCTGTTATTCCGGTATTCACTCCGGTCCAGTTTGCTCCATTGTTTGTAGAAAGAAACACGCCGTCCCAGGTGCCGGCCAGGAGATTCGTACCGTCACTGTAAAGGGAAGTAACATCCATGCTGGTCAACCCGGTATTGACAGCGGTCCAGTTGGCTCCGTTATCCGTAGAAAGGAATACGCCGCCGCCCCAGGTACCAGCGAAAATGTCTGTTCCGATTGTGCAGAGCGCACGGACAATCAGATTCGTTAATCCGGTATTAACGGCATCCCAGTTTACGCCCTTGTCTGTCGTCCGAAATACGCCGCTGTACTCGGTTCCGGCGAACACATTGGATCCGCTTGCGGTAAAGCAGTTTACTGTACCGTTGTCAACACTGCCATTGACAGCATTACCCAAAGCATTTGTGAGCACCCAGAATCCAAAGGGCAAACTGGAATCCAGCATCACGGCAAATTCGGAAAGATGGCTTGAGGAGCCGCAGATAATATCGGAATTCTGGTCAAGTGAAGTGGTGATATCCTGCCATTGCCCCGGGGATGTCTCGTAAATCTGCAGTCTGAGGGAGGCCTCCTGTAGTGGTGATAAATAGCCTTCCTCATATTGAATGCAGATATTGACATTACCGGAATATGCTGCTGTGGTCGTGATAGAATAATATTGAGGATCCCATGGGGGTGAAATAGTATAGCCATCGGGGGGGACTGTTCCGATTGACGAGGTCGTCATCGACGTATTTCCGGCACCGGTTACGTTATCAAATGTTACCTCAACACCGCTTCCCAGGTTAACCTGCACATTGGTGCCGACAGGGGTGTTTACGGACCCTGCCGCTGCAGCGTCAACATTATCAATGCTCCAATCGCCCCGGTACCAGCACTCCGTTGTAACATCTCCGGGCCCGGTAATCCGAAAACGAATAGCCTTTACAATATACCGGGGATCGGTGAGCCAGGAGGGTTCCCAGGTAAATTGATACAACTGACCCGTCGTTCTTATTTCATGAAAGACGAAATTGGAACCGTCATATTCGGCAAATAATTTTTCTGCATTGCCGTCTTCCGTATCGATAACCTTCATTTGCAATTGGAAATAAAAGAGATCCGGGACATCTCCCCAGCAGGGAGAATACAAATTCCGGGTAACTTCAACGCTGTAGCCTGTGATTCCCTGCCAGTCCGAATTTGAAGACAAATCGGGAGATTCCAGATAAATATCATTTTGTTCCGATCTGCCGATGAGCAGCGAGCCGGAATAGGCCGCCAGCGCATTACTGCTGTTCATCAGCGTATAACCTATAACGGGGGTGAATTTTTCCTGGCTGGATGTCACATACATCTGGTCCAGCGTCCAACCCTGGACGGTCCCGTCATTGAAATTAAAGCTGCCCGCACCATAAGCACTTGCTGACAAGAATATTAGCAACAAAATCGGCAGCATGAGAGTTGTGACCGAAATGCTTCTCATGGACTTCCTCCTTTGTTAAATTGTTGTAATAATTCCGGCAAAGCACTGCTGTTTAAAAACCGGGAACGACTTTGTATTCGACTTCCCGGCCGTTACTGCGCCGATCATGATATGATTCCAATAAAATGTAATTACTGGAAAATTTGACAAATAGTACGTTTTTCGCTCCTAATGCGGCATTTAAGGATTACCTGAATAGGCTGTCTTTTCTATTTGCGGGGGAAGTGTAGCATTACGCGGACGATAACATTTTTCCGAAATCGGATATGATGATCTCCGCCCTCAATCAGAAGAATTTCTGTTT
>JARRQT010000167.1:0-9515 GCA_037381445.1 Calditrichia bacterium
CCATAAAAATGCAGTGTAGCTGAAAAAATGAAAGTTTTTTGGTACGATCAGCCGGGAGATTCTGTTTCCAATTTGATGATTAAAGGGCTGCCGCCATTTGATAATATTGACCTGGTGCTCGTTACCCATAAACACAGTGATCATTTTGGTCGAACAATAGTCATGGATTTTTTAAAAAATAATCCAAACGCCGCTTTAGTTTGCCCCCGCCAGGCAGACGATTTGCTCAGATTAGACACTGATTATTCGCAGGTTGCAGCCAGAATTAATACTCCTAATTCAGCAGATACTCTGGATACTTTGTTGTGCATCAATAAAATAAATATAGAAGCTTTGAGATTTGACCATGGTCAGTCTTTTGTCATGGACTCCGTAAGCGGCAAGGATTATGACATCCACAAGGACATTGAAAACATCGCTTATTTAATTAACCTTGGTGGATTTACAATTTTCCATTCGGGAGATTGTTCTTTTTCGGATAAGGCTCATTTTCAGACCTATGATTTCGCATCGAATGAAATTGATGTTGCTTTTATTGACAGAACATTTTTAAATCGCGAAGGACAGGATTTAATGAATGAATACATTCGGACAAAGAATCTGATTTTTATGCATATTGCGCCCGGAAAGTCTGACTACTTCAAAACCGTATTAAAAAATATTCCGGATATTTTTGTTTTTGGTCAGTCGCAGGAAACAAAAGTAATCACGAAACAATAGTCATAAGAATGAAAAATGATCTGTGATTGCTATTCGCATTTCTCTCTGAGTTCACTGCAATTGGTGGCGCTTCTTTTGACTATGCATTTGAAAAGCTGGAAAATGAAGGATTGCAATGGCGGCCGGTTCCGGAGTCATAGACTTTCTCTGACCTTTTAAGATTTGAATTACTTGCTGTTTTTTGTATTTCGTCAAACCAGTTTAAATGATCCGAGCCCGCTGCTGTCCTGTTTACTGGCAAGAACCTTTTTCCTTGAATAAACCCGGTTTTAAGGGTGCGTTTTAATTCTATGCTCAATTGAATAATTGCCGGATATGCCTAGCTTTCACCAATTTTTGGTGTTGATTATAATATTTTCAGAATTTCCCCGGCCAGTTCTAAGAAAATTAATGACATGGCCTTTTTTCTAAGCCTGGGGTGTGGCTATCATTATTATTTAACCAAATGGCATTCAACCTTTTCCGATTTGAACTCTTCATAAATAGATATAATCAAATCCTGCATTACAAAAATCAATATTCTTTTGCTTTTCGGATATCCATCGGATTTTCTCTGAACAGAAGAAAAGTAAAATTAATGAAATTCTTAAGATATTAATTCTCACCTGATTTCAGCAGAATTCAACAGACAGACAATTGAATTAATAAATATAAAGCTCTAAATTAGCAAAGAGCTGCCGGACAAAAATTCTTCATGCCTGTCTCTGCTCAGGCTGAAAAATATGCTAATGTCATTGCCCGGCAGCGCGCGGATGCGGGGTAGCTTTCAGGCGTGTTCAGCAGAAATGACGCTTGTTTCTACTATAAATATTATGAAATTAGTAGCTTCTGCAGCAAATCTCTCAGTGAAATCTCTTCCCCTGTCATATCATAAGCCGATTGTCTTTTCCGCCCTAAAACAACCAATGCCGCCGGTTCTTTTCCGGCATAGAAGTGGACTGAGTGTTTACGATGAAGCTCCTGCCGGATTATCCTCGCCACCGGAATGATGGTGAATTCACGCACTGTGGCGGGATCTTCGATTTTTAATTTCTTTTTTTCCATTTGAGAATAATAAAATTTTTAATGGTTCTTAAAACAGGCCGGGAGAAAATAAATTTTAACGCGATAAAAATGATTTCGATGGGCCACAATCTGATGCTCCCGGATGCATCACCTGCAAATACAGCCTCGTCTCCGAAATCGGGCGACAATCGGATTTGTGATTGAACCGAATTTGGCAGCAGCAAAAAGACGGGGGAGGTCAGTCCGAAAATCATCCCGGTGTCGGCCGGCTCGCCCAAGCCCGCCCTTATGTCAGCGCCGACTTTTCTGAAATGGATGGCCCTGAAGATGTCCAGTAGCAGCCGGAAGACGCGACGCAGCAGCGCTTCTGTGATCAGACCAAGAAACCGGAATTTGGACGCGCCCTTTTTCCTGCCCCGTTTTTTTGCTTTCTTCTTATCCGGATTTTTTCGTTTGGGCTTTATTTTCTTCTTTTTGCCAATTTTAAATCTGGCCAGGCTGAACAGCCAGCCGATTTGAAAATGCAGGGCCGGGCTTTGGCGGGAGTCGAATTGAAAAATAAAATCAACCGGGATGGAGAGTAAAAGAAGGAGCAGTCCGAAAAGAATCGCCAATATGGCAATGGCCGGCAATTAGCTTATCCTTTCTTTTTATCCTCTTTCTTTTTCTCGTCCATTTTGTCCATCACTTTGGGGATGATTTCCCCGATTTTTTCCACTACCGAACCTCTGCCTTTTGACAGCGGCTCAACTCGCACGCCATTTTTATCAATGACAACCATGGCAATCGGCTTCACTCCGCCGCCGCCACCCAGACCGCTCCCGGCGCCTTCACCCTGATTTTCTTTAGGCGCCTTTCCCGAGCCGCTGCCCATGCCAAAACCAAAACCCAGTTGAATGAGGGGAATTATGGTAGCGTCTTCCACTTTTACCGGTTCCCCCATCACTGTTTTGGTATTCAAAATCCTTTCAATTTCACCCACGGTCGATTTGACCAGGTTCTCCAGATTCTCCATGATTTTACCTCCGATATTTTGTGTTAATTAACAATTTTCAGTCTTAATCGATTATATGTGCACTGCCTGGAAGTTGTTACTCAGCATCTTTTCATAAAACCTCCACTGGGGAAAATTAAATAACAAATCCGCTGATGGGAAGTTTATTATGCTCGGTTTTAATTATTTAATATTTAAAGTCAATCGGTTCTTAAAAAAACAGGTCGTTGACTCATAATTCAGGTAACCCACTATTAGAGGATAATCATTCCGGATGATAAAACCAAATAAAACCGGCCATAAAATCTTCTTCAGTGTTGCTGCGGCTCGGCCGTACTGCGGTATGAATCTGAAAAATATAAATAGTCAAATAATACATTGATAAAAATGAATTCAGAAGTTATAATATGTAAAAGTATTTATAATATGCAAAGATCGTTTATTTTTTCCAATATTTGTTTTACCGGGAATTGGGAGGGGAATTCAAAAAATTATTTGAGAATCAGGAGTCCGATTAGCATTTCAATGTTAACATTTTGGTCTGGATTTTCCCCAGGCATGAAATGGAACATGGAATCATAGGTTTGCCCCTGTGTTCTGAAGATTGTCGCACTATCCCGATCGCAATAAATTGATGTTTACCCTATTAAAGGAGATGGCATCATGGAAAGCAGGAAGAAAGCATTCGCCCCCCTGGAAGAGCTCATCGAAAAATCGTCCGACGAAGAACTCAACCCGGAAGTCAAGAAAAAGCTCGCCGAGAAGGTGGATGAAGCTAAGGAAAAGCTGAGTCCCCTATACACTGACAAATGGATTTACAGGTACGTGGTAGCATTCCTGGGTCTCGCAATTCTGGCCAGTCTGTTCTTCACATTCTTTCTTGCGATTCAGAGCGCCAATCCCCAGGAAGCAAAAATACCGGACATCTTTCTGGCAATCGGATCGGCGGCAGTGGGCGCGCTGGCCGGATTGCTTGCCCCAAGTCCCGGGCGCAGCGGCAATGAATAGTCCGGATTGCCCCTCTCAGGCTTATCGGGAAGTTGGGCGCGATATTGTGATTTTGCAGGAATTATTGCTGAAACGCAAAAAGGCCGGAACTCATAGCTCATCGAAGCGGCAGTCGAGTTCCGGTTGAAAGACCTGCCGCGTCAGGTTTTTAAATATTGCGGATTCTCTTGATGGAAATTCAAGCGAAAACTGTTTAAACATACCAATACCGGAGGAATGAAGATGAGAGCGGCAGTTTATAATAGATACGGGTCACCGGAAGTCTTGGAATTAAGGGAAATTGAAAAGCCCATTCCAAAGGACAATGAAGTCCTGATAAAAATATATGCCGCGACTGTGACCGCTGTGGACAACATTTTCCGCAGAGGAGATCAATTTTTTGCACGAATGGCTACCGGTGTCACGAAGCCAAAGGTACCAATATTGGGATCTGATCTGGCGGGTGAGATTGAAGCGGTGGGAAAAGATGTGAAATTATTTAAAACAGGCGACCAGGTTTTTGGCGACAGCGGCGCCGCCACCGGAACGCACGCTGAATATATCTGTTTGCCCGAAACAGGGCCGCTGGCTTTAAAACCAGCCGGCATGACCTTCGAAGATGCAACTGCTATTCCCTATGGAGGACTGACTGCATTGCCTTTCCTGAGGGATAAGGCAAAAATTCAGGAAGGCCAAAGGGTGCTTGTCAATGGTGCCTCCGGAGCGGTTGGTTCTATGGCGGTACAGCTTTCCAGGAATTTTGGAGCGGAGGTCACCGCCGTGTGCAGCAGCGCGAATGCAGAACTGGTAAAATCCCTTGGCGCCGATAATGTCATTGATTACAAATTAGAGGATTTTACTCAAAACACGTCCGCATACGATATTATTTTCGACACGATAGGAAAGAGCTCATTTTCCCGGTGCAAGAGATCTCTGAGGCCGGGCGGAATTTATCTGACAACTGTTCTCACCATGAAAATTCTGCTCCAGATGCTGCGCACTTCAAAAATGGGCAGCAAAAAGGCCGTCATTGCTTTCACAGGATTGCGGCCCGCCGCTGAAAAAGCCAAAGACCTGGCTTTCCTCAAGGAAATTATCGACAGCGGAAAACTGAAACCCGTCATCGATAGAAGTTTTTCCCTGGACCAGATTGCCGAAGCGCATCGCTATGTTGATCAAGGGCATAAAAAGGGGAATGTGATCATAACGATTGTGCACGATAAGAAAGGCTAGAACAGCCCGGCACAGGGCATTTTGAATAACAAAACCAAAAGGAGGCAGCAAGGATGGATAAGACAAATCAAAAAGACGATAAGAGCACCTGGTCTATCGGCGGCGGTTTGCTTATGGGATTGGGTGTGGGATTCTTTTTTGTGAGGGAGGATCCTCTGGCATTTGTCGGATCTCTTCTTATCGGATTGGGGCTAGGGCTTGTGATAACAACTTTAGTTTCAGGAAGAAAGGGGGAGGTGTAAAAACCGGACGAAACTAAAAAAAGTGATTGCCGGCTCCAAATATGGACCGTTTGATATCCGGCAGTTTAATGGCGAAAAGCATCCCTCCTTGTGGCAATATCGCTTTGATTATGGTTTACACCGGGGGGATTCCCGGAAGCCATAAGTTTTGAAAATATAATTGGAAATTCCCATCAAATATGAGGATTTACAATGACCAACGGTATTGCTGAATTATCGCAACGTAAAATCGCATTAATTGCCGGGTTCAGCTATCTGATTATATTTATCACCGGCATTTTTGCCAATTTTATTGTTCTTCAGAGCCTTATCGCATCGGGAGACGCCGCGGCTACGTTGAATAACATTGTGGGCAGCGAGCTGTTGTTTCGCGTCGGCATTTTGAGCTTCATTCTTATGGTCATTTTTGATGTGGTGGTGGCGTGGGCGCTTTACCTTGTGTTCAGTCCGGTGAACAGAAACCTGTCGCTCTGCGCCGCCTGGTTCCGGCTGCTGAACAGTGCTGTCTTCGGAATCGCGTTATTTAATCTTTTTGGCGTTTTGCAGATGATCAGCGGTGCGGACTACCTGCAGGCATTTCAGACAGGCCAGGTGGAAGCGCAGGTGATGCTGTTCCTTGATAATTTCAATTACACATGGCTTGTCGGATTGGTCTTTTTCGGCATTCACTTACTGGTGCTTGGTTATTTGATTTTTAAATCGGGCTTTATACCGGGGATTGTGGGCATCCTTCTGATCATTGCCGCTTTCGGTTATCTTGTGGACAGTTCTGCAAATTTTCTTCTACCCAACTACACTGACTATCAAACCATTTTTATGCTGATCGTCGTAGTGCCCGGAATTATCGGTGAATTGTCGCTTACCTTCTGGCTATTGTTCAGAGGCGGGAAAATACCCGAAGTCAGGCTGGTAGCAGAATGAAAGCCATTGTATGCACGAAATACGGTCCACCGGATGTTCTCCAGCTCAGAGATGTAGAAAAACCTGTGCCCAAGGACAATGAAGTACTCATCAAAGTTTTTGCTACAACAGTAACCCGGTACGATTGTTGGGCACGAAGCTGCGAGGCGCATACCGGCCCGGGATTTCTGATGCGACTATGGTTTGGCTTTACAAAACCGAAGCAGCCAATACTGGGGACTGAGTTAGCCGGGGAGATCGAAGCCATTGGTAAAGATGTGATGCGTTTTGAGATCGGCGACCCAGTGTACGGATACCCTGGGATGAGTATGGGGGCTTATGCCGAATATATATGCCTGCCGGAAAAAGCGGTGGCAAAAAAGCCGGCCAACACAACCTATGAAGAAGCCGCCGCAGTGCTGCAAGGGGCGCTAACCGCATTATTCTTTCTTCGGAAAACAAATATCCAAAAGGGACAAAAAATCCTCATCCTGGGCGCTTCCGGGGGAGTTGGCATTTATTCCGTGCAATTCGCCAAATACTTTGGTGCAGAGGTTGCCGGGATTTGCAGCACCACAAAAATGGAATTTGTGAAGTCTATTGGGGCAGATAAAGTCATCGATTATACCAAAGAAGATTTTAGCAAACTGGATGAAACCTATGATATTATTTTTGACACCTTTGGCAAGAGCACAATATCGAGCAGCAGATCCCTGAAAAAGGGAGGTGCATTTCTTTTTGCCACCTTTGGACCTCCGCAGCTTTTCCATATGCTTTGGCTCCGGTTGACGGGGAAGAAACCAATTTCTCCGCTGCTAAAAGAAAACACCGACGACCTGATATTCCTCAAAGAGCTAATCGAGGCGGGGAAGATAAAACCGGTCGTAGACAGATGTTTTCCATTGGAACAGGCAGCAGAGGCGCACAGGTATGTTGAAACAGGCCGGAAAAAAGGAGGCGTGGTCATCAGTATTGAACAGAATAACTGAGTCTAAAATTTCCCAAACAATTTAGAATCAAAAAAGGGTCGGGGAAAAAATATGAAAACAATCATTTTCGCAGTCGCCGGCTATAACCTTGCCGAAACGGGCAGACATATCGAGATTGCCAGAGCATGCAGAGACAGTTTCAATATTCTTTTTCTCAGTTACGGGGGGAATTTTGAAAATTTAATCGAAGATGAAGGCTTCGCCCTGAAAAAGATGGTACCTCGCCTAACGGAGAAGCAATTGCGCCACGTAAGAAAGGCGCTCAGCGGAGAGACTTTAAATACAGTTGGTTATTTTACCGCCGATGAAATGCGACCCAGGGTTGAAAATGAGATAGAGCTTTTTAAAGAAATAAAACCTGCCTGTGTGCTTACCGGATGGTGTCAAAGCATTCTGGTTTCAACAAGAGCAGCCGGGGTGCCATTAGTCAATGTCCTTCACTCAACCAGTATTACGGAATATTATCAAGCCGGCCTGCAAACCATACCGGACAGGAGAGACTTCCCTTTTCTTCGCTGGTTCTTTTCTGAGGAAAAACTGAACAGGCGGATAAGCAATCTGGTACTTAAGCTGAAGTTGCCGGCGAAGCCATTCAATATTTTGGCCAGGCAATACGGATTGAAAGAATTCAATAATATTATCGAGGTGTTAGAGGGTGATTATACGCTTCTAGCCGATATCCCCGAATGGGTTGGATTCACTGAAATCCGCCCCAATCTTTTTTATATTGGTCCTTTGCCCTTCAAATTGAATAAAGAGATTCCCAAAGAGATCCATGAGATGCCGAAAGACAAACCCATTGTCTATTTTGCCATGGGTAGTTCCGGTAAGACGAAGCTTATTGCAGAGATTATCGAGGGATTCAGAGATAAAAATTACTATATCATTGCTCCGGTTGAATCTCACCTAAAAGATGTTGAATTGGAGATTCCGCCCAATGTGATAGTTACTGGCTTCTTGCCGGCACATAAAGTAAATCCTATGGCAGATATTTCTGTTATTCACGGTGGTCAAAATACGGTCATGAATGCTTGTCTCTCCGGAACTCCGATTGTCGGTGTAGGAATGCATGCCGAACAACAAGCAAACCTGGATGCCTGTGTCAGAAAAGGATTTGCCATTCGTTTAAATAAAAAAAGAGTTACAGCGTCTGCTGTGCTTGGTGCAATCGATAAACTACTTCACGACACAAGAGCAAAGGAGGAAGTTAAGAAATTTCAAAGAGAACTTATGAAGTGGGACGGCCCGGCAAACGCAGCAAAATTTCTACGTGACAAATTTGGATAAGAAAAATAATGGACACTCATGCTTCGAGCCCGTAATCCTGTGTTCTTATCGATATTTCAAAGTATGAATCACTATCAAGATGTTAATTTCAAGATCACTATTCTGAAATTGTTCGAATCCAGTTTAACTGAAAGGAAATTAATGAAAGCAATTGTCTACAGCAAATACGGTCCACCGGATGTTCTCCAGCTCCGGGAGGTGGAAAAAACTGTTCCCGGGGACAATCAGGTGCTGGTAAAGGTCTTTGCTGCCGGGGTCAATCCGGCTGACTGGCATACCATGAGGGGCAAACCGTTCCTCGCCCGACTGAATTCGGGATTGCTCAAGCCAAAAAATCCAATCCTGGGAATTGACATTGCCGGTGAAGTCGAAGCTGTGGGTAAAGACGCTACTGAATTTAATCTGGGCGATGCTGTCTTTGGAGACTGCGGCTGGGGCGGAGGATTTGCCGGGTATGTCTGTGTCGCGCAGGAGCGAATTGTTGCGAAACCGGATAATCTCAGTTTTGAAGAAGCTGCGTCCGTTTCGGTGGCAGCAATCACCGCCCTGCAGGCGCTGCGCGATCATGGAAAGGTACAATCCGGGCAGAAGGTTTTGATTAACGGGGCCTCCGGCGGTGTGGGCACCTTTGCGGTGCAGATGGCCAAATTGTTCGGCGCCGAGGTGACCGGCGTGTGCAGCGGCGGAAATCTGGAGCTGGTGCGATCAATCGGGGCAGACCAGGTGATCGATTAGACCCGGGAAGATTTCATCCGAACCGGACCGAGGTATGACCTGATTATTGACAACGTGGCAAATCGTTCCGTCTCCGAGTTGAAGCGTGCCTTAAATCCCGGCGGAAATTGTGTGATCGTTGGATTTACCTCACTCTCTATGCTCTTTCAGCATATGTTCCTGGGACCAATATTCTCAATGGTCGGGAGTAAAAAGGTGGGTTCCATGGGGATTGCCAATCCCAATAAACAGGATATGCTTTTTCTGAAGGAGCTTTTGGAAGCGGGGAAAATAAAGCCGGTTATCGACCGGCGATACTCGCTAAGTGAAACTGCTGAGGCTATTCGCTATCTTGGACAGGGCCATGCCCGCGGAAAGGTCGTTATCGTCCCGGAACAAAATAATAAAAACTGACCTATATCTTTTACCGGAATAGCTCCGGAG
>JARRQT010000167.1:9580-13425 GCA_037381445.1 Calditrichia bacterium
AAAAGTCTGATCCCGATTTCTTCCTGAGACTTTCAAAACAGCAAAATCCCGGGTATTTGTGGATCGGCTGTTCCGATAGCCGGGTGCCGGCAACCCAGATTGTTGATATGCAGCCGGGAGAGATATTTGTTCACCGGAATGTGGCCAATCTAGTGGTCCATACGGACCTGAATTGTCTGTCGGTTATTCAATTTGCCGTGGAGGCCCTGAAGGTAAAACATATTATTGTCTGCGGCCATTACGGCTGCGGCGGAATACGGGCAGCCATTGAGAATAAAGAGCACGGTCTAATGGATAATTGGCTCGGGCACATCAGGGATGTCCAGCGTCTGTACTGTGAAAAAATTGGCAAGCTAAAAAATGAGAATGATAAAATCAACTTGCTGTGCGAGCTGAATGTCATCCAACAAGTACTGAATGTATGCCGGACTTCAATCGTGCAGCATGCCTGGCTAACAGGGCAGGAATTGGCGGTTCACGGCTGGATCTACAGCATTGAAGACGGAATATTAGAGGATTTAAATACCAGTATCACAAAACCGGAAGAAATATCCAAAGCTGACCGTCTAACATAACATGAGTTCGAGCTAAGAATTTGACCGGGCTAAATAGTCATTCCGGCAGGGATTGCCGCCACGAAGTGGGCCATCCAGGAGAATCCAGCGAATCAAGGAAGAACAAATCGCAGTCCTTTTGTAATAGATTCCCGCTAAAGGCATGCGGGAATGACCTTTAGAAATAGCTTTTAACGTGATTTAATAGACACCTATATTATGTCGAACTCACGCTAGCATAGCATTCCTATCGTGCTCCAAAATCGCGGCATAATTGGGAGCAGGAATTTTCATGAATTAATGCTGTCGGTCGGGATTTCTCTGCTCATTGATTCGATCAAATTTTCAGTTTGCATTCATGATATGACATATCAAACGGCATGAAGCGGAGCTTCAATGATACCTCGCCCTGTTTTTAATAAATTCTGATTGCCATTTTGGAGTAGCCGAGTCCTTTCTCTATATCGGACAAATTGCCAAGGCGTTAATAAGTTTGCATCTGCGCAGAATTCAGCCTTGAATATTTCACCAGCATTTTGCAAATTAAACTGCAATGAGTATGCAGGGCAAAATGACACTTTTACGACCTGTCTCAGCTCCTTTGGTACTTATCTCGGCGGATCAGCCCGGTCCATTTATTCTTCTAAGATTCCTGCCTCTCAAACGTTTGTTACAAGTCGGAGCTGCGGAGGTTAATAAAATGTCTCCAAATCCTTCACCAAAATAGAAGGAAGCCATTATGAATACCAAACGATGGATTTGGGCCGGTCTGGCGGTTTTTGTAGTGTCACAGATTCTGGAGTATATCATCCACGGTATTTTTCTCGCCGGGGCATACCAGGCCACCGCTGCCCTGTGGCGTTCTGAGGAGGAAATGCGCAGCATGGCATGGATGATGTGGCTGAGCGGTCTGATTTTCTCATTTCTTTTCGTTTATATTTTTGCCAAAGGTTACGAGAACCGCGACATTATGGAAGGTGTCCGTTTCGGGGTACTGATGGGGGTGTTTTTCAGCGTACTCATGAGTCTCGGTACCTATGCCTCCATGCCGATTGCCGGAGCCATTGCGGTGGGATGGTTTGTGTGGGGAGTTGTCGAGATAACCCTGCTCGGCATCCTGACGGCTCTTATATATAAGCCGGCTGAAGCCCCCGTCGCAAAAACTGCCGCGGCCTTAGAATTTCGATTTCAGTTGATCTAAAATCCAAATAAAATAACAGAGGAGAAATCTGCATGTTAAAAGCTAAACGCGTTGTTATTACCACCCTTTGCGGCGTCCTGTTCGGTCTGGTATGCATGAGTTTGGCCAGTTCAAATCCCGATCCGGCCAATCCGTTGACCACATCCGGGAAATGGCTCATCATTTTGAGCCGGACCATGATGGGTTTCATGATCGGAATCAGTGCGCTGCGGATGGGCTGGTGGCTGCATGGCATGACGCTGGGTCTCATCGCCAGCATTCCCATGGCAATTCCGGTAATGGACCGGCCCGGCATTGCAATCGGCACGCTGGTAATGGGAATTATCTACGGATTCTTTACCGAGCTCATCACTTCCGTGCTGCTGAAAGCAAAGGCCCCTGCGCATTTGGCCGCCGCCACAACCTGATGACAGGACTGACCGGAAGCCCGCATGAAACCTGCAAGATTTTATGCAGTCTTCAAAAAGGTGATGCAGACAGGAACAATTCCGGAACACTTTAATAGTCAAACTCCGGCCCGGTGAGCTTCAATCTTGTTGAAGCGCAAAATGCTATTTTTCTTGGCAGCAAGGTTGCGAAAGAGCTGATGGAAAACGCAAAATGCGATACCCCTCTCGCTGTCTCTTCCCTGAAAATTTATCCTATTTTTGTCCGGGTTGCTTTGTCCATTTTACTGGGGAGAGTTAATCCTGTTTAAAATATGATATCGTCAAAATGTAAAAATCAATAGATCTTAGCCGAAATGTTCGGTCCGTCAGAGAAATTACATCCTTCGGATTTTTTGTTTGAACCGTTCGCGAAGTGGCGTGTATTAGTGAGAGATTTTTATTTCCTGAACAGCGATGCTGTTTCAGACGACGCACGAAATTGAAAGAAGAACAAACCGGAGGAATACGTCATGAAAGTCAGATTCCGTTTTTTGCTCCTCATAACTCTGCCGGCATTAATTATTCTGGGCAATTTTGCACTGGCGCAGCAGACAGCCGATAAACCGGAAAAGGTGTACCGAATCGTTTATGTGCAAAAGCCCAATGAATGGTATGTCAGGCAGGCAGAGCTGTGGAAAAAGGAGCTCGATAAAAATCCCAAAAATCCAGAGGCCTGGTACAACTACTATAATGCTGTGCGATATGCACGTTATACGGAGACCATCGATACCAAAGAAAAGAAGGACCGTCTGAAAAAAATCATCGACGACATGGGGAAAGCGATTCCGGGAACCTACGAATACTATCTCTTAAAATATTGGAATACATACAGCATGGAAGATATTTCCGATCTTCAAAAAGCGTATGATCTGAAACCGGACCGGCCGGACACCTATTACGGATTTATTTCCTATTATGAGCATGCCGGTGAAAAAGGCAAATTCAGGGAATTCCTTCAAAAACTTTATAGCAGCAAGGATATTTACCCGGGATTGCTCAACTATAATTACAATGCGCTGATGTCCACCGAAAAAAATGCTCTGCTTTTCACAAACGGGGACAATGACACTTATCCGGTCTGGATGCTGCAGGAAGTGAAAGGGATCCGCACTGATGTCACCGATTTAAATTTAAGCCTGATGATGACCGGCAAATCCTATCTTGACAGAAAACTGAAAGAACGGGGAATAACGCTTGATTACAACAAACTTCCTGCCTACCGCAGCGATGAATTCCTGCCGGAAATGTGCAAGCAGATTGCGGCCAACTATCCCGATGTTCACATCTACTTTGCACTAACAGTTTATGAGGATCGTATCAAATCCATCAAAGACGATCTTTATATCGTCGGGCTGGCCTATCAATACAGCTCAAAACGAATCGATAATCTAGCTTTATTGAAAAGGACTTTCGAAGACAATTTCCGGATGGATTACCTGAAATATGACTGGTATACTGAAGACTATCCGGCCGCAGGTTCCTTCCAATTTATGAAAATGAACTATGTAGTGCCGATGATCATGCTGGCTCAGCATTTCAAGACCGGTGGCGATGAAGGAAAGGCGCAATACTGGAAACAATGGGCACTGAATTTGGCAGAACAGGCTGGAAAAAAGACTGAAATTGAAGAATATATGAAAAGAGAAGGATTGTAGAAACCCG
>JARRQT010000168.1:0-8730 GCA_037381445.1 Calditrichia bacterium
CCGGCGCTTTCCGATTACTAATCACTTCAATCCCAACGGAAAATGAGTTTGAAGGCGCCGGGTTATCCGCCGCAGTTGACCAACCTTATCTCCTCTGAATCCAATTCTTCAGAGATCTACGATTGATTCCGCGTCAAAATAATCTGTGCCGATCTGGTCCGAGAAGCATGCAAAACGGGCAAAAAATTCACATGAAATTTGATTTCTCAATAGTTTTGAAAGCGTCATCAATTTTGGGAGACTGATGAAGACATCGCTGAAAAACTATTATATTCCCGGAAATTCGCGATAAAAGCGAAGCATCGGCGAGGTCTTCTGTCCTTCCGGCACTATTTGTGCTGATATGACTTGGTCAGAAAAATATTTAAAAACCAGACAGGAAGCTAATGGGGCCTCGGAGACAACCAAAGCAAGGAAGCTGAACAAAAACAGGGCGGCCCCAATCGGATCCGGGATCTGAATTCCTGATATTTATCCGGCATGCTTCTTATCAAAAATTGTATTAATTTTACTTTGATGACATAACTATAAGGAATTGGCTTAAAGAAATTTGCTTTTTCTGCAAATTATTGTAAATTCAATTAGTTTGGAAATATTTAATCAATCAATAAAAATATATGAGGAGGAGACAGTGGCACGATCAATAAAAATTCTGGTATTTGCCATCGTTTTGTTTTCCGGATTTTCATTTTCAGTGCTCCAGGCCCAGGAAAATATTGAAGGCCGAATTAAGGCCGTAGAAAATGAAATGAGCCGTCTGCGACAGGAAAATTTCGATATCCTTTCTCCGACGAACTTCGAGAAGGCCCAGGAAGAGCTGGAGAATGCGCGGAAGGATTTTCAGGCAGGCAAGGATATTAAGGGGATTAATGAAAAGCTGGAGAAGGCCGGGCGCTATTTAAAATATGTTTGTGGAAGCCAGCAAAAAGCTGGAGAGAGGGGACCTCAACGGCGCCCGCGAGATGACCACTAAAACCGAGCAATCATACCGTCAGTCGGAATTAAAGGCGATCAAGGAAAGTATCGTGGGGAATGTCCGTGATCTGCTGAAACAGGCGGACGATCAGAATGTCAAGGATTACGCTCCCCTTACCCTGAAGGAGGCGCAGAGCCTTTATGAGGAAGTGCTGACGATCCTGAACAGCAACCGCTATGCGAAATCGAATGCCCGGGAGATTGCCACAAAGGCTGAATACCAGGTAAAACATGCGATGTATCTGGCCGATGTGGTAAAGAAACTAAAGAAGGATGATAAAAACTGGGAACTGTTGATCCGCGATTTTGAGGACCGCCTGGACCATATCGCTTCCGAACTGGGCTTTGAGGGGCACTATGAAAACGGGCTTTCCGATACGGAAAAGGATATTGTCCTCGCCGTGCAGAATCTGAAAGAGGAGAATAAGTCGCTGAAAGAGGAACTTAAAGAGCAGCAGGAGACCAACGCGGACTTATCCCAGAAGATACAGCAGTATGAAAAAACGGTGGTCACCGAACTGCAGAAGAAGAAGGAATGGGAAGAGAAACTGCAGAAAATAGAGAAAATATTTACCAAGGATGAAGCGCAGGTTCTGCTGTCCGAAAATCAAATGATCATACGGCTGTATGGACTCACCTTTCAGTCGGGCTCGGCGGTGATCGCGCCGGAGCATTTCATGCTGCTGACCAAAGTGATGCGCGCCCTGCGTGAGTTTCCCAATAAAAAGATTTTAATTGCCGGCCATACCGATTCGCAGGGAAACGATGCCTACAATTTGAATCTTTCGGAAAACCGTGCCTCGGCGGTTCGCGCTTACCTGGAAGCCAACATGGGCTTGTCGCCGGACCAGTTGGAGAGCATCGGATACGGAGAAAGCCGGCCAATTGCCAGCAATGACACTCCCGAAGGCCGCAAACTGAACCGCAGGATTGAAGTCATCATCAATCTGGAATCCTCCGGCGGCGAGTAACCCGGCAGAGACTTTAAAACATTTTAATTGAGAGAGGCCTGTTCATCTGACAAACAGGCTTCTCTTCAAAATTGACGATGATCTTTCCCTGAATTATCTGACAATCCCTGTTTAAAATATTTATCAATTTGACATTCGCGGCTGAATTTGTCATTATTCGGTATGAGTCTATTTGATATTATTTGGAACAGAAGAGAAATCATTTGTTTTAATCGCAATGAATAATTCCCTGAAAGGTTGTTCATGAAAAGCATTTCGAAAGAACTGGAGATAAAATACAACAGGCTGAAATCAGAATTAACCGGCTTTCGGAGGCTGCTGGTTGCCTATTCCGGTGGGGTTGATTCTGTCCTGCTGCTAAAGGTCGTGAGCGATGTTTTGGGCAAAAATGCCCTGGGTGTGATTGGCGTTTCTCCCTCGCTGGCCAAACGTGAGCTGGCGGAAGCGCAAAAAATCGCCGAAGATTTTAATCTCTCTTATATCATGCTGCAGACCCGCGAAATTGAAGATGAAAACTATGCCAGCAATCCGGCGGACCGCTGCTATTTCTGCAAAAAGATTCTGTTTGGTGAAATATATGACTATGCCCGCGAGCACGGATATTCCCATATCGCGGATGGTACCAACCTGGATGATGTGGGCGATTTCCGGCCCGGCCGTCAGGCGGCGGCGGAAATGAAAGTGGTAAGCCCGCTTAAGGATGCCGGATTCACCAAACAGGATGTCCGGGATTTATCCCGCCACCTGGAATTGCCCACCTGGAATAAACCGGCGCTGGCGTGCCTTTCGTCGCGGATTCCTGCCGGCACCCGGGTCACGCCGGAATCCCTGAACCGGATCGAGAGAGCCGAGGACTATTTGCAGCTTCTCGGATTCCGGGTATTTCGGGTGCGTCATCATGATAATCTGGCCAGGATTGAAGTAGCGCCGCATGAAATTTCCCGTTTTCTGGACGTTGAAATCCGGCAAAAAATACATGATGAATTCAAAAAAATAGGCTACACCTTTATCACGCTGGATTTAATGGGATACCGCCAGGGAAGCATGAAAGAACTGATTGATGTAAACGAGGTCAGAAAAGTATAGAAAAAATGATTCATCAAATTAATTATTCAATATTCGGCTGCTTTCCCGAAATAGCATGCAAAACCCTCTGGACAGAGAACGAAAATTTTGCGCCGGGAAAGGAAAATGCAGAAAAATGGTTCTTATCCGTTCTGGAATCGGAAGGTGCGCCGGCTGAAAATCTGGCCCGGGCGGAGCAAATCCATGGCGGGAATGTGGAAATGGTCATTCACAGCGGCATTGCGCGCCAATGCGATGGTCTCATCACAGACAGGGAGGATCTCAACCTGCTCATCCGGACAGCCGATTGCGCCGCGGTGATGGTGTATGATCCGGTGAACAAGGCTGTCGGCAACTGGCATTCCGGCTGGCGGGGCACCTTTGACGGCATCGTTGGGAAAGGCATCCTTCGGATGATCGGGGAATTTGGAAGCAATCCGGCGGATTTTTATGTGGCGGTCAGCCCCTCTGCGAACTCATGCTGCTATGAAGTGGGCAGGGAATTTTATGATTTTTTTCCCGCGAAATATTTCAGGCAGGAAAACAATAGAATATTTCTGAACCTGCCCGCTATCATTCTCGACCAGTTATTGGAAACCGGGATTCCGCAAGAGCAGATTGAATTAAGCGGGGGATGCACCTTTTGCAGCGAATATCAGCTTCCCTCATACCGCAGGACCAAAACACGGAACCGCCTGCTGAACATTATCTCCCGGAAGTCAACAGACTGAGGAATTGACTCTGCAAATTCTATTAGAAAGCAAAATCCTGAATCGACTTTTTCTATCGGACTGATGGTTTAATCAGAAAGGAATTTGGTTATACTCTCGATGGTGATTTGGGTGGCGCCCAGATGGGATTCAACAACCCGGAATGCTTTCATTCCGGTTTCCTGCCGGTAGACATCATTCACCAGGAATTTTTCCAGTTGGGTTTTGATATCCTCTTTGCCGTATACCTCCCAGCCCCCATGGTTCGCTTTCAGCAGCTGGGCTTCATGGGAATTCTGATTGACCGGCCCGAAAATTACCGGAATCCCGTACACGGCAGGTTCCAGCACGTTGTGAATGTTTTGCTTGAAACTTCCTCCCACATAGGCAACTTTGCCCAGGCCGTATAAATTGGCCAGCACGCCGATACGGTCCACGATGATCACCTGCTGTTTGTCATAGTTCCGAATGTCCGATAAAAGAATACAGCGCAAGGGATGAATCTGGCTTTCAATCTGTTCCAGATGTTGGGGCGTGGGCTCATGCGGGCAGATAATCGTCAATAGATTTTTATATCGCCTGCTGATTTCTTTAATTACGGGAATTAGCTGCGATTGGTCTTCCGGCCAGGTGCTTCCGGCAACAAAAATCCATTTATTTTGAAAAACCTCTTTGGGAATGAATTCTTTTTTCATCGATTCGTCCCGCCTGTAAACAACCTGATCATATTTGGTGTCTCCTGCAACAACGAGCCGCTCGGGAGGGGCCAGTTTCAGAAAGTTTCTCAGATCGGCGTCGGAAATTGTCAGGATGAGGTCAAAATGGCAATAGACAGCCTGATGAAAGGGACGGCTGAACCACAGCAGGCGGCTGCTCTGCTGATGAAGGGAAGCATTGATCAGGAAGATGGGGAGCTTCAGATAGTGGGCAATCCAGACCTGGTTGGGCCACACATCATGCTTGGCGATCACCCATAGCCGCGGCTTGATTCTGCGCATGAACCGCCAAACCGGCAGGAACCAATCGAAGGGGGTGTATAAAAAGAGATCCACGGCCGCAAAAGATCTAACATTTTCAAATCCTGAAGGCGAGAAGAAAAGCACAATAATGCGGTAGTCGGGCTTTGACTTGCGAAATTCCAGCAAGAATGGTTTGATATGCTCGAACTCCCCCATGGATGCGCAGTGAACCACCATTACGGGATGTCCTTTTAGTTTCGTCTCCTCCCTGCGTAATCGTTGATAGTTGCCGTACCTGCCCAGAACGCCGTGCCGGAGTTTGGGATGGAATAGCGAAACGATATGAATGGACACATACAATACCGGGAGAAAAATAAAATTATATATCAGAAAATATAATATTGTCATTAAAAGGACTCCTGATGGAACACTCTTCCCCAACCGGAAGCGGAAAATTCAATTCTCAATTTTCTCAAATGCCATCAATCCAAAATTCCAAAGACCAAATTCTTCAAACTGCACGAATTTAAGGTAATTATGCTGTTGTATACAATCACTCAAAATATTTACCTGCGTCTGATCATTTCATATGAAGCGGCCCGAAGATCGTTGAAAATGTTTTTGTAATTCTGATATCTCTCTGCGAATATTTTTCCTTCACCGACGGCCGCTTTAACCGCACATCCCGGTTCCTTTATATGGCGGCAATTATTGAACTGACAGTCTTCCCCGAAGGTCTGAAATTCCACAAAATAATCTTTTAATTCATCGCGATAGATATCCCATAGACCCAGCTCACGTACCCCCGGCGTATCAATGATATATCCGCCAAACGAGAGCGGGAAAAGCTGGACGTGGGTGGTGGTGTGCCGGCCCTTGCGGGTTTTATCACTGATGGAGGAGATCTTCAGGTCAAGGCCGGGTTCTATTCTTTGAAGCAAAAGACTTTTACCAACGCCGGAGTGTCCCACCAGCACGGACACCTTATTCTGCAGGATGGATTTTATTTTATCGATACCCTCTCTCCGAAGAGCTGAAGTGAAGAACAGCGGATAACCCAGACGCGGATACCACGAAGCATATTCCTCAAACTCTTCCGGATCGGCCAGGTCAATTTTGTTTATGCAGATAACCGCATTTAGCCTGTTTTTCTGTGCAATGACCAGATAGCGGTCCAATAGGCCTGATTTGAATGCCGGCCGGCGCGCTGACATAATGATGAGAATCTGATCAATATTGGTTGCTATGAGATGCTCCCGGTATGCCTTGCCTTCCACAGCGCGGCTGAGCTGGGAACGGCGGGGGAGTACCTCTTCAATAACGCCTTCTTCTTCACTAATCAGGCGGGCCTTAACATCATCTCCCACTTTCAGGGAAAAGTTTTTATCGCCGGAAGCGCCTGCCAGCTTACCACGAATTGAGCAGCTCACGATTCTATGGTTGATATCCACCAGAAATACATTCCGGGTGGCCTTAATTAGTTTTCCGGTTTGCGGTGCTTCTCTACTCGTTACCGGCATTTCTTATCTGTTTTGAATTGTTGCACAAATCTTATTACCGCTCCCGTATTTCATAATGCCTTATAATTAGATGCACCCCGATAGAAGCATCCTGATAATAAAAAGGAAGAAAGCACGGGCCTTCTTCCTTCATAATTTTATTGGAAAGAGGGACCATCTAAAAAAGGATACGTTTGCTTTTTTTCTGGGGACTGGGACCTTTGTGAAGATCGCACATCTCTGTGGGATGATATTTTATGTTGAAAACCTCATCGGTCACATTGGGACAAAAATTGGTCGCCAGTTTCCCGCTGTCCTCGCAAATTTGCAGTCGGATCACATCCGGCGGCTGTTTGAAATCCTCATCGGGCAAATTCAGGGTTTCATAAACCCGTTTCATGAAATCCGCCCACATGGGCAAAGCGGCGATGGCGCCGGACTCCCCGTGGCCCAGGGAAAGCTGGGGATCATCCAATCCCACCCAGACTCCCGCGGTCAGTGTCGGGGTGAAGCCCACAAACCAGGCATCGGTGTAGTTATTCGTGGTTCCGGTCTTGCCCGCGGCCGGCTGCCTGAATCCGTATTTCCAGCGTGCGCTTCCGCCCGTTCCCTGATTAATCACCGTTTCCAGCATGTCAGTCATGATGTAGGCGGTGGGGGGACTCAGAATTTCACGTCGCCGCGTTTTGGATTCCCAGATAATATTCCCGAAGCGATCCTCGATACGGGTGATTGCAATGGGTTCCACCCGGACGCCCTGGTTTGCAAAAACACCATAGGCTGAAACCAGTTCCAGCGGAATCACTTCCGATGTTCCCAGGGCCAGCGTCGGGAAAGGGCGCAGCGGTGTGGTAATACCCATGCGATGGGCATATTCGGCAACCACCGAGGGGCCGATTTCCTGTATCAAACGAACTGCCACAAGGTTGATGGACCGCCGGAGTGCTTCCCGGAGGGTGGTCAGACCGCCGAAGTTTTTTTCGTAATTTTCCGGATCCCAGCGAGTCCCGTCGGGATTGATGACAACCACCGGCTGATTTAAGAATTTATCGATCGGGGTATAGCCGTTATCGATGGCCGCCGTATAAAGGAACGGCTTGAAGGCCGAGCCCGGCTGGCGAAGCGCCTGTATGGCCCGGTTAAACTTGGATTCCTTAAAATCCCTTCCCCCAATCATGGCCAGAATATGACCATTATGCTGGTCGACGGCCGTAAAAGCGATCTGCACTTTTGATTTTTCTGCAAACATCGAATCTGACATTTCATGCTTTTCTTTATAGGTCTGCAGCTTTTTCTCCACGCGTTCCTGGAGCAAAGGAAGATACTTGGTCACAGCGGAATCCATCGCCGATTGAATCTTATAATTAAGGGTCGTATAGACATTCAGACCATCTTCATAAATATTGACACCCAGGGAGTCACCAATCACATTTAGCTTCTGACGGACATATTCCGTAAAATAAGGTGCGATTTTACTTTGCTGCTGGAATTCTTTGACCTTAATTGGAATCTGTGACAGACTATCGTATTGTGCAGTATCCAGATAGCCGACGGTAAGCATGTTGTGCAGAACAACATTTCTTCTGCCAAGTGAACGCCGGGGATGCGTGATGGGTGAGTAGGGCGCTGGTGCCTTGAGCAATGCGATTAATGTGGCGCTTTCCTCCACGGTCAGTTGGGATGCATCCTTGTCAAAATATTTTTTGGCTGCGGCTTGTATCCCATAGGCGCCTTGTCCAAAATAGGCCACATTCAGATACATTTCCAGGATTTCCGATTTGGAATAAGTGCGTTCTATCTGGAGTGCGGTAAGGATTTCCCTGAATTTGCGGCTGAAAGTCTTCTGAAAACCAAAATAAAGATTCCGCGCCAATTGCATGGTGATCGTGCTGAAACCCTGCTTGAAGCTGAGGGAGGCAAGGTCGATAAGTATCACTTTCGGTACTCTCCGCACATCGATGCCCCAGTGGTCATAAAACCGCCGGTCTTCTGTGGATAACAGCGCGTGAATGGCATGTTCAGGAATGCGTTCAATGGGGATATAGACGCGGTTAAAAACAAAGAGTTCATGGATCAATTCTCCGTCTTCCGAATAAATCCGCGTGACCTGCGCCGGATCAATATTTTCCAGTTTCTGCAGAGAGGGAAGCCCGCTGATCAAATAAATTAGGTATGCCAACAATACAACCGCTAAAGATCCGCTGATAGTCAATTTTTTGTGCTGACTGATGGTTTGCCGTATACTGCTGAATCGTCCGGTTCGCATGTTTCTGCCATTCCGGTTGCCGCTAAAATCCTGCCGTTCAAATTCATTCATGAGATACAATTTTTTAAAATGGAACTTGATTATTCAACTGAAATTTAATTATGTCAAATTAAGTTAGATACGCAACAAAATTAATGCAAGTTGTTTTTATGACCCTTATTTTACAGAAATTTTTTCACTTGGAAATACTTGCAAAGTTCCAGTATATTGAAATTTGTTAACAGAAATGATAAAGAGAAATATGAAGATAAAGAAAATACTCTGGATAATTATTCCGGCGATCTT
>JARRQT010000169.1:0-17913 GCA_037381445.1 Calditrichia bacterium
ATAACCAAGGTCTTCCAGAACAACTCTTTCCGTTGTCTCCGCCGTCAGCAGCACGCCGGGAACACCTGCGCCCGGATGCGTGCTGGTTCCCACCAGATACAATCCCGGAATATCTTCGCTGCGGTTATGGGGGCGGAAAATGGCGGTCTGGGTGAGTTTGGGTTCTACGCCCCAGGCGCTGCCCAGGAAGTTGTTGCGCTGGCGTTCAAAATCCAGCGGCGTGAAAGTCTCCAGCACTTCAATATTTTTCCGGAGATCCGTCAGCCCGAAATCTTCTTCCAGGAAATGCAGCACTTTTTCGGTGAAGGGACGGGACATGGAACGCCAATCGGTTTCGCCGGAAAGATTTGAGACCGGTATCAGCACATACATGCTTTCACTGCCTTTTGGTGCCATGGAAGGATCCGTCCGGGTGGGGACATGCAGATACATGGAGAAATCATCTGGAAGAATCTTCTTTTTGAATATGTCGTTCACGAGGCCCTTATAGCGTTCCGACAAAATCAGTGTATGGTGCAATAATTGAGGATATTTCTGTTTTACCCCCAGATACAGGAGGAATGCGCTCATGGAATAACCGGTTTTTTTCAACCGGGAATCGGACCATTTGCTGCGGTGGGCGGCCGGGATGAGATCTTTATGGGTATGAACAAAATCCGCATTGGATATCACCGCATCCGCTTCGAAAAGCTGGCCACGGGAAAGCACCCCGCTGGCCTTCCCGTTTTTCACGATGATTTCATCCACTTCGGAATTGGTCAGGAGCTGTCCGCCGATTTCTTGAAATACCTTCTCGAAAGCCTCCACCAGGCTGTACATTCCGCCCCGCGAAAACCAGACGCCGCCTTTTTTCTCCAAATAGGGAATCATGAGGTAAACTGCCGGTGCCCGGAAGGGGCTTCCGCCAATAAACAAAGGATGAAATGAGAAAGTAAAGCGGTGCCGCGGGTCCTCAAAATACTTTTTTACCAGCGTGTGGGCCGGATAAAGCGCCCTGAGTTTCAATGCCTGGGGCAAAAAGTTCAGCATAGTTCCCCAGTCATCAAACGGTCTGGAACCCAGTCCGTCCTCAATGACTGCTTTGTATAACAGGCCGGTGTGGGTCATGAAAGCGTCATAATTGTCGGCATCCTTTTTATTGAAAGAGGCCATCTGAGCTTTCATTTCCTCGGCATTGCCGTTGTAATCCAGATATGATCAAATGTGTAGCCATCCCTTTTCAACTGATAGGCATGTCCGCCCGGCTTTTCGTTTTTCTCGAGCACGGTGACCTGAAATCCCCGGGCTTGCAGCCGGATGGCCACAGACAGTCCCCCAAATCCCGAACCAATAACTACTATTTTTTTATTCATGTGTATTTTCCTTATGTTTTATTTTTTCATGGGGATGTAATGAGGATTCTCAATTTCCTCAAAGGTTGATACCTTGCTCCTGAAAACCATTTTCGGTGAGGCCGGGTGATGTCGGGACCGGATGTTTTCCAAATTGATCCCTTCTGCTTCGGAGATCAGTTCAGCGGCCATCTTGCCGGAGAGCAGCACCAGCGGGATTCCGCCGCCGGGGTGAGCGGAACCCCCGGCAAAATAGAGTCCGTTGATGTCCCGACTGCGGTTTGCGGGCCGCTTAAAAGCGGTCATTCGTGAGTTGGAGGAAATGCCGTAAATGCTTCCCCGGTTGCTGCGGTACAGATTGTAAAGATCCTGTGGGGTCAGCACTTTCTCCATGGTGATATGTGATTCTGCTTCTAATCCGTAGCGCTGCATTTTTTCCAAAATTCGAGACCGCATCCGGTTCACTTCGGCACCCCAATTCTGCTTCCCGCTCAAATAGGGCATATTGAGAAGAATGAACCAGTTCTCGCCATTTTGCGGTGCATGCTCCGGATCGGTTTTGCTGGTGATCGAAATATAGACTGTGGGATCGTCCGGCGCCTGCAAGTCATCGAAAATCTGTGAGAATTCCCGCTGATAATCGGATGAAAACAGGATGTTGTGGTGGGCCAGTTCCGGAAATTTCCGGTCCATTCCCCACAGAAACACCATGCCGGAAAGTGACGGCTCCAGTTTGTTCAGTCTTGCGGCGCGACGTTCAACACCGTCCAGCAGGTGATTATGGGCTTCCACCACATCCGCGTTGCATAATACATATTCCGTAGTGATTATTTCTCCATTGACCCTGACGCCGGTTATCCGCTGTTTAGCGTGAAGGATTTTTTCCACGGGAGCAGAGGTATGTATTTCCACTCCCATATTCCGCGCGATCATTTCCAGGGTTTCCGCCAGACGGTACATCCCGCCTCGGATGTAATATGCGCCGAGGCCGTATTCCGCATAAGGAATAATATTAAGTGTGGCCGGCGCCTGAAAAGGATTGGAGCCGTTATAAGTGGCATAGCGGTCGAATAATTGCACCAGTCTATCGTCTGAAAAATATTCGGAAATCGATCTGTGCATTGTTTTCATGGCATCCAGGCGGTGAATTTTGAAAAAGGCAGGAAAATGTTCCTTCCTGAAAAGCTTTCTCATTTCCTGAAATGGTGTAAAAAGAAAAACGCCTGCTGCCAGATCATAAATATTCCGTGAATGTTTCATAAAATCTTCAAATGCCTTTTCCTGACCGGGCATCTTCTCCTGCAATTCGGCCATCATATTTTGGTGGTCAGAAAAAGTATTTAACCGGGTACCATCCGGATAGAAATAGCGGCATATGGGTTCGACCGGAATGAAATCCAACAGTGCCGATCTTTGCAGCCCGGCGAAGAAAAACAGTTCATCAATAACGAAAGGCATGGTCAAAAGTGAGGGACCTGTATCAAAACGGAATCCGCCCATCTTGACTTCGCCCATCTTTCCGCCAACCATGGAATTTTTTTCAAACACTTGAACCTTAAATCCCATGCGGGCCAACCGAATGGCAGCGCTGATGCCGGCCAATCCGCCTCCCACCACGACCACCTTCTTATTCATTGGTCACTCCTTTGAATTTGTCATACAAAATAGTGTTGAGCAGAATGAGGGAATAACCATAACCAAAATCTTCAATAGGAATGGTGAAAATGTGGAAAGACAACTGGAAAGCGTTATTATAAAGAACCACAGGACGGGCCGTTAAAAAACCGTTGAATATCAGAATAAATGCGGTGATAATTGCCAGGTACAAGTAGGTTCGCGGACGAAGCAATATGTCTGTTTTGAGCAGCATATCCAGAAGGGCAGTTATTCCCAGCGCAAACAGGGTGATGCCAGTGTATTGTCTGCCATCAAATAGAAAAAAGATTCCAGGGATGAATCCTGCAATGAGCAGCCATTGTATGGGTGAAAGTTTCAGGCGTACGGGATTCCTGCTTTTTGCGCGTATAATTTCCCATACAAACAGGCAGGCAAAGGGCACGGTGATAAAAAACAGCCATTCTTCCAGAGGAAGACCGGCCAACCTGAAGTCAAGGGTATAGTTTTCGTTGAACCACCAGTGTTTTCCGGTGACCAGGGAATCCCAGATAATAAATGGAATCAAAACAACCACAATCGCAGGCAAAAAATATTTCCAGCGGGATATGTAATGGACCCCCTTCTCGAAGCTCAGGGCTAGTGGTCCGGCAATAATAACCAGATTGTATATGAGATATTCAAACTTCATTTTATTCCAACCTATTGTTTAAAAGGGCTCATTTGTTTATATAAAGCGTTATGAGCGATATTAAATTAATGATAAAAAATCAGTAAAGCAAGTATAATGTTTACAAAAAAGCTCATAACGTTCATTTTGCCGTTGACACCGTGTTTTTGAATTCTTATATTTATCAGGAAATTTTAAAAGGAGAAGAATTGCGTGGAAGCCGAAATTCAGTATTTTAACAGTGAAGAAGCAGCCAAGATGCTTGGCGTGAATGTCTCTACCATTAAACGCTGGACTGATGAGGGAAAATTGGAATGCATCCGTACACAGGGAGGCCATCGGAAATTTCTGATGGAACATCTTGCCGCATTTCTCGAGAAAAATAAAAAGAAAACGGAGCGCGTCAACCTGTTTCCGCTGGAAAACAAAACGGATTTACAGATCAGTAATCGGATTTTAAAAGGTGATTTTGCCTATTTGATTGGTTACAGTTATGATCAGGCGCTGGCCTGCAATCGCGATAAATTGCAGCAGGTCCTGAACGGTTTATATCTGGCCCAATACCCGCTGCATCAGATTTATGACAGACTGATAACCCCGGTGCTCTATCGCGTAGGCGATTTGTGGGAACAGGAAAAATTGTCGATTGTGGAAGAGCATATTGCCTCCCAGACGATTCGTGACTGCGTTATCCGTTTGCAGGGGATTATCCGTCTGCCCAGACGTAAATCGGGCAAAGCGCTTTGCCTTAATTTTTCCCACGAGATGCATTCCATGGCGCTTAAATTGGTGGAGCATATCCTTGAATTGCGGGGATACAAAGTTTTTTACAGCGGCCAGAATACACCGTTCCTGCAAATTGAAAGAGTGTTTGAAAATTATCACCCGGACCGTGTTTATGTTTCGGGGACCATTTTGGCCAATACCGCAGAATTGCAAAGCGAATTTGATAAGATGTGTGAATTATGTTCCAATTACGGCACAAAGCTATATGTTGGAGGACGGGTATTTGACACCATCAAATTTTCCCATTCATCTGTGGTAAGAAGACTTTTTACCTTCGAGGATGTACATAATTTTTAGAATTCCATTGGCGAAGATTTCCTGTTCGTTTAAACTACCCGGAATGTAACCTGATAATTGAGGCATTTTCCAAAGGTTATGTGTTCTCTCCTTCCTTTCGGAAAGGGATGCACGGCGAAAAAATTTTCTGCCATATGCGTCTAAAGGATTGAGGCTGGTAGCCCCTCAAAATATTTTGTCGGCAGATTAATAATTCACTCCGCAAAAATTTTAGGCAGATTCTGAAACCGGAATAATGACTTCAGACAGGCTATTATTTGCCTTTCAGGGCCACGCCATAGACGGCTAATGCGCGCTCCCGGGCAAATTTATGGTCAATAATGGGGGAGGGGTATGTTGAATTATTGTGTTCAGGAACCCACTTCCTAATATATAGCAGATCGGGATCGAATTTGCGGATTTGGGTGGTTGGATTGAATATTCTGAAATAGGGCGCAGCGTCACAGCCGCAACCCGCTGACCACTGCCAGTTACCGTTATTTGAAGACAACTCAAAATCCAGCAGCTTATCGGCGAAATACTGTTCTCCGCGTCGCCAGTCGATCAACAAATGTTTAGCCATGAAACTTGCTGTAACCATCCTTACCCTGTTGTGCATAAAGCCGGTGGCATTCAATTCCCGCATGCCGGCGTCCACCAGGGGATAGCCGGTGTTTCCCCGGCACCAGCGAAGGAACTTTTCGTCATCATTAATCCATTGTATACGGGAATATCGCTCACGAAACGGGCGATTCACCACATGCGGAAAGTGATAGAGAATCATCATGAAAAATTCGCGCCAGATCAGCTCGCTTAAAAATGTCCGGTTCAGTTCCCAAGCAATTTGGACCAGCCGCCGGATACTAATGGTGCCAAATCGCAGATGAATTCCCAGTCGGGTTGTCCCGTCCATAGCCGGGAAATCCCGGGTTTTATCGTAATTTTTTATAATTTCAGTGTTTATCTCTCCGGAAGGAAATGAAAAGCCGGTTTTGTCAAAACCTAATTCTGGCAATTGCGGCAGGGATGCAGCAGGTGCAGGGCAGAAATTCACAAATAATTTTTCGCTTGGAAAAGAAGCCAGATGACCCGGGTTCAATGTATCCAGCCAACGATTTTTATAGGGAGTGAAGACAACATAAGGATTCCCGTCGCTTTTGAGGATCTCCCCCCGTTCAAAAATAACCTGATCTTTGAACAGTCTGAAATCAGTTCCCTGCTCTTTTAGTAGCTGTTTGACTTGTTCATCGCGCGAAATGGCATAGGGTTCGTAGTCCCGGTTGGCAAATACAGTATCAATCCTGTAATCCCGGATAATTTTTTTCCACACCTCAAGGGGTTTCCCGCGTCGAATAATCAAACTGCTGCCCAGGGAAATCAGCTGTTTCTGCAGCCGCTCGAGTTCCCGATGAATAAATTCAACCCGCCGGTCGTTTTTATCTGGCAGAGTGTCCAGAATTTCGGTGTCAAAAATAAATATGGGGAGCACCGGGGAACCGCTCTGCAGGGCATGATACAGCCCCGAATTATCGTTCAGCCGCAGGTCCCGGCGGAACCAGAAGATTGAGATTTTTTGATGTTTCATATTTTAATGTGTCTGAAACCGGCACCCGCAATTGAAATTGGATTAATAGCTGGTTTCATCTAATTTCACCTTGCCGCGAAATATGTAATAGATGCTGGTGGTGTAAGCAAGCACAAAAGGGACGCCAATAATGGCAATAATCAGCATAATCCCAAGCGTGCGCTGGGATGAGGCCGCATTGTAGATGTCCAGACTATATTGGGGATTGGGATTCGATAAGACAAAATTGGGGAAAATCCCGATAGCAACCAGGGTAATTAAAGCCAGAATGCTGGCGCTGGAGGAAAGGAATGCCCGGAAATCCTTTCCGCGTTGTATTTCCCTTGGAATATTGGCGATAGCCAGCATATTCAGCAATGCGATGAAGAAAAAGTAGGGGTAGTCCCGAAAATGCTTAACCATATGCGGAACATAAATCAGCGTAGCCATGGTAAGGGTTATATAGGAAATTGAAAAGAAAATAATTGTATTATTCACCCATTCCCGGACCCGGTTATGCAGATCTCCCTCTGTTTTCATGGTCAGGTAGATTGAACCGTGCATCATAAAGAGCGCCACTGCCGTGATGCCTACCAATATGGCGTAGGGATTCAGGAGTGACCAGAAATCTCCCAGGTACTCCTTATTTGGTGAAATTGGGATTCCCTGAATAATATTTCCCAATGCAACGCCTGCCAGAAAAGCTATAAAAATGCTCGAAATACTGAACGAGAAATCCCAGGTTCGCCGCCAGCGGCGGCTTTCCCGTTTGCTGCGGAATTCAATCGCAACGGCCCGGAAAATGAGAACGAATAGCAGCAGAAAGAATGCTTCGTAAAAACCTGAAAAGACAGTGGCATAGACATCCGGGAATGCCGCAAAGAGAGCTCCGCCGCCGGTGATAAGCCAGACTTCATTTCCATCCCATACGGGACCAATGGAATTGATCAGGATGCGGCGGTCCTGGTCGTCCTTGTTTAAAAGATGCAGGGCGCCAACGCCCAGATCGAACCCGTCCAGAATGGCATAACCCGAAAGTAATATTCCGATCAGAATAAACCAGATTGTATTTAGGTCAAAAGTGAATTCCATTTGTGTTCTCCGGCTGTATTTTTCATTTTTCTTAAATCTTAAATTCTTCTGTTGACGTCACTTTATTTTTTCTTTTTACCTTTTCTGATAATGGGAAGGCTTTCCAGTCCGTGTCTTTGAGCTTCGTATGTGGAGCCGTGGTCCTCAATATCCTCGGGACCGTGTTTGATTTTACGGTCCAGCAGAAAGATAAACAGCACGAAAAGCAGGGAGTAGATGATCAGAAATAGCACCAGGGAGAAAATATTCTGCCCAACATTCACTGCTGCGGACATGCCTTCGGAGGTGCGCATCAGGCCGTAAACGATCCAGGGCTGGCGTCCGACCTCCGCAGAAAACCAACCCAATTCATTCGAAATCTGCGGGCCCAGAACTGCTATTACAAAAATGTAAAGCAGCCATCGCTTTTCCCAAAGGGTCCCCCGCCACCAGAAGATAATACCCAACAGGCTCAATAAAATCAAAAGAACACCGATACCCACCATAATATGAAAGGTCTGAAACACAAAATTGACCGGCGGCCGATCAGAAGGCGGAAAATCATTTAGTCCGATAACGGGTTGGGAAAAATTCCGGTGAACCAGAAAACTCAAAAGGCCGGGAATGGCAATACCAACTTCAACGCGCTCCTTTTTTTCATTTACCCAGCCAAAAAGATGCAGGGCAGCAGGTTTTGTTGAATCATAGTGTCCCTCCAGGGCCGCCAATTTGGCCGGCTGGTGAACACTGATCATTCTTCCGCTCTGGTCTCCGGTAAACAACTGGAAAAGAGAGGCAAACATGGCAAAAGCCAGCCCGATTTTCATGGATGCCTTTGCAAATTCGATATGCCGTTTTTTGAGCAGATAGTAGGCGCTGACGCTGATCACCAAAAAAGAACCCGCCAGCCAGGCGCCGCCCAGCACATGGATCAGACGATCTACGGTGGAATGGTTGAAGATGGCGACCCAGAAATCCGTCAGCTCGGCCCGAACCCTGCTGCCTTCCTGGACAAGATGAAATCCGGCCGGGGTCTGCTGCCAGGAATTGGCAATAACTATCCATACGGCGCTGAACATGGATCCGAAGGAAACCATGATTGTGGAGAAAAAATGCATTTTGGGACCGACCCGATTCCAACCAAAGACCAGAATTGCCAGAAAACCGGATTCCAGGAAGAAAGCAAAAATCCCCTCTGCCGCCAAAGCGGATCCGAAAATATCCCCGACAAACCGCGCATAATTTGCCCAGTTGGTCCCGAACTGAAACTCCATGACAATTCCGCTGGCCACGCCAATAGCGAATATCAGGCCGAAAATTTTTATCCAAAAGCGGGTAAGATTCTCATACAATTTATTTTTGGTTTTCAAATACAGGCCTTCCATGATCACGAGCAGCACACCCAAACCAATTGTGAGGGGAGGAAAGATATAATGGAAGCCTATCGTGAAGGCAAACTGGAGCCGCGACAGCAATTCTACATTCATGACAATTCCTCAGTTTTATCAGACAAACATTTGTTTTAAACTGCTAATCCATTCGTCGATTCATTTCAAGCATATATGTTGAAGCAATTTTAAAGAATCTTTATGCGTAATTGAAAACCCGGGAACTCCATCCCGCTAGGCACAGATATAATCCCTGTCAATATAAGGTGATAATTCCGCTAATTCAAAATCAATAGAATTCAATTTAGCAAATTTTAAACCTGGCGCTCCCTTCAAGAATTTGCCTAATGACAGGGATCAGCCCGATTAAGCGTTCATTATGGCTAAGATGCATAAAACAACGAATTGGCCCTTTTCAAAAAATAGATCAGGCTGAAAGATTCTCTTATGATTAAGGCAGGAAAAATTTCCGCGCTTCTATTTTGTTTCTGAACTTTTTTCCGGTTACATCATCTATATGGAAAGAAGCAGCTTTGCTTTTTCATATTAGAAAAATGATGTTTTAAGATTCTTGCTGTGATAAAATTTTATAGGAGACACGAAATGAAAAAATTATCGACCGAAGAGATCCATCACCATTTGGATGAACTGCAGGACTGGAAACTGGAAGGAAGCGCAATCAAAAAGAACTGGCAGTTTGAGGACTTCCGGGCCGCCATGAAATTCATCAATGAGGTAGCGGATTTGGCAAACAGATATGATCATCATCCCGAACTTTTCAATGTATATAATAAAGTCTCATTGAAATTTTCGACCCATGATGCCGGAGGACTAACCGAGCGTGATTTTAAAATGGCGAAGGAGGTTGATAAAATCCAATAAGGCCTTATCGAACCGGGCCGGTCTTTGATTATCAATCGGACCGCAATCCTTTACGACTGAGTTTTTATCGGATTTCGCAGGACCTTCAATTCGGTTTCGCCTTCTGTTTTGGCAATGATTACTGCTCCGCAGCTGTCACTCCATACATTAACCGAAGTCCGCAGCATGTCCAATATGCGATCGACCGCCAGAATGAGTCCCACGCCTTCCAGCGGCAAACCTACCGCCCGCAGGATGATGGTAATCATCACCAGACCCGCCATCGGTATTCCCGCGGCACCGATGCTGGCCAATAACGCGGTCAGGACAACAATGAACTGTTGGAAGAAAGAAAGTTGGATTCCATAGACCTGTGCGATGAACATGGCGGCGACACATTCATAAAGAGCAGTTCCATCCATATTGATGGTCGCGCCAAGGGGCAGCACAAAACTGGTTATTTTGTTTGAGACACCGGAATTATTTTCCACGGCGTCCATGGTCAGGGGCAGGGTAGCGGAGGATGAGGCGGTCGAAAAAGCAGTCATAAGAGCCGAGGAGAGGGCACGAAAATGCTCGATTGGATTGGATCCGCCAATGAGGCTCAGCAGCAGCGGCAGGGTAATTGTGGCATGAATAATCAATGCCAAAATTACAGTGGTCATGTAGCTGGCGAGAGGCAGGATGGATGCGAAACCCGTTTGGGCCACAATTTTTGCAATGAGGGCGAAGACGCCAATCGGGGTAAAAAGAATAATAAAGTGAGTCAGGCGCATCATGACTTCAAATATGCCCTGAAAAAAATTGGTTAGCTGTTCGCGATAAGGATGGGGAGATTTTGTAATAAAGAAACCAAAAAGAAGTGAAAAAAAGATGATAGGAAGCATATCCCCTCTGACCATTGATTCAATTGGATTGGTAGGGATTATTCCCAAAAGCGTATCACCCAATTTGCTCACATTGGCAGCAAGTTCCTCCGGCATTTTTTCAAAACCCAGATGCGCCCCCACACCAGGCTGAAATATATTTACCAGAACCAGACCGGTCAGTATTGCAAACAAACTGGTTGTGACATAATAAAATAGGGTCTTGAGGCTGAGACGGCCAAAACTCTCTCCGGAGCCGATACTTGTCACTCCGGATATGATTGAAGAGACAATTAAGGGAACAATGACCATTCTCAGCCCCCGAAGAAAGATTGTCCCTAAAATTGAAATTTTATCTGCAGTAAAATTTTCAAACCCAAAAACACGGGAAAGAGCACCCAGTAAAATGCCCAATGCCAAACCAATAAAAATCTGCCAGTGGAGTTTCAGCTTCATTTCTTTTTCTCTTGTTGAAGATTAAACAATAAAGTCTGATCGCTAAAAATTTTCTTGTTTAATATATAATAGCCGCATGCCGCAAAAAAAGAGTTTTTAAAGATTAACGGATGCCACTGACAAAAGCCCGAATTAATCAGAATTCTGGGGCATGATTTATCGAAAGAAATGAACAAAATGAGCCTGATTAGCCTCAAATAAAAATAAAAAAGCTTTGTATACTTTTGTGATATAAAATATTCCACCTTAACCGGATTATTGTATTATCTGTTTGATAAGTTGCGATCTAATAATACAGGATTGTTATGAAATATCATATAGGAATTATTTCAGAGGAAGAAGATCCGGTAATCGATGAGGTTACTGTGCAATTGGAAAATACGAGCCTGAATCATTATTCGGTTATCTCAGAAAGAACTCAAATGCAAGAATTTCTATCAGAATACGACTGCAGCTTTTTTATTATTTGTTTATCTGCAGATAACTTTAAAAAATGGCAACCCGTCTTTTCAGATTCGCTGGAAAAATATTTTACAGTTATATATTATCCTTCTTTCATTATAAAAAATCCGGATGAGTGGAAGCATATCAGAACCGACTTCTTAATTGCAGGCGAGGAAAGATATAAGGATTTGGGCAAATTATTACAATTTTTAAAGGAAAATCACTGGCGAAAAATACCGGATAGTCTCTTCAACTTTACCAATGGAAAATATTCAAATTTAATGAGAGAAATTTTATTCACTATTGAATTCTCAAATGATAAAAACTTTACCCTCGATAAATTGGCAATAAAATTAAACAGTACTCACAATGAGATCCGAAAAGAAATTAAGAGGATTGCTAATCTAAATTTCAAAGAGTTCAAAGCAAGGATCTCAGCCTATTATAACAAGGTTGAGGCGCCCGAAAATGTCAACAGACAGTAAAATTGTTCCACATTCTGGAATATCAATAAATCCCCTCCACAAATATTTTCGTCGATATTGGTAATAAATATATCCGGTTTGTTTGCATTATCTGTATAAATATCCTATATAACCTTCGCTTTCGATTGATCTAATTCATAATATTTAAATATACTTCCAAAACAGGTATAAGCAATTTGCCTAAGTTATTATTTGTTTCCGATTTTAATGAAATCCGGAATGAAATAAGAAAACTATCCGGAGATCTCTCTCATTGGCATATTCAATCTGTCACCACGCGGATTGATATTAACAGAATTGAAGAAATTTTTCTTCAGGATGGTGAACTACATTTCTTAATATTTTCTAAAAGCCTGAATCCGGATACACTGCATGAGCTCCAATTAATAAAAAAGAAGATGCCTCTTCTTCAGGTATTATTCTATTCACCCAGTCTTAATAACCGGCAATTTGCCAGGCTTTATGAGGCTGGAATAACTTGTTGCATTATCGGTGAGAACCGCTTGGAGAATCTGATACAATTGCTGGAGGAATTATGGGAGAGGCATTGGAAGAGAATTCCCGATTCAATTCTGCGGACAAATCGCAGCGATCTTTCCGCAAGAGCGAAAAAAATACTGGAATACATTGAGAATAAGCCATTGCGAGATTTCAATATTAATGCAATTGCTCATTATCTCGAATTATCGGAAAGTCATTTTCGTGCCGAATTTAAAAACACTGTAGGGATGAGCTTTCGGGAATTTAAACAAAAATTGTTTTTCCATTATGAGTCGGTACTGCTCTTCCGGAACAAACTGAAGCCAATTGAAATTTTTACAACTCTTGATTATAAAAATTTATCAGCATTCAGTCGCTCGTTTAAGGCCAGGCATGGTCTTTCATGGCGCAAATTCAAATATGGTTCGAAAGAATTGAACTAATACCTTGATCAGGATGAAAAAGCTAAAAATTGCTTAAAAAATCGTAATAGCAGGGAAAGCTAATATTTTCCGCAAATCCACGTGTAAGTGACGTGGCGGAGCTGTGCCAGTCAATCCCCGATTATACTCTAAAAATAAATAAAATATGTGAGGAAGAGATGCGGCATAATATGTTTAAATATTATTTTCTTTTCTTTGTTTTTATGACATCCACATCTATTGCCCAGGGATTGAATCCGGGGGATGGGGTGAGGGTAACTTTGTATAATATTTCGGACCCCATAACGGGCGATTATTTTACCCAGCAGGATGGAAATATTCAATTGCCTTATATTGGATTGATTCAAGTACTAAACCGGGACTTTGGAAGCGTGCAAAATGAAATCATTTTTAAGTATGATTCCCTGTATAGAAATCCGGAACTGACGGTACAGCCGCTTTACAAAGTGAGCATTCTGGGAGAAGTGAGAACGCCTGGCAGATATTTTGTAACCGGAGTGGAGAAACTCTCTGATATTTTGGCCATGGCGGGAGGAGAAACCAGCGACAGCAATCTGGATAAGATCTATTTTATACGTGAAAACAGGAAAATAAATATTAATGCCAAGGAAATGCTGGAAACAGGAAAACGGGTAGGAGATGTGGGGCTGCATTCCGGGGATCAGATATATGTGCCCCGCAAATGGTGGGTCGGCGTAAGGAACGCATCCGTGATCGTTTCGGGGGTGGCGGTATTGGTAGCTATTGTCGGAATTATTAGACGCTGACCATTGGAATAATAATACTCTTAAACCGGGAATAAAGATATGAATGATAGATTTTTAGGCATGAAAAAAGGTGAGATTACTGCATCGCAGTTACTCAGAATTTTAAGTCGCAGGAAGATCTTTATTTTGTGGTCTGTTGCAATAGTCTTTCTCCTTGTATTCATCTATAATCTGGTGATTCCTTCAAAATATGAAGCCACTGTCGTATTGAAAAAGGAGGGCACGGATAAGTCCGAATACTCAGGTGAATTTGAGGAGATTATGGGCGTTAGAAGCAGGGATGAAGTTGAAACGGAGATGGAGATCGTAAAGACCCGGAACGTGCTCGATCAAGTCATTTCTGAATTAGGTCTCCCGCTTGAAGTCATCAAAATTGTTAATTCGGTTGGAAGGACGATGATGATTGAAAAGCATCTGGTTGATTATAGTCATCAATCTCCGGCCAGTTCTTCTTTAGAGGAAAAAATGCCGGTGTTTTCTAACACGCAATTTTTCCCGGAAGAAAGTGGGTATGAATTTTACATTGAAAAGGACGCCGAAAATAGTTATACCGTATATAAAGCAGACGGGGAAAAGCTTGGCAAATTTGCTAAGGCGGGCGATGATGTTCACATTATTATTCCGGGGATTTCATTCGATCTGGATTGGTCCGGCGCCAGCATTAATAGTGCTGTGCACTGCAAAGTTGATAATTATTTTGAAACGCTTCGCGGTTTGGAGGATGCCGTGGTAGTGAGTCAGAAATTGAAGACCGGCATATTTGAAATCTCTGTTCGATCTGAATCGCCGATTGCTTCCCAATTGATTGCCAACACCGTGGCTGAAAAATTCCGGGAAGCCCGTCTTAGTCAAAAGCAGCAGACAATTCATTACTCATTCAATTTTGTGGACAATCAATTGCAGGATATCTCGGCAAAGCTGAGAAAAGCCGAAAATGATCTGAGCGAATTTAAATCGACCCATAAAATCACGACTATTGATGAGAACTCCAAAGATATCGTGGAATTCCTCAGCAGTCTTGAAACAGAAAAAGTTAAAACGGATCTGGAACTGTCAGAGTATGAGAACAAAGTGGCGGCAATGAAGGAGGAACACCGAAAAGAGGGATTCTTTGATCAGACCTATTTGACGCCTGAACGTGCTGATGATTCCTATTCGCCCTTTTCCACCCTCCTCCGGCAGCTTTCTGACCTGGAACTGAAGAGGCTGGAACTGCTTCAGCGTCGTACCGAATCACATCCCGAGGTTATCGCTGTGGATGACCAAATCAAACAAATCACGGAGAAACTTTCCACATATAATAAAAATACATTAAAAGCCTTTCAGATAATTATTAATTCTTTGAAAAGCAAAAGGAGTAACCTCAATTCTCTCATAGAGAAATACTCAAGTAAGATTGAAAATATTCCAGTGCAGGAAACGAAATTGGCCGATTTGATCCGGCAAAAAAATGTGTATGAAAAAATATTCAATCTTCTGCTGAACAAACGTGAGGAAATGCGGATTGCGGAACTCTCCAAGCTGCAGGATATCGTTGTTATTGATCCTGCGCATAAGCCTATCCGCCCGGTGACTCCTCGCAAAGCTTTAAATTTGGCAGTTGGGCTTATCCTCGGCCTAATCGGGGGATTAATCGCTGTAATGGTTGCCGAATACCGCAATCCAAGGTTGGCGTATTTGGAAGACGTCGAAAATGAATATAGCATCCCGATACTGTCAATCATACCAAAATATTCCAGGGAGATAGCTGAAAAAATAGATAATAAGAAGGGACTAAAAAATAAATTCGTTGCACTGATGCCGGATCAACATGGCATTAAGGAATCGTTCCGGGTTCTGAATACCAAGATTTTGAATATTTTTGAATCGTTACAGGATGATCATTCGCCCGATTTGGAGACGAAAAAGATCCTGATGATCACCAGTTGTGAAGAAAACACCGGGAAGACCAGCGTCACTACAAATTTTGGCATTGCTCTGGCGGAATCGGGTCATTCGGTTTTGATAATCGATTGCGATCTGAAAAAGCCGAAAATTGCCGATTTCTTTGAAATCCCCGGTGATAAACCAGGCCTGATTCGTTTCCTGTCTGAGAATATTCCCTACCCGGACACGTATCAGCCATTTGCCGAAAAGAAGAATTTCAAAGCAGTTAAAAATCTGACCGTGATTCCAGCTGGAGGGATTACGGATAATTCCAGCACTCTGCTGCAGTCCACAAAAATGAGAAGTCTGCTGGAAATGATTAAAGATTTTGAGTACATCCTGCTGGATACACCGCCGATTACCCGCGTGGTGGATGTGCTTTCCCTGGGGAGAATCGTAAAAGACCTGGTTCTGGTTATTCGCCCTGATCATACCTTTAAGGATAGTATCCAGTGGGCGGTGGATGAGCTGGAACAGTCAAAATTGAGGATCTTTGGATTTGTTGTGAACGCATGCGATGTGCAGAAATCCTCGTATCGATACAAATATGGTTATGGTTACGGTTACAGTTACGGGACATCAGGGAAATCCTCTGTCAGAAAATAGGCTGGGAAGTGCGAATCCGCGGATATTTTCTTCAACTTAAGCAATACAGCTCAACATCCTTCTTTTGAATCTAATTATACCTGCATGCATACTCTGTAAGATCCGGGATTCAATCAATCACAATTTCCAATCATTTTCTCCCATCTGAATTAATCTTAACCAGGGACAGATCGCCTGAAAATGAAGCGGAATAGCACAACCATAAACGATGGAGAGTTCTAGTAGATGGCCTCCGGTTTTAAAGATTTCGGGATGACTTTTGGCTCGCGGATTTCCATGCTGATTCTCAGCCTGGGTACGCAGAGCAGCCTGGCTTGGATTTTGGGACCGTCGGGCCGGGGAGCCTATGCCGTCTGCTTATTATTTTCCTCTATTTTGGGCCTAATTTTTATTATTGGTTGCGATTATGCCGGGATTTATTATGTTGCCGCAAAGAAATTGAGCATATCGGAAGGCGTATTTTACACCTTTATTTTTGGGGGTATCGGTTCTCTTCTGGCGATTGCTGCGGGCAAAATTATTATGACCATGCCGCTTCCTTTTCTAGGGAAAGCAACGACCGGAGAATTCAATCTGGCGCTTATTTTTATCCCTGTTTCTGTTTTTTCATATACCTTCTTAATGCTCTTGACTGCCTATCAGAAATTTAACTGGTTTTCCATATTATCAATCCTTTCCGCGTTTTTGCGAACCCTGCGGATCATCTATATTAAATTTGGCTTGCAATGGGAAAAGATTTCGTTTTCAAAAATGCGTGATATGTTATTGTATGATGCCCGGCATTATATCGGGAAACTGAGCAACCAGATAAACCTGGAAGTTGGGACGATTATTCTGGCGATGTTTGCCTCTCAGGCGGAAATCGGGCTATTTGCAGTGGCAGTATCGCTGACTACCCGTTTGAACATGATCCCCAATACGCTGGAGACCGTTCTAATTCCACGTGTAGCCGCAGATGAAAGGGGAAAGCGTCAGCTGATTGCGCAGACAGCACGATTGACCGGGGCGCTGTGCGGTTCAATGCTCCTTATTCTTGCTGTTTTTGCTAATATTATTGTGGCTATTCTTTTCTCTCCGGCGTTTTTGCCTGCCGTGGAATTAATCCGAATTCTGGCTGCAGGTGTCACGATACGGTGTGCCAGCAAAGTGTTAGTAACCTATCTGCTGGGCACAAATCACCCCGGGATCATTTCTGTGAGCGTGGGTGTGGGCATGGCTATTAATCTGGGAATTTTGTGGTTTTTCTTACCCGTATTCGGTCTTGCGGCGGCAGCATGGGCCATGACGATCAGTTTTGTGGTAAGCTCGGGTATCATTGCCGCCAGCTTCAGTAAGCGAAGCGGCATGAGACTGATGGATATTTTTGTATTCCGGTTTGCAGACTGGAACCTGGTAACCAATAGTCTGAGCAGCCTTACCGGAAAAATGGCGTTTCTTATGAGGAAATAAACCGATTCCAGTTCAACATTAAGGGAATTTGAAGAAAAAAATTATGCTCTGATTAAATGGGAAATAGGATTCCGCCTAATTTGATATTTAATAATCGGCTTAAGTTTTTGCCTGCATTTTCTTCAGAGAGGCCTGATTTTCAAAAGATTTACTAAATCGTTTCAAAATAATCCTCCAATATTTTAATGAACATTTATCAAAAAACCAAAGTCTTCGGTGCATTTCTTCAGGCGTGGCTCCGCGGCTGGCGGACCCGGCACAAAATTGTCGTTATCGAAAGTGACGACTGGGGCACGATTCGCACTTCCTCGCGCCGGGCATATGATGATCTGCTGCGAAGAGGATTTCGGATGAATCAGTCTCCCCTGGGAGCAGATTCTCTGGAGAGCTCGCAGGATCTTATTCAATTGTTTGCGGTGCTGGCAGAAGT
>JARRQT010000170.1:0-7920 GCA_037381445.1 Calditrichia bacterium
GTTTTGGTGACGCGCTTCGCGAGATACAGGAAACCACCGTCTTCACGACACACACCCCGCTTCCGGCAGGAACCGATATTTTCTCTTTTCAATTAATGGAAAAATATTTCTCACATTATCTGGACCGGCTGGGCATCGATTCCAAAAGACTTTTGCAGTTAGGAACCAATCCGCAGGATACGGGCGCCGGGTTCAATATGACTGTTTTTGCGCTTCGCACATCCAGCTACCGGAATGCGGTCAGTAAGCGGCATGGAGAGGTCGCCCGAAAAATGTGGTCTGGTTTATGGCCGGAAAAACAGGAAAATGAGGTTCCCATTCAGGCCATCACCAATGGCGTCCATCTGTCCACCTGGATGGAACCACTGCGGTTCCAGCCGCTCCTATACAAATATTTGGGTAATGAGTGGGTATCGAAACAGGATCAGCCGGGATTCTGGGACAAAATCGATCAGATACCGGATCACGAATTATGGCAGCTTCACCAGGATATGAAGGCCAGGTTGATAGATGAAATCAATGAGCGGGCCAGAAGCCGCTGGCAACGGGACAAAATTTCGGGAAGCAGCATCATTGCCCTGGGCGGACTGCTTGATTCCGACATCCTGACACTAGGGTTCGGTCGGCGTTTTACGGGATACAAACGTCCCGATCTGATTCTACATGACATCGAACGGTTAAAGAAATTGCTGACCGATCCCTGGCACCCCATTCAAATTATTTTTGCAGGAATTGCACACCCTGCGGATCAGGAAGGGAAACGCCTCATTCAGAAAATATTCGGTTTGGGACAAAATCCTGAATATGCAGGCAGGATCGCCTTTGCGGAAGATTATGAACAGCAGCTTGCTTCTTATATGGTGCACGGAGTGGATGTATGGCTGAATAATCCCGAGCCGCCGCTGGAGGCCAGCGGCACCAGCGGGATGAAGGCCAGCGTCAATGGTACGCCTAATCTTTCCATTCTGGATGGCTGGTGGATCGAAGGATATAATGAAAAGAACGGCTGGGCGTTCGGCAGCGAAGAAATACAGGGAGACAGAACGCCCCGGGATGCCGAAGCGCTTTATACGCTGCTGGAAAAACAAATAATACCTGATTTCTATGAACGGTCAGATGATGAAGTCCCCCATGATTTCGTGCAGGTGATGAAGTCTGCCATTAAGAGTGCGGCACCGGTCTTCAGCTCCCGCCGAATGGCAAAGGAATATGTGAGCAACTTTTATGTCCCGGCCCTTGATCTGAAAAAGAATGGGAAATAGGGAATAAAGAAATTGATGTTTTGCGAATATCGTTCGCAGGTTATTCAATTTTGCGGCACCAGGCTGGTGAATATTTGTGAACTGATATGAATAATGAACAATTACTCTACCGCCTAAATTCCTCTTGCTGCGCGGGTATGAAATAGAGAAAGATATTATTGGAATAGATGCGTGCCTGCACAAGAGACTGTATTGGACACACCACATTGGTCCGCGCTAATCTAAGAATCTTTTCCCAAGCCGGATGATATTCCGGATGCAAAATTTTGCGGACTCCCAATTCATCCTCATCATTGATTTAGATATATTCACCGATAAAATCCCTTCATCTCATAATAAATGAAGCGCATTGGAGCACTTTCCGCCATAAACCCGATAGTTTTATTGGAATTTTAAAATCCCACTTGCAAATTACGAAATATTGTTTGATATTAAATCAAATAAACGACAGTTTTGCATAACGGAATGTGCACTTAAAAAAGGAGCTCACATTATGAAAATCCTGGCATCGGGTTTCATGGTTCTCTTTTTATCTTCTTTGTTAATCTCCTGCCATAAGCAAGTCGTAACCTCACCCGCCCAGCAGGAAGATACAGTGAATTTTTTGGCAAAGATGTCAATTTCCAACGCACCATCTGAGGTAGCATCTATCACGGGCATATTAGAACGGGAGGGCTATTCACCAGTCGCGGCAGAATTTGATATGCAGGCGGACACCGCCACGGCCGATTTCGGTTCAATCTACTCCGGACTCTGGCATCTTTCCGTTACAGCATATTCGGACAGTAATGAGGCCATTTACAAAGGAGAAACGGATGTTTATATTTATCCCGGAAAAGAAAATATCATTTATCTTCAGCTTAATCCTCTCACCGGAAAATTAACAGTTATTGTAACCTGGGGCGGGCAAAGCAGCGAAGGTTCTGCACTGGATTTTAATGGCGACAACAGTCTGCTATATGTTCCAAAGCCCGGCCCTGAACTTGACAGTCTTTCCCGGGGCGTAACTTTCGAAGCCTGGATAAAACCAAGATCTTCTTATATCTATCCTCGAATAATCGATCGTTCGGACAATGATCTTAACGATCGTTATGTATTTGGCTTGAATGAGCAATCAGGTGGAGTTCATCTTAATGTGAATGGTGTTTCTGCAAAAACGCCTTCCTTTCCATTTAACACCTGGACCCACGTTGCCGGGACCTTTGACGGACAATTAATCAAGGTATATGTCAACGGGCAACTAAAAGCGAACACTTATTATTGGGGATATATCGACGTAAAAAATTCAAGCCTGTTTATCGGAAACAATAACGAAAACGACCGGCAATTTGACGGCGCTATCGATGAAGTAAGAATTTGGAATTATGCACGCTCTGCTGCGGAAATTCAATCTACCATGAATAAAAAACTGAGCGGAAATGAACAGGGATTGGTTGCCTACTGGACGATGGATGAAGGACAGGGCCAATTCGTCGAAGACATGGCAGGCGGCAACACCGCGATTCTGGGAAGAACTCCCGATGCATGGTATGACGATCCGCTTTGGATAAATCACCCATTCGGCAATTGAGAATTCAGATAAACTGGACCGCCTCCCATTCGGGACAGGAGGCGGTTCTTAGCCATCATTTTCTAAAAATCGGGATAAACTCAAGCCCTTCAAACATGATCCAAATCTCATTCAGAATCATTTCAACTAACCGCTAATCCTCGTCTCCAAAATCAACATCCGGTCCCCAATCCCAATCCCAATAGTCATATGGCCATCCAAAGGCCGGACCACCGTACCAATAACCATCCCATCCCGGCCACCAGTAGTTCCAATCCTCAAGCTGCTGGTTTCTCCTCACCGATTTCAGATAAGTATCCTGCATGTAGTTTAGCACCGGACCGGGAACACCTTCCTGCTTCAATTTAGCAAGCTGATCCGCTTTCAGGCGATAAACCGTATGGGATTTTTTCATCTTTTTGATAATGGTTTGTGCGGGAACGCCATCTTTGCTCATCTTGACAATTTCAGGCACCGTCACCGGCGGCACTTTGTAGCCCCGGGTCCCCGCACAGCTTTCAATGAGTAAAAAGCTGGCTCCCAACATCAGCAGAAAGAACAACTGGCTGAATCTGTAAACCCTTTTCATTAATGATACCTCCATTTTTTGTGGTTTTTGTGTGTTTTACTCCCACCTCCCAGGATAACAGAAAATATCCTTTCGCCTGAGGCGGCCTCTATTTATAATTTAATGGCATCAGTTATTGATTGGCCTTTCCTGTTTAAATAGGATCTTTTTCGTTTCTAAAGTTTGGAGAATAATTAATAATCATTAATCGGAAAAGTTGCTTTTACATCGATTATTTTCGAATCAAAGGGCTTGAGCTTTCTCTTTTTAATGTTCTCTACAATATCGGATTTTGGAGAGAACATTTCAAACTACGCATCTTTTCAATTTTAACAATCTTCGTATCATCCGAATATTTCATCCTTTTGCCCGTTCTGACCACAGCAAAGCGTTAAGGAAAATCGCTAAATTTAATGAGATAAAGAAGTTCTCTCTTCTATTTTCAAGATTATATTATCACCATAATATGAAGAATACGTGAAGATATTTCCCCGGGGAGCACATCATTATTCGAGAGGCGAAATAATATGTCTTCTTATAAATCTCTGATTCCGGAATTTTGATTTTATTCAGGAGGGGGATTTATTAAATTTTGATTCGGTTCGTCAGTCTTACTTCGTCAAATTTGCCGCAACCAGCCATGGCGGACTATCGGACAAAAAGTTGTATATTATTCAACCAATAGTATAGCGGACCTGGTCTGGACCCCAAAAATAAGGAGAAGCAGATGCGTTTTGCCGCGATTGAGATCGACAATCGTCCCGCCCTGGGTTATGCTGCAGATGATAAAATTATAGATTTATCCCTTTTGGATTCCAAATTTCCCTCCAATTTGAAGGACTTGCTGGAGCAAGGAGAGGAGGCTATGAAGCTGGTCGAAACGAAGGCCCTGCGCGCACCAGCCAGCCTGGCCATAGACCCGGATCAGGTTAAATTCCGCCCGCTCATAGAAAATGCCGGTAAATATCTCTGCCTGGGCCTGAATTATCTGGACCACGCAAAGGAAGGCAAATTTGAAAAGCCCACTTATCCCTTATTCTTCATGCGCGCCGCCACCTCACTGCTTGCGCATCAGCAGCCAATCATTTTGCCGCAGAATTCCTCTAAACTGGATTATGAAGGCGAACTGGCGGTCATCATCGGGAAAACTGCCCGCCACGTTACCAGGACCAAAGCACTGGAGCATGTGGCGGGCTATTCCTGCTTCAATGATGGTTCCATCCGCGATTACCAGGTAAAAACCTCGCAATGGACCATCGGCAAAAATTTTGATTCCACCGGTCCGTTTGGCCCCTTTTTTGTCACCGTAGATGAGCTGCCGCCGGGAGCGAAGGGACTGCGCATTCAGACCCGCCTTAACAACAGCATTATGCAGGATGCCAACACCCGGGATATGATCTTCAGCGTCGCAGAAACCATATCGATCCTCTCGGAAGTATGCACCCTGGAAATAGGCGATGTCATTGTGATGGGCACACCGGCAGGTGTTGGATTTGCCAGGAGACCACCGGTTTGGCTGCAACCCGGTGATGTTGTCGAAGTAGAAATTGAAGGAATCGGGACTCTCCGAAATACGGTGGTCGCGGAACGATTCCGGGCCAAATGAGCCTTCATCATGCAAATTCAGCCAAGGCAGATAATTATTCGCACCCCGTCCTTCAGGCATAAACAGATTGAATTCGGATCTAATATTTATCCGGACAGGAGAAAACATATGATGGACAAGACAATTGAATATCTCATTGAAAAAGACAGGATCATTAATACTCTGAATCGTTTATTCATCGGGACCGATAACCGGGACTGGGCTGCCGTGAAAAGTTGTTTCGATTCCCGGATCCTGTTTGATATGCCTTCCCTTGCTGGCGGGGAATCCTCACTTCTCTCGCCGGATGATATCATTTCAGGATGGGAAGAGGGATTGAAGCCATTGAAAGCAATACACCATCAGGCAGGAAATTTTGTCGTGCATATAGACGGGAACGAAGCCGACGCTTTTTGTTATGGCATCGCTTATCATTTCCTTCCCAATAAAACCGGGAAAAATACACGGACATTCGTGGGAAGCTATGATTTCCATCTGAAAAAATACAGGGATAACTGGCTTATTGACCGTTTTAAATTCAATCTGAAATTCATTGAAGGTAATCCAAATCTGGAGACTTCCTAAGCGTATTTGATAAAGCTCAAACCGGATTTGCGCTCGCCTCCCAATGGAGTGCCCACCAGACCATCAATTCTTCATCATTTTTTCATTTTTATCCTTTATTATTTTGAGATTAAAATTTTGACTTCAACTATGAATATCATAAATGATCTTAGCTTGGTGATTGAGAGGGCAGATCTGTTTTTTGAATATGAAGCAGTCAATTAAAATCAGACCCTTTTGTATTTCCAAATAATTAATTAAGGGAGTTGCTAAAATAAGTCAATCGAAGGAGGTTTGTTATGAAAGCATTAATTGCAGTATTCAGCATTGTTTTGGTAGCATTTTTCGCGATGCCTGCCGCAGCGCAGGGAAACATGCCGCAGCATCCCATGATGGGACATCAGTGGGCTCAATCCGATTCTTCAGCGGGCTGGTGGGGAATGAGGCAGGGCATGCAGGGAAGAGGCATGTATGGCTGGGGAATGCAGGGATGGGGAATGCCCGGTTGGGGCATGATGGAAGGTTTCGGTCCGGCCAGGAAAATTATGATGACCATCCACTTTCTGCCGGATATGAAAACCAAATTATCGCTGACCGATCAGCAGGTGGATCAACTGGACAAACTGCAGACTGATTTCATGAAACAAAGAGTGGACTGGAATGCATCTGTGGAGAAGCAAATGATCGATCTCCATAATCTGATCGACAAAAATGCCGCGTCATCCGATGTAAAAAAAGTTTTGCAGTCAATGGCTTCCACGCGCGTAGAGATGATGACGGCGGGGTATGATACCTATCAGAAGATGCTCGGCGTTCTTAATGCCAAACAGAAGGACCAGTTGGATAACATGAATTTCTGGGGGATGCATTCAAAGGGCCAATGGCAACATTCCATGCATGGCAATGGGCCAGGCATGGGTTGGTGAACACAATAGATAAGACTGCATCATCAGGAGTGTTCATCGATTTATGATATATGGAGATCTTCTATCTTTTCGCTTTCCCGGACAGGAGAAGCAAAAAGATGTGCTCCATTTCGTGAACCGGATCATGTATTGTGACGCTTCTTTTTTCAAACTTTTTGATTGAAGAAAAATCCGGCTTGCTGAATTACATGCCGGATTTTATATGTTTGACCATTATTTACTGCAATAACTGAGTCAGCCGAGTCGCTTGAAAAAAATCAACTTATTTTCTCCGGAGATCTTATCCCCGGTAGAAAAGCGACTCAGATAGCGTGTGAGAGTTCATAATTCTTTATCTTCGTTACCGTGTTGAGCACCGATCCGGTCAGATTCGAATAAATGACGATTCCGGTCCTTTTAAGATATTCCATAACGTCCTGATGACATTTCCCGGCCACCAGGACATCGATTTGCTGATCAGTCAACAGATTCACCAGCCACTTGCAGGGATCGGTTTTGGTTCCGCAATAGGGATTCAGAATACTTTTATATTCTTTCAGATTGTTGGAGTTCAATATCAGAATAAATCGGGATTGCTCCAGATTTTTTGAGATCTGAGCAAAAAGATGATCATCTGTCGAGGAAACTGCAATTTTCATTTTGCCCTCCTTTTAAGACGATTTAAGACTATTTGTTCAAAAATATCTTTACTTTTACGAATTAATCTGTTTTACAATTTGCTGAGGGATGTGATAAGCAGATCCGTAATTATCCTGCGCCGAAATAAGAATCGAAAGCAGTTAGTTTGCAAGGTAAAGATCCACCTTGCAGTTCAATATAATACATTTCTGAATACTATCGCAAGAATACTTTCTCCAACTATATATAAAATTGGCTCCTGCAAATCACCGCAGCGTCTTTTTCGGCTATCCTCCGATGCCTTAGACTGTCTTTGTCGGCAGCTCCTCCGGATGAACCAGAGCGCTCCAAATTCCCAGCACAAATATCAAAACCCCCATAAGAATAAAATTGAGCGTTGTGTTAAAACTAAACGCAATGCCGCTCAAAAAAACCCAGATCCCAAGGAATCCGACAGCAAAACCCTGCCACATTTTATAATTCCAAAAACCAAAAATCGCAGCCAGCACTCCCACTATAATCATATTTGAAGGCGCCTGTAAACCGGGAATCAATCCTGAAAGAAACAACCAGATTCCGAGAACGAAACTAACCCAACCTTGCCACATAGATACTCCCTCCTTTAGAATTTTGTTACCCTTTTTCCTGAAATAATAAATTTTTCTGTTTAAAAATTAAAATGCGATTTATCATCGTTCACATTTGATTCTGATGCAGGTTTTATCAAACTGTATTTGAGATTCCGTACCCTTCAGTGATCCGATAGACACTTTAATTTTGGCAGGTGCACCTCCTTTCACTGCTTGCTTAACTTGAAAACCTAAATCAAAAAAGATAATAATCCCGTT
>JARRQT010000171.1:0-7894 GCA_037381445.1 Calditrichia bacterium
ATTTGGAGATGCTAGAGAAATTCAATGTGGAATATAATGACAAATACCTTTTCAAATGGATCGAAAAGGATTGATGCTGGTCAGGGACATATCACTCCTGCGGAGTTTTCGACGATAGGGGTGGCATTTTACTATAAACATTTCATCCCTGCGGGATTAAGGCTAAAGAAGTGATGCTTTAGGCAAATATCAGGAGGCGTTAAAAATGATCGGCCAAACCATATGCCATTACAAAATCCTTGAGCAATTTGGCACCGCACGCCTGCTGCGGACTTGCGCAGGAGAAAACTGCGAGGTCTCCAATGACTAATTTGGCAGGAAAGACTATATCCCACTACAGAATTGTAGAGCAAATCGGGCAGGGCGGCATGGGTGTGGTCTACAAGGCAGAAGACACCAAACTAAAACGGACGGTGGCGCTCAAATTTTTGCCGCCAGACCTTACGCGGGATGAGGAAGCGAAGAGCCGTTTCATTCACGAAGCAAGAGCGGCCTCGGCATTGGATCACCCAAATATCTGCAGCATTCATGAAATCAATGAGACGGACGATGGTCAGCTTTTTATTGTCATGGCCTGCTATGAGGGTGAATCCCTGAAAGACAAAATTGAGAGTGGCCCCTTGCCGGCCGAAGAAGCTCTGGATATTGCCATTCAGATTGCCACGGGTTTAAAAAAAGCTCATGAAAAAGGAATTGTTCATCGGGACATCAAACCTGCCAATATTTTTGTTACGGAAGAAGGAAAGGTAAAGATCATCGATTTTGGCCTGGCAAAGCTATCCGGCTTTACCATATTAACAAAGACCGGCACAACCATGGGAACAATCGCTTATATGTCTCCCGAACAAATCCAGGGAACGGAGGTAGATCACAGAACGGATATTTGGGCATTGGGGGTTATGCTCTATGAGTTGCTTGCCGGAGAGAAGCCCTTCAAAGGAGAATATGAGCAGGCAGTGATGTATTCGATTGTGAATGAAGAACCGGTACAACTCACGGGAATGAATCCCGCTATTTCCCAGTCTTTAGAGCAGATAATAGGCAGGACCCTGGAGAAGAACCCCGAAAAGCGGTATCCGCAGGCCAATGAGCTGCTGGACGATCTGGAATCTCTGTCGGCGGGAATCATTCCCGAAGCCATTCAGGCCCGGATGCGAAAAGCCAGGCTGAGAAAGAGAAGAAAGGCTATTCTGTACGGGATGGCAGGCGGATTGCTGATTGCAGTAGTTGCTGCGCTGATTTGGATGACCGGACAGGCACAGGTTATCGATTCCATTGCGGTTCTGCCGCTTGAAAATCTAACGGGGAATGCAGAACAGGAGTATTTTGTCGATGGGGTGACTGATGAGTTGATCGGACAGTTAGGACAGATCAGCGGACTGCGGCGGGTTATTTCCCGAACCTCGGTGATGCGCTATAAGGATACAGATAAATCCCTGCCGGAAATCGCCCGGGAATTGCATGTGGATGCGTTGGTTGAGGGGACAGTCTATCAGATTGGTGAAAACATAAGCATTAAGCTGCAGTTGTTCGATGCCCTCCCCGAAGAACGCAGTCTCTGGACGCAGCGGTACGATCGTCCGGTAACCGGTGTGTTGGTGATGTATGGAGAAATGGCGAGTGCTATCGCCGAAAATATTCAGGTCAAATTGACCGCGGATGAAACGTCACGCTTTGCCGGTGCCCGCCGGGTTAATGCCGCAGCCTATGAGGCTTATCTCAAAGGTATGTCCCACTGGTATAAACTTACCCCTCCTGATCTGGAAACAGCCCGGCAGTACTTTGAATCCGCTTTGGAAGGGGATCCGGATTACGCACTGGCTCATGTCGGTCTGGCGCTCGTTTGGTTGGGATACCAGCAAATGGGATTGCTCGCGCCCGGCGAGGCCACGCCACACGCGAAAGCCGCCGCTCGAAGAGCACTCGAGCTGGATGCGACGATTCCGGAGGTCCAATTCACTTGGGCGGGCATCCATACCTGGGTCGATTGGGATTATGACGCCGGGGAGAAGGCATTCAGAAAGGCCATCGATCTCAATCCCAACTATGCGCTGGCCCGCGTTTATTATTCACAATTGCTGGCCATTCTCGGCCAGTCGGACGAAGCGATCGCCCAGGCGAAAATGGCTTTGGAACTGGACCCGCTCAATTCCCTGATCCAAGGCGTTTGCGCCAATACGTTCGCTTTCGCACGCAGGTATGACGATGTTATCGTTCATTCCCGCAGTGCGCTCAGAACATCACCCCATGATCCCATAGGGCACCAGCTCCTTTGGGAGGCGTTCCATAGCAAAGGCCTCTATGAGGATGCCTTTACAGAAGCAAGAGCGTATTTTATCGGACTCGGCATGACTGAAATAGCAAAGGCCATGAACCAGGGATATGATGAGGGGGGCTACCCGGCTGCCATGCGAACAGTTGCGGAGACGATGGCAGAATTCTCGCAGAGCACTTATATTTCTCCATGGTGGATATCTATCGTGTATTCCTTTGCCGGGGAAAAAGAAACAGCCCTGAACTGGATGGAGAAAGCGTATGAGATGAAAGACCCAAATATGCCCTATATCTTTACGCCGGCTTTTAACATCCTGCATAAAGAGCCGCGCTATCAGGCAATGCTGCGCAAGATGAATCTGCCTTTGGGAGAGATGAGATGATCGGCAAAACCATATCGCATTATAAGATTTTGGAAGAACTCGGAGCTGGGGGAATGGGTGTGGTTTACAAGGCCAAAGATACCAAATTGAATCGCTTTGTCGCGTTAAAATTTCTGCTGTCGGACCTCACGCGGGATGAAGAAGCGAAAAACCGCTTTATCAGCGAAGCCCAGGCAGCTTCTGCTCTGGACCATCCGAACATCTGCACCATCTATGAAATCAATGAAACCGATGACGGACAGATGTTCATCGCCATGGCCTGTTACGAGGGTGAATCCCTGAAAGAAAAGCTTGAAAGTGGTCCGCTGCCCATTGACACAGCCCTGGACATCGCCAGCCAAATCGCCCGGGGACTGGAGAAAGCTCATGATAAAGGCATCGTGCACCGGGATATCAAGCCGGCCAATATTTTTGTTACCGGAGACGGCCAGGTAAAAATAATCGATTTTGGTCTGGCAAAACTCAGCGGAAGAACATTGCTGACAAAAACCGGCAGCACATTGGGGACGGTAGCTTATATGTCTCCTGAACAAACAAGGGGAGAGAAAATAGACCATAGAACCGACATATGGTCCGCAGGAATTGTTTTATATGAGATGTTGACCGGGCAATTACCCTTTAGGGGGGAGTATGATCAGGCAATTATTTACTCAATCATGAATGAAGCCCACGCACCGATAACCGGATTCAGAACGGGCGTTTCATTGGAACTGGTAAGAATTGTAAATAAAATGCTCGAAAAAAATCCGGATGACCGCTATCAAAGTATGAGTGAATTATTATTAGATTTAAAGGGTATTTCGCAGGGAAATAAATCAAATATGTCGGAAAAAAGTGCATCCCTATTAAACCTTTCCCAAATAAAACGATCATATGTATTCATTCCCTTAATTGCCGTATTTGTTACAATTATCTTTTATTTTGGTTATCTCTCGACTGAAGAAAAGAGCATAATCGGGTCAATTGCTGTATTGCCACTTGAAAACCTGTCAGGAATTGCTGATCAGGAATATTTTGTTGACGGAATGACGGATGCTCTGATTGCCGAATTGGCTCAAATTAGTTCGATTCGTGTCATTTCACGTACTTCTGCGATGCAATACAAAAATGTCAGAAAACCGATACATGAAATTGCCGAAGAGCTAAATGTTGATGCTCTTGTAGAAGGCTCAGTACTATATGATGATAAACAGGTCCGCATCACCGTGCAGTTAATACAGGCAAATCCGGAACAACATTTATGGGCACACAATTATAGACGTGACCTTCACAATATTTTCGAATTACAGGAAGAAGTAGTACAGGGCATAGCGCAGGAAATAAACATAACATTAACACCGGACGAACAATTAAGGTTAAATTCGGCAAAATTCGTTGATCCTGAAGTGTATAGAATTTACCTGAAGGGTTATTATAACGCCGATAAAAGCACATTTGACGGATTAAACAGAAGCATCGAATATTACAATGAGGCCCTAAGAAAAGATCCCAACTTTGCACTTGGCTATGTGGGATTAGCTGAAGCATATCTTTATATAGGCATGTGGACAGGATTTCCGGAGGAAGCAAAATCAAAATTCAGGACAGCCGCAAAGAGAGCGATTGAGATTGATAGCACCTTCAACGAAATACATCGATTGCAGGCAATGCTTAAAATTTGGAATGACTGGGATCCACTGGGAGCTGAAAAAGATCTAAAAAAAGCTTTAAAATTAAACCCGAACTCTGCTGTTGCCCGCGATTTGTATTCCAGTGTCTTGACAATGCTTGGACGATTCGATGAAGCCATCGCTGAAAGAGATAAGGCCATTGAACTTGATCCTCTCTCGCACCAGGTCAATTGTAACGGCTGTTACACTTATTTTGCAGCCAAACAATATGATAAAGCAATTGAGCATTCGAAACATACAACGGAACAGTTTGGTTCAGCATGTTCCTTTGAAGACCTAATTATCGGCTGGGCTTATATCGAAAAAGATATGTATGATGAAGCGCTTTCTGTACTGGAAAAAAGACAAAAAATCTCAAAAAACAACGATAGAATAATCGCCGCAATAGCTGAAAGCTATGCACTTAAAGGACAGCAAGATAAAGCTAAACATACTATGGCAGAGTTGAATGCGTTGTCTGTGCGCAGACAGGGCCACCCCAGCTATTATTTATCAGCAGTTATCTATGCCGCTTTGGGTAATCCGGATGAAGCGTTTGGTCAACTTCAGAAAGCTTATGACACGAAAGATTGGCAATTCCCCTGGCTTAAAGTTGATCAGAGACTTGCTTCACTTCGTTCCGACCAGCGGTTCGAAAAAATGACTCAACTTTTGAAATTTTGATTAGGATGGTCAGGCAGAATATACAAATCCCGAGAATTCAAATTTTATTGCTTGGATCCTCTGCGTGATTTAAAGGATACCAATCATGATTGGCAAAACCATATCACATTACAGAATCCTTGAAAAAGTTGGCGAAGGCGGCATCTCGTCCGAACGGAATCCCGCAGGCAGAGAAGGTAGGTTAATATGATCGGGAAAGTCATTTCGCATTACATAATCTTAGAGGAGATTGGCCATGGGGGCATGGGTGTGGTCTACAAAGCGGAAGATACCAAACTCAGGCGCAAAGTCGCCATCAAGTTTCTTCCGCCTGATCTTATTCGTGACGAAGATGCGAAGAACCGTTTCATTCACGAGGCACAGGCGGCGTCTGCGCTGGAGCACAATAATATCTGCAACATCCACGAGGTAGATCAAACGGACGATGGGCAACTGTTTGTGGTGATGGCCTGCTATGAGGGTGAATCGCTAAAAGATAAAATTGAACGCGGCCCCATGTCCGTTGAAAACGCGCTGGATATTGCCATTCAAATCGCCCGGGGCCTGGAGAAAGCGCACGACAAAGGAATCGTGCACCGGGACATCAAACCAGCCAATATTTTTTTGACGGAAGACGGGCAGGTAAAGATCATCGATTTTGGCCTGGCAAAACTTGCGGGCAGGACGTTGCTGACAAAGGAAGGAACCACCCTGGGCACGGTGGCCTACATGTCGCCTGAGCAAACCCAAGGGGCGAATGTCGATCACCGCACCGATATCTGGTCGCTCGGAGTCGTGTTGTATGAAATGCTATGCGGAGATAGGCCCTTTAAGGGGGATTATGAACAGGCGGTGATGTATTCGATTGTGAATGAAGAACCGATACACCTCACAGGAGTTAATCCTGAGATTCCCCAATCTTTAGAGCATGTTGTGAGCAGGGCCCTGGAGAAGAACCCCGAAAAGCGGTATCAGCAGGCCGGTGAGTTGCTGGACGATCTGGAGTCTCTGTCGGCGGGCATCGTTCCCGAAGCCATTCAGGCCCGGCTGCGGAAAGCCAGGCTGAGAAAGAGAAGAAAGGCTATTCTGTACGGGATGGCAGGCGGTTTGCTGATTATGGCAGCTACCGCGTTGTTTCTGATGACAGGAAAGGCACAGGTTATCGATTCCATTGCGGTTCTGCCGCTTGAAAATCTCACCGGGAATGCAGAACAGGAGTATTTTGTGGATGGGGTGACGGATGAATTGATCGGACAATTGGGACAGATCAGCGGACTGAGGCGAGTCATTTCCCGGACCTCGGTGATGCGCTATAAGGATACGGACAAATCCCTGCCGGAAATCGCCCGGGAGCTGAAGGTTGATGCGATTGTTGAGGGGACAGTCTATCAGATTGGTGAAAACATAAGCATCAAGGTGCAGTTGTTCGATGCCCTCCCCGAAGAACGCAGTCTATGGACGCAGAGGTACGATCGTCCGGTAACCGGTGTGTTGGTGATGTACGGAGAAATGGCCGCAGCCATTGCCGAAAATATTCAGGTCAAATTGACCGCGGATGAAACGACACGCTTTGCCGGTGCCCGCCGGGTTAATGCCGCAGCCTATGAAGATTATCTCCGTGGCTCCTATCAATGGATGAAGTTTGTCACCCGTGAGGATTTGGAGATTGCTGAGAAATACTTTTGTGACGCTCTCGAGAAAGATCCCTCCTACGCATCGGCTTATGCCGGGCGTGCCTGGGTCTGGCTGGTCCGCAACCAGTTTGGGTGGTCTTCACCAGAAGAGGCAGGACCGGAGGCCAAGGCCGCTGCGTTGCATGCCATAAAGCTGGACGAGAATTCCGCCAGCGCTCATGAGGCCCTGGCTTCAGTCAAATGGTTGATCGATTGGGATTGGGACGGTGCCCGGGAGACCTGGCGGAGAGCTATCGAGCTCAATCCCAATGTGGCAAGTGCGCAGGGTTGGTATGCTCATTACCTTATGAGTATGGGGCATGGAGAAGAAGCGCTGATCCACAGCGAACGGGCCGCAGTGCTGGACCCGTTCAATCCATTGGTCCAATGCCTTCATGGAATTGTGCTGTATTCCCAGCGGCGCTACGACGAGGCCATTGCTATGGGTCAGGAAGCCCTCCGTATTCAACCCGATTTGCCCATTGCCACAAACATCCTCTGGTGGGCGTTGCACGAAATGAAAGGGAGGGATAAAGAAGCCCTTGAGACCGCCAAGGTCTTTGCGAGAGTTACATACGATCCGAAAATCGAAGCCGCCCTCGATGAAGGTTATGCCAATGGAGGATATGCCGAGGCAATGAGGCGCGGAGCCGGTTTCCTGATCTCCCGCCTTCCGGAGGTCTTCTGTCTGCCTAGCGATATTGCTATGTTCTACGCTATGGCCGGGGAGAAGGAAAAGACAATTGAATGGCTCGAGAAAGGTTTGGAAGTCCATGACCCGCTGTTGCCCTATCTCGGATACCCGATTTTTGTTGATCTTTTGAAGGACGTATCGCGCTATCAGCAACTACTGCGCAAGATGAATCTACCTGTAGGAGAGGCGAAATGATCGGCAAAACCATATCGCACTATAAAATTCTGGCGAAATTAGGCAGTGGCGGAATGGGCGTGGTTTACAAAGCCGAGGATGCCAGGCTCAAACGAAATGTTGCGCTCAAATTTCTGCCGCCGGATCTGACGCGGGATGAAGAAGCGAAAAGCCGTTTTATACACGAGGCACAGGCAGCCTCCGCGCTGGAGCACCCGGATATCTGCACTATTCATGAAATTGACGAGACCGAAGATGGGCAGATGTTCATCGCCATTGCCTGTTACGAGGGTGAATCGCTGAAAGACAAAAGAAACTCTTTAATCGGTGATACCCGCTAAGCGGGCGCATCAACAGTGTCCGGTTGAAGCAGACCCTTTTTGG
>JARRQT010000172.1:0-23967 GCA_037381445.1 Calditrichia bacterium
TCCCCGGCCGAGATAGAGCATGTCGATTTCCGGGACAAAACAGTGGTTCAGACCACCAGTGCCGGAACACAGGGGATTGTCAACGCCACCGGCGCCTCCCAAATCATTACCGGGAGCTTTAACAATGCCGGCGCGGCGGCAAGCTATATTAAATCCCAAAATCCGGGCTCCATATCCCTGGTCGCCATGGGCCATGCCGGGATCCGCAGAGCCGATGAAGATATTCTCTGCGCCCAATATATTCGCTCCCTGCTGAAGACGATCCGCTTTCCCCCGATGCCATTAAGCAGCATTTGAGGAAATCTCCCGGATCACCGAAGTTTTTTAATCCCCAAATGCCCTGGTATCGTGAAAGGGACCTCGAATTGTGCCTTCTATTTAACAGATTCAATTTTGTTCTTCCGGTACAACCTTACAACCGGGACCTGCTTTGCCTGAGGAGGCAGGACCTTTCTCCCACTAAAATTGGCTAACCCGACTTTTTGGGATTACTGGGCCGCATATCAATTTCGCTCACCATCGTCCGGGTCGGCATTTCATAGGCCATGAATGCCATGTAAGCAACATCTCCGGGCTGAATCATATTTTCACGGGGTGTGCCGGTCGGAGAATCGCCCGAACCGAAGACCGTGTCCACCGAGCCCGGAAAGATGGTGACCACACGGATATCATGTTCCCGGACTTCATGCATCAGACACTGGGCAAATCCGCGGAGCGCCCATTTGGAGGCCGCGTAGCCGGTTCCCAGTTTGAAACCATTTTTCCCGGCCAGGGAGGCAATATTTATGATGGTTCCGCTCTTCCGCTGAATCATATGCGGCACCACGCTCTGGGTCAGTGCAAACACCGCTCTGATATTAACGTCCAGCATCTGCTGCAGCTCATCCACGGTCAAATCCAGAAAGGGTTTCAGGTAGCCCACACCGGCATTGTTGACCAGCGCGTCAATCCGTCCCCACTCCTTCATCACCTTTTCTGCGATCTGTGGAATCTGGTATACGTCGGTCAAATCCGCCGGGATAATCAGCGGCCATTCCCCGCCGTCATCGCGTATCATCTGTGCCGTTTCTTCCAATTTTGATTTATCGCGGGCGGTGAGCGCCACGGCCATTCCCTCCTCCGCAAACTTCAGCGCAATGGCCCGCCCGATGCCCCTGCTGGCGCCGCTTACAATTGCGACATCTTTATTGATCATAAAACCTCCAGTTTGTTACTCCGGGATTTGCATTATAAAATTTTCATTCAAAAAAGCTGTAAGTGTTTATATTAATGATGATGCGGGACGGAAGTTCCCGGACGCAGGGCAGGAATAAAGATGCCTGCGACACACATCGGCCACGGGCATCTCTGATATTGGAAACTGAAGAAGCGTAAAAGCTCAGAAGGCTGTACCCAGTCCCACCACGGCACGGTTGATATTCTGCCTGAAATTCCGGGTGACCTCACCGATCAGCCGGAGGTTGCGTGCCACCAGGTAACTGCCGCTGATGGTACCGGATTCATAATCATATTCGTTCAGATCGGAATCGACAAGGTTGTAGAGCCCGGTAATATAATAGCGGGACTTGTCCATTTGGGGAGCGAAAATCACCTCCGCCACCAATCCGCTGCTGTTGATATCTTTGACATTATGAATTGGTTCCGTGTCATTGCGGATCAAATAGCTTCCCGTAAATGCGAATTTGCCGATATTGAAATTGAGATCGGGCCCGATATAGGTGGTAACATTATCATATGATTGCGTGAGCGGACCAGCCTCCGTGAAGATCTGATATCCCAGTTTCTCCTTCCCATAGTAAAAATAGACGCCAAGGCCTGAAATATTCATCACATCTTGCTTCAGACGCAGGGCGAAATTCTTGTATTTATCCTTATCAAATTTACCGGTTTCCTCATCCGCCGCTCCTTTTCCGTTACCGTTTCCCACCAGCGCCACCATGTCCGTCCGGCTTTTGTCAATCCCGTAGGCAAGCATTATTCCGCGGTCATAGGTCAGGTTTACACTCGATTCCCCAATACGGGTTGTGTAGAAAACATAATCTTCGAAAGTGAGCCGCAGTTCCCTTTTCATCAGGGGATCGGACGTCTGAAACTGACCCACCATCACGTCCAGATTCGTTTTGAAAATATTATCAAAATGAATATAGGCGTCTTCGATGCCTGCCACTTCCCCCCGCTCGGAAAGATAAAAATAGAAGTAATATCCAATGTTGCGGTACAGCGGCCCTCCGGAAAGAAGTTTGACGCCCCAGGGTGTTTCCAAATCGGTTTCCACCTCCGCATCCTGTTCGTAAACGCCAAAGGCATCGAAGCGTACCGCGATGGGAAACGTTCTGTTGAGGAACAGGATGGGATCACCGGCGGTGATAAAATCACGGGGATTCAGATCTTCCTTCAGAATAAATCCGTTGCCGGCAAATTCCTCCCCGTACGGCTTCAGCCTGGGGAACGGGTCATGGCAGGTAGTGCAGGAAATTTTATATTGCCGGGCAAATGCCGGAATGGCGCCAGCATGCCGGGGAATGACAAAGCTGCATAACAAACCGATAACAACAAGGCCGAATAAAATCTTTCGATTAATCATCTCTTATTCCTTCCCTATTTAATGGTATCTGATGTTATTCTGCTCATGGATCGTTTTCAATCCCTCACATCATACAAATGATGACTTTGCTTCGTATGAAATTCTTTCTGCAGACTCAGTCCATCCTGTATTACCCATAGATTCCGGCTTTCCGACGGGAATCCCGCCGCTGCAAGCTCACTCATAAACCTCAATCCAGGTGGAAGCGGAATTTATGGGTACAATCTCGCTTTCGCTTTCCGGAACACCGAGATATTCAGCGACCGGTTTGACTAATTTCTGATAGTTCAATTGCGCGGTGAAAGTCACCTTTCCGACAGGAATATCATCCGGCATCACCCAGGTAAAGGTCTCCGTTTTCGTTTCCCGCGGCCCAATCCGGTAATCTACCCCGAATGATTTTGTGTTCCATTGCATAATGGTCATTCTGCCTTGGGGATCCAGATAAGGCATGCGGAATATCCGGTCGCCGATGGGAATGCCGTCCCGCTTTATTCCCTGAAAATCCGGTTTTCCCAGGGGAACTGCCATATCCTGGTAGGCGAGCACATCCGAACCGATAGTGTATTCTTCTCCCTCAAATCCTTTTTTGTCCACCGGCAGGTGGTAGTCCTTGCCGTTCGCGTCGGTTGCCGTTACATGCAGCCACACAATACGATCTTCCACCGACCCGGTGGGGATTTTGTGCCCAGCCTTGGCATTGAAAAGCTGGACCTTCAGCGTGACCGGCACATCATAACGGACTTCCCGCTCCACCGGAAATGCGACCATTTCCACCGCGCCGTTGAGTTTGGCGGCCACATGGGCTCCCGGAAAATAGTGCTGGGAGATGGTATCCTTTTCCGACATCTTTGCATTCTTGCCTTCGAATCTGGGCATATGGCAGTCAGGACACCGCACATCCTCTTTGGCATAGGGACCGGCTTTCCATTCCAGTTGGGTAGCTTTTACCCAGGCGCCGTAAGGGCTCTTTTCATTATGGCAGGTGCCGCAAAATTCAGTGGTGGTTATGAATTCCGAATACTGCGTGTCATGGTGGGGAGAGGTCTTTCCTTCTTTATTTCCATACTTGGTGCGGCCCGGATTTGATATAAATTGAAATTATGCGGAACATCTCCTTTGAATCCGGTGATGGTATGGCAGATATCGCATTGAACCGCCTCATTGGCCCGGGTGTTTTCGGAAGGCAGCGGCGGCGGCACCTTGCCCGCCATAAAAGCCATGGGAGCGTGGCAGCCGTGGCAGCCGGCCTTCACGCCCGCCACCATTTCATCCTTTTCCGCATGGGGAACCGCTAGTTTGAAATATTCGATTTCATCCCAGTGATGAGTATATGCCTGGGACATCATGGCCTGGGTCCACTGCTGGTAAAAATCTGTGTGGCAGCTTTTACAGACCTCCGGTTTCTCATACTGCTCATACGATTTGGTTCCCAGGGCTTCCTCGCCTGCCGGGAAATCCTGCGCACTTAGCAGCGAAAAACAACTGCTCAAAAACATCAGAACTGCGACAAATAATTTCATAATATCCTCCGCCTGGTTTAATCAGATAATGATTTACGGGTCATGATGGAAAGTAATGATCCGTAAAAACCTGTTGATTGGGCGGCATCCATGCTTTTAAAGCATATCTATAAATACCGCAGAATATACCGATCCGGAAAAATGGTTTTTTGTTAATAGAACTTATTTAGGAACTGCCTTAACAAGTTAATTCGGAAAGCTGTTTTATTCGTTTTAGAGAAGCACATTGCCCGCCGCGCTCCGGCAGGCAATGCACCCGTATCACGAGAAAGGCTGATAAATTGCTGCTTTAGAGAAAACTGATCGAACTACAGGTCTGCGTGCTTTTCAACAATCGCATCCGCAAGCCGCTCCAATTCTTTAAAATCCTGATCGGAGGGAAGGCCTTTGGTCAGCACGGGCGGCAGAAATTCTGCCTTCACACCGCTCATAAGTGAGGTAATTTGCTCCACCATTTTATTGCCCCAGCCGTAGGAGCCGATGACCGCGGCATATTTGGTTTTGGGTTTCAGAGAATTGATCAGATAGACGGCGGAAACCATGTTGGGATGCGGCCCCATCAGAACGGCGGGTGAAGCAAACACCACTGTAGCCGCATCAACCATGGCCAGCGCAATCTCCCCGATATCGGCCGACATCATATTGAAAGGCTGAACGGAAACACCGCGCTGCATGAGGACATCCAGAAAATAATGCGCCATCTGTTCGGTGCTGCCGTGCATGGAGACATAAAGCAGCACCACCTCACTTTTAGCATCTTCCGAAACCCAGTCTTTGTAGGCATTCAAAATGAACTGAGGATTGTCATATACCGGACCGTGGGTGGGGGCAATGACGGCCGGATTCAAATCATCCACAGTCTGCAGGTGTTTGCGGATGCTCTTTGCGAAGGGCATCATAATTTCCGCATAATAACGCTTGGCTTCCCGCAGCACGTTCGACTGATCTTCGGCGAAAAGATCGCTGGTGGCCAGGTGGGAACCGAGGAAATCGCCGCTGAAAAGAATCTTATCCTCCTGAAGATAAGTGAACATGGTTTCCGGCCAGTGAACCCAGGGGGCCAGGATAAATTCAAGGGTTTTATCGCCCAGTGAAAGGGTATCGCGGTCATTGATCACCAGAAATTTTTCTTCCGGCAGATGCAGTAATTGAATCAGAAAATCCCTGCATTTGGAATTGGTGACCACTTTTGCACCGGGATACAATTCCAGCATGGCGGGAATGGAGCCGGAGTGGTCCTGCTCCGCATGATTGGAGATGATATAATCAATCTTTTTGACATCAAGATTGACAAGGCTTTTTTTCAACTGATCAAATTTGGTGGGCTCAACCGTATCTATCAGGGCTGTCTTTTCGCTTCCCTGAATCAGATATGAATTATAGCTGGTGCCATGCGGCAATGGGATCAGCGCGTCAAACAACGTCCGGTCCCAGTCTATTGCGCCCACGGAATATATCTTGTTTTCAATTTCTCGCGCTGCCATATCCTTCTCCGTTAGTTTTTCAATTTCCTAAAATTTTTATGGTCAGTATGTTATCGGAAATCCGCTTTACGCCCGTTTAGAGATTTGTTTCACAATATAATTTATAAAAGAAATGCTTTTAATCAAATATCTTTTGAAAAATGTTTAATTTTGTTGAATATTCAATATTTGTTCCACGGTATAGCCGGAATCCTTGATTGCGCCAACCACTTCCTGCACGTCGATTTTCCCGGAAACCTCTACGATTTTGGTATCCAGATTTATGTCAACATTTTCAATCTCATTCAATTTTTGAATTGCCGAATTAATGGTCATTTTGCAGTGGTTGCATGTCATATCCGGCACTTTCACGGTTAGTTTCATCAGATAGTCTCCTGTTATTCCTGTAATTACAAATCAAATGAAATACTCATCGGGTTAAGAAAAGTTCTGGAGAAAATATTTTTCCGGGCAACAGCAAATCCTGCCGCTCACAACTCCCGATGGAATTGTAACTCTCATCAGCGAGGTAAAAAATTTGATGCGGCATATTTCAGCAACTAAACATATTCTCTGGCTTCTTCTTCGCCCCGCAGGACGCGCAGCGCGCCCAGGGCCAGCGCCTTCATCTCCTCTTCGCCGGGAAAAACCATGAATGGCGCAATCCATTCCGCGCGCTTGCGAATCCATTCCACCATCATGTCCGCGTAGGCCAGTCCGCCGGTAACACAAATCGCATCCACCTTTCCCTCCAGCACCGCAGCGCACATCCCGATCTCTTTGGCCACCTGGTAGGCAATCCCTTCAAAAATCAGGCGGTATTCCTCATCACCGCTCTTGACTTCATCTTCCACATGCCGCATATCGTTCGTGCCAAGGTAGGCCACCACGCCGCCATGTCCCTTAATAAGCTTCTTCATGTCGGCATAGGTATATTCGCCCGAGAAGCAGGCTTTGACCAGGTCGCCAGCCGGCACACCGCCCGAGCGCTCCGGTGAATAGGGCCCGTCCCCATCCAGCCCGTTATTTACATCGATGACACGGCCTTTCTGGTGCGCGCCCACAGTGATGCCGCCGCCCAGGTGTGCCACAATAAAATTGCATTCATTGTATCTTTTCCCCAGTTTCGCCGCTGCCTGACGGGCCACCGCCTTCTGGTTCAGCGCATGGAAAATGCTGCGCCGCTTGATGAGGGGCATTCCCGAAAGTCTTGCCAGATCGCCGAGTTCGTCCACCACCACCGGATCGACAATGAATGCCTCGCAGCCGATGTTCCGGGCGATAACGTAGGCAATCAGTCCGCCGCAATTGCTGGGATGATCCCCCTGTATGCCCCGGCGCAAATCTGCCACCATCTGCTGATTGACCCTGTAAGTGCCGCCTTCAATAGGCTTGAGCAATCCGCCCCGCCCCACAACGGCCCCGATTTGGGTTGCATCAATATTCTTTTCCTTTAATAACTGGACAATTATTTCCATCCTGTACAAATCCTGGTCGGATGCCCGGTTGAATCGGGAAAGATCTTCCACTTTATGTTTGATATTTTCAGTAAAGACCTCCTGTTCCCCTTCAAAAACCGAAACTTTGGTTGAAGTGGAGCCGGGATTTATTACCAAAATATGGGGTTCACTCATCACATTTTCTCCATGTTTAGGATACCCGGGCCGCAGCGGCAATGGATAAAAACTTGGTTTCATCGGAATCGGCTCGGGAAGTCAGCACGATCGGCACCTTTGCACCGATAATGATACCGGCGGTTTTGGCGCCGGCCAGATAACTCAGCAGCTTGTAGAAAATATTGCCGGCCTCAATATCAGGTACGATAGCAATATCGGCATCGCCGCCCACTTCACTGACAATTCCCTTCACCTCGCAGGATTTTTTTGAGAAGGCATTATCCACGGCCAGCGGCCCGTCGATCAGCGCGCCTTTTATCTGCCCTCTTTCAGCCATCTTGGAAAGGATGGCAGCGTCGGCGGTGGCCGGCATCTTGCCTGGATTAACTTTCTCCACCGCGGTTATCATGGCAACTTTCGGCCGGGTAATACCCATGGCATGGGCTGCTGAAATCGCGTTTTCGGTAATTGAAATTTTTTCTTCCAGCGTCGGTGCAATATTCAACGCCGCATCGGACATCATGATCAGTTTATGATAGCTGGGGATCTCAAAAATTGCCAGATGGGATAACAGTCCGCCCCGGCGAAGACCGCTTTCCCTGTCCAGCACCGCTTTCATCAGAGTGGAGGTGGAACAGAGCCCCTTCATCAGCACATCTGCCTTTCCATCCTGAAGGCAATCTTTTCAATTCGGTCTTTGTCTCCTACAAGAATGGCGGATGCCAGATCTGCCTGCCGGGCTTTATGCAGCGCTTCAAGGATATCGGCATCCTGTGCCACCGCAACCGAGATGATCCGTCTCTTAGCTGATTTCACTTCCTTTACCATTTGTTCAAAACTGGAAATCATTCCGTATCTCCGTTTTTTTCTTTATTTACACTCATTTCGGGACGGTCAAATTTAGAGACTGGTGACAAAATTATCAAGGAGTTTAAAAAATTGGAACTGCGGAAGGTAAAGATCAATCAAAAATATGTATATTATTCAATATGGAAGGCAATTATTGTCTTACCGCCTGATGACCACCTGCAACCTTCTATTTACGCGCCCGGTTCTGAATACGGGTATTCTGTCCCGGAATGCGCTTCTATGGTACATTTTGCTAGCCAAGAAGCCTTTTAATGGCTTCTTTCAACTGGGTTAAATCCGAGGATTTCACGATGTATTCCTCCGCCGCCCAGCTCATGAAATTTTCTTTGTAATGGGAATAGGCAGTATTAATAATCACCGGAATATGCGGATTATCATTCAGCATTTCCCGCAGCGTTTCCAGTCCCCCGATTCCGGGCATCATGATATCCAGAACCACCAGGTCCGGCCGATCTTTTTTCGCCATTTCCAGGGCTTCTTCACCGCTGGCTGCCAGTTGAATCTCATACCCCATTTCACCGAGTTCTTCTTTATAAAGAATACGCTGTGCCGCCTCATCCTCAACAATGAGTATCTTTTGCATTTTTTCACCCGCTAATTTTTGTCAATTAATTTAAGGATTTAAAACGCGGATTTCAATTGCATAATGGAAGGAAAACTGCAGGCTGGCAAAAAAATTTTACAAAAAGGGGAAAGCAGTGACTGCCTTCCCCTTTTTATGCGGATTAAATTACAGTTTAATACCGGGAGGGGGAGCAATATGTCCCTTTTCCATCAGCAACTGGGTTTCTTCCCTGGATTTCTTAATGGTGCGTTCTGCAATCTTGTACAGTTCGTCGGCACTCATGGTTATTCTGGCCACTCCCTGTTCCATGGCCTTCATTCCCACTGCTACAGCTTCCCGCGGAAAGACTTCCCAGTCTTCCATGGTGGGGATCAGATAATCTTCATGAATTCCGCGATCCTCAGCGGTTTTCGCCAACTCTTCGGCGGCTGCGATGCACATCTCATCGGTGATAGTTCTGGCCATCACATCCAGCGTTCCGCGGAAAATTCCCGGGAATCCCAGCGAATTGTTGACCTGGTTCGGAAAGTCCGAACGGCCGGTGGCCACGATCCTGGCGCCGGCTTCCTTGGCTTCCCACGGCCAGATTTCCGGAATGGGATTGGCACACACAAAAACGATCGCATCATCGGCCATATTGGAAATCCATTCTTTCTTTATGGAATCGGGTCCGGGTTTCGAGAGGGCGATGACAACGTCGGCGCCTTTCATGGCATCGGGGACATCACCATTCACCTGTTTCCCGTTGCTGATCTGGCACATGTGCCATTTCTCTTTATAATTACTTTTCTGTAAATCATCCCTTCCCATGTGAAGCGTTCCGCGGGAATCTGCCATAATAATGTTCTTGGGATTTACACCGGCTTTGATGATAACCCGGGCAATGGCGATATTAGCCGCCCCGGCGCCGATCATGGCAATTTTTACCTGGTCAATCTTTTTGTTTACAACTTTAAGGGCGTTGAACAGACCGGCCGCGGTAACCGCCGCGGTTCCCTGCTGGTCGTCATGCCAGATGGGAATACGGGCTTTTTCCCTCAAGGTATCCAAAATCTGGAAGCATTTGGGCTGGGCAATATCTTCCAGATTCACGCCCCCCAGGCCGGGCTGAAGAAGCAATACCGTCCGGATAATTTCTTCGGGATCCTTGGTATCCAGCATAATAGGGAATGCGTCCACGCCGCCCAAATATTTAAACAGCAGAGCTTTTCCTTCCATTACAGGTAAACCGGCTTCCGGTCCGATATCTCCCAGACCGAGAACCCGCGTACCGTCGGAGATCACGGCGATGCTGTTCCATTTATTGGTATGCTGAAAAACCATCTCCGGATTCGCCTGAATGTCCTTGCAGGGAGCAGCGACGCCCGGTGTATACCATACACCGAAACTTTCCATTCCCCACACATGCGCTTTGGGCAGCACTTCAATTTTTCCGCGATAAAAAGGATGTAATCGCATTGCATCTTCAGCAGGTTTGTGCGCTTTTGCCAGCAATTCTTCTTTACTTACTTGTTTTTCGACCATAATTCCTCCAATTGATTATTAGTGAGATCTACAGAAAAAATCAAATCAGTGTAGCTTATAAAGCATGTTTTAAAAGGACTCGCTTCTTTCTAATTTTTTTAGTTGATACTTAATTTATATAGAAGCGGAACAGCCGCTTTATCATTGTTTTCCCTTCTCCTGTGTTTCCTCCGAATTTTCGACCGGTTCCACATATCTGGGAATGGAGAGTCTGACCGTAGTTCCTTCTCCCTCGACGCTCTCCACCTCGATAAATCCCTTGTGATCCAGGACAATTTGCCGCACAATTGCCAGCCCAAGCCCTGTTCCGTCGGCTTTGGTGGTGAAGAAAGGATCATAAATCTTTTGCAGATGCTCCTGAGGAATGCCATGCCCACTGTCCTGTATGAAAATCCTAATATATTGATCCTCGCATAATGTGGTGAAGGTCAGCACCCGCTTTGTCAGCATGGCTTCTATCGCATTTTTTACCAGATTCAATAAAACCTGGAACAGCAGTTTTTCATCTCCCCATACGGTACTCTCGGAGCATCTAAACTGCAGAACAACTTCCACATCGCGCTTATGAATCACATCATCCATCATCATCAATACCTGGTGAATTACCTGATGTATATCCACCTTACGGCGCTCAGGCTTTTTGGGATTTGCAATGCTCAAAATGTTGTTCAAAATTGATTCAAGATTCGCAACCTGAGAACTGATGATCGATGTATAGTTTTTCAAATCGGAATTTGAGGGAAGTTTTTTCTCAAGAAGACGGGAAAATCCTCCAATTGACACTAGCGGATTTCGGATTTCATGGGCGACCTTGGCGGACATCTCACCAATAGCTGCCAGCCGCTCGGCCTTGACCAGCCGTTCGGAATTTTCCTCGAGTCTTTGGTAGGCCTGCTGCAATTCCTGAATGCGATCCTCCAGATTTTTATATAAACGCGCATTCTCAATCGCCATGCTGGCCTGGTTGGCAAAAAGCTTCAAGCTCTCTATCTCTTCTTCCGTAATATCCTTTTGAGTGATTTTATTATCAGCCAGTATAACACCAATATGCTCCTTTTTGGTCACCAGCGGTACCACCAGAAAATTGTTGGTACCCAGCACCTGAAACAGATCGCCGCCGTCCATGTTGAAATTATATTCCCCCGCATCCAGTACCCTGCCATGCCGCACATTATATGCCCGGCGCCCTTTGAGTGCTTTTACCAGAACATTCTGCGAATTTGTCAGAGGGACCTGAACCTGCTTGACAATTTCGTTGATCTTCTGGTCACTGCCCTGCAGATTGATCTGAAACTGTTTCACAATATCCTTCAGGGACCGGAAGTGGTCCTGCAGCGAACTCCAGATCTGATGGGCCTCGAATTCATTGGTAGGTCCAATCGCCAGATATCCCTGCAATTTTTCCTTTTTCTCATCAATCAGGAACAGGAAAGCGCGGTTGAAACGCAGTCCTTCCCCGGCAGTGATGGAAATAAGGATCATCTGCAGGATATCGTCAAGAATATAAGTGGTGTAGAATATTTCATCCAGTTCATTTAATTTGGACAACTCCATAATTGTGCGGCGGAGCTCGAATTCCAGTTCTTTCCGGGAGGTAATATCTTTGATAATGACTGATGAACCAATTGAATCTCCGTTCTCGTTCCGGATAACAGTCCGGGTCAGATCGACATAAATCAGTTGCCCGTACTTATCGATGCGCTGGGTTTCATAGCGCCGGATGAATCCCCGCTTTTCCAACTCCTGCTTGATGTAATAAAGCTCACCCAGTTCGATGAGTTCGTTGGGAATCAGGATCACATTTGATTTTCCGATGACTTCTTCGGCCCCATACCCGAATATATCTTCCGCCCCCTTGTTCCAGCTCAGGATCCGATCTTCGTTATCCAGCAAAAAGATCGCATCAGCAGAGGTGTCAATAATTGAAACGAATAGCTTCTCCTTTTCACGTAAGGCACGTTGCTCCTTCTCGTTTTCTGTAACATCGACCCCGATTTTTAAAATCCCTTCTACGATACTTTCTTCATCCCGTACCGGGAGCGATATGACATCGAGATAGACCTGCGTTTGAGAATCGGGCAGCTTTCCCTCAAAAATTTCATGGCAGCTCTGCATGTGTTCCAGTTTGTCGAAAGAAGGGCAGTCTTTGCAAAGTTCTTCGAATCCCCATAGGGCTTTATAGCATGGGGTGTCATTTCCTCTCTGAACGCCGGGGAATTTATCAGCGAGATAATTATTGAACCAGATCAGGTTATAATTTTTATCGATTAAATATATGTAAATAGGATAATTTCCGATAAAATTATTGAGGATATCGAGAATCTGAACCAGATGATCAAGGATGGTAGATTTATTATTCATATTATTTGTTAATTTTATCGCAATGGATAATACAAAAGGGTACTCTAAAAATCAATATATTTTATATATAGTCATATAATAATTGATTGTGAATGTATGTTGTTTTTGGGGAAATAAACAGGTTGGTTTATCCACGAATGTATTCAGCACAGCAATTGAGAAATTAAGCACAATACGCCAATTACAGCCGTTACATAAAAAAAGGATTCAGGTTTCACCAGCGAATGTCAACCTGAATCCCTTCTTCCAACAGCAATAATTCCTGTAAGAGGAATGTTTAAGAAAATATATCTGGCTTCTATTTGCCATCCTTTTTGAAAAAGTGGGAGAACAGATCGATTGGAACTGGGAAAATTGTGGTGGAATTGTTTTCGGAAGCGACTTCAGTCAGCGTTTGCAGAAATCTGAGCTGCAGCGCCACCGGATACTTGCTGATGATTTCAGCAGCCATTTGCAGTTTGGTAGCCGCCTGATATTCACCCTCGGCGCTGATAACCTTGGAGCGCCTTTCACGTTCGGCTTCCGCCTGCCGCGCCATAGCGCGTTTCATTTCAATGGGCAAATCGATATGTTTTATCTCCACCAGGGAGACTTTTATCCCCCATGGATCGGAATGTTTATCTATAATTTGCTGCAATTCTTTATTTATCTTGTCTCTTTGCCCAAGCAATTCATCCAGCTCCACCTGCCCAACGATGCTTCGCAGGGTGGTCTGTGAAAGCTGGGAGGTCGCAAATAAAAAGTTCTCCACTTCAACTACAGATTTTTCAGGCAGGATTACCCTGAAATAAATAACGGCATTTACCTGCACACTTACGTTATCGCGGGTAATGACGTCCTGCGGCGGCACATCCATGACCACCGTCCGCAAACTCACTTTGACCATGCGATCGACAATGGGTATCAGAATAATGATACCAGGTCCTTTTGTTGGAATCAAACGTCCCAAACGAAAAATAACAGCTCTTTCATATTCCCGCAGAACACGGATTGCGCTGGCTAACAGAATAAATACTAATACGATGATTGTGGCAATATACGGCATGTGTTTTCCTCCAGATTTAACTGATTTTATCAACAAATATTTTAAGATTTTCCAGTCCGGTGACCTTCACCCGGTCTCCCTTCCGGATAGCATTTTCACTGAAGGCATCCCAAATTTCTCCGTGCACCGCAATCTGTCCTCTGCCCTTCGTAAAATGATCGACTGCTTCTCCTATTTCTCCTAAAATTCCTTCCCGGCCGGTAACCGGTTTGCGCCGCTGTGCGCTGACTCCCAGGCCAATGGCAATCAGGAAAAAGAGCGTTGTCAGAATCACCGCAAAGGCAATGACCTTCCAGGATACCTGCAGGAAAGGCATCGCCCCCTTGAACAGCATCAGAGATCCTAAAATAAGAGACACAACACCTCCTACCGTTAGCAATCCATAGCTTGGCACTTTTATTTCAGCAATGAACAGAATGATGGAAAAAAGGATGAGCAGCAATCCTGCATAATTTACCGGGAGGGTATGCAAGGCGTAAAAGGCAAGGATAAGGGATATTCCTCCCACCACACCCGGCAGTATGGATCCCGGATTATATAGCTCGAAGAATATGCCGTAGATACCAATGAGCAGCAGAATATAGGCGATATTAGGGTCGCTGATAACATTCAGCACTTTAAACCGCCAGGACATTTCAACTTCCACTATTCGGGCATCTTCTGTATGAAGTATTTTTTTGCCGGTTGCAACCTCCACCTCCCTGCCATCCAGCCAGGTCAGTAAACTATCCACATTATCAGAAATGACTTCTACAACTCCCAGCTTCAGGGCTTCGCTGGCAGGAATGGAAGCGCTTTCGCGGACAGACTTTTCCGCCCACTCTTCATTCCGGCCCCTTTTTTCTGCAATACTGCGAATAAAAGCGACCGCGTCATTGGTCACCTTTTCCATCATGGTCTGACTGGTATCGGCACCGCCAATCGTTACCGGATGGGCCGCCCCAATATTGGTTCCGGGAGCCATTGCCGCAATATTGGCCGCATAGGTGATAAATACGCCAGCGGAGCCCGCTCGCGAACCGGAGGGTGCGACATAAACAACAATGGGCACTGGTGATGCCATAAAATCTTTGACGATCTGCTGCATAGACTTCATCAGCCCGCCAGGCGTATCCAATTCAATAATCAGACATTGGCTGCCATCCTCAGCGGCGTCCTTAATCGCCGAACCAATAAAGTCGCTGGCCACCGGATTGATCACCCCGTCGTAGGTGAGAATATGTACATTGTAGTTACTTTGTACTTCGATTGACTGAATCCCCAGTTCTTCCTGGTGGATCTCGTTTTCCAAATATATCATTTTTTTAATTTTAACATAATCAAAAACTAATGTCAAGAATTATTGTGCGATAGGCAATTCTCCGATATTTCAACGCGAAGCCAAAATGGATACTCATCCTGATGTAATTGCCAGCCCGTCTTGTGCAAATGACGCTGTGCCGATTCCGTCTTTATCGGTTCTCTTTCCGGGAGTGATAGCACACCCAAATTGCATCAAAAGGGATACAATTCCCGATGGGGGTATAAATTTTCCTTTTCCTGATCGAGGGAATCTTTTGACATACCATAACGAAAGCTATAAAAAATGCCTTGAATCGAAAACCAGTTTACCGGCTCCGCTAAAGACTTTATTCAGCCACATGCGCCCGCCGCAATCCGGGCAAATTAGCGGATTGGAATTCAATAGATTATTTTGGGTCAGATGAAAAACAAAAGGGAGGTGTTTTATGTTATAAGGCAATCCCAATTCGACCACCTGGCTGCACAGGGGGCAGATGAAAAATCCGGTCAGATTATCCGTTATTCTGTAATTTGTTCGCTTCTCTGAGTGCGCCATCAGATTCGTCCTCAGCAATTTCGTGATAATAGGGTAATATTATCCGGAAGAGAGATCCATTGCCGGGTTCGCTTTCCAGCATAATTCGTCCGCCCATGGAATTGACAATTTCTCTGATCAGGCTTAATCCGATGCCCAATCCGCCGCCCATAAATTCCCGTTTGGAGGTGCGGTGGTTGATGACATCCTGAATTTCATAAAACCGCTCAAAAATAATATCCTGCTTGTCGAAGGGAATTCCCACACCAGTGTCTTTCACAGTATAGTGAATTTCATCATCCTTTAATTCCAGTCGAACCCTCACCTTGCCACTATCAGCCGTAAATTTAAGCGCGTTCTGGAGCAGTTCTCTCAGAACAAGGCGGACCTGCCGGTAATCTCCACGCACCTGCAAGGGTCTTTTATCCAGAAAGATTTTCAAGTCGATATTGCGGGAATTATACAAACCAACCATCTCATGATACACTTTGCTGATGATATTCTTCAGATCCAGCCGCCGCGTCGGGACAGACACCTTGGATCTTTCCAGTCCCTCGAGCGTGTGCATCCTGTCGACCATGTCATGAAGTTCGCTGGTGGTATTTTCCAGAATATCGAGAATCTCAGACACATCGGGATCCGACTCCGGAATCAGGCTGTGCAGTACATCCAGATATCCCTTGATGATTGTCAGCGGCGTCCGGATTTCATGATTGGTGATGTAAAGGAATTTATCCTTCAGTTCATTTAATTCCATCAACTGGTTATTGAGCTGCCTGAGCTCCGCATTCTCTGCCTGCGACTTGATTTTCTGGAAACTTTTATTTATGGTAAACTGCACATGATCAAAATTGACCGGTTTGAGAATAAAATCGTAGGCGCCCAGTTTCATGGCTTCAATGGCGGATTCAATAGTGGCGAAACCGGTAATCACAATGACCTCCATAAACGGCCACTTCGATTTCACCCGTTTCAGCAGTTCCATTCCGTCCATCACCGGCATATTGAGATCTGTGACCACAATGTGATATGTTTTGTTCAGGCATTTCTCGAAGGCCTCTTTTCCATTTTCAGCGACATCTACGTGAAATCCCCAGCTTTCAAAAGACTGCCTGAACATTAAACGAATAATTTCCTCGTCCTCCACCACCAGAATGTGAACATCACTCTTTTCCATTTTGCAAAATCCAGTTTTTAATCATTTATAAATTTTCGGATGGATTCCATCTCTTCATTAATTTTTCTGATATATTTCAAAACATCGGCCTGCTCGCTGGACCAATGGGTTTCCAACAGGTAGAGCGATGTTCCGATTATATTCAACCGACTCCGAACGTAGGCGATCAGGTTTTCATAATATTCTTTTAATTCAGCATCTGTTAAATCGGCGGTTTCAACACTTTGCTGTGTGCTCAACATCTCACGTCCCTGTATTTACCGTTCATGGTTTACAATTCGGAGAGGACTTTCCCCTTTGCCTCTCATCACAATGATATTTTAGCAAATAAAATGCCGTTTATTACGCTCGGGAAAGAACTTCTTTAAGTTATTAAATTATATAATATTATAGATATTCAAAATATTTGACACCGGCAAAGAAGTGTTGAAGATCACAGCAAATTGTTTAAAAATCCATGATTTGAGGGGAGCATAAAACGAAAAATAAAAAACGGATATAATAATTTGGAGGCGGAATTAAACCAGCGAATGGATTCACAACCGGCTACTCTTCATAAAATTTTCCGGTAATGAGATCTTCCAATGCTTTGAAGGCGTCCTTTTCGTCGATGCCTTCCACAATAACCTCAATGATGCTGCCGGGTTCAGCAGCCAGTGTCATCACACCCATTATACTCTTTCCGTTTACCTCGTACCCGTCCTTGGATATCCAGACATCGGATTTAAATTTGCCGGCAGTTTTCACCAGCAATGCAGCGGGACGTGCATGTAAACCATTCTTGTTATTTATGGTGAATTCTTTTTTGATCATTTTACCCTTGTTTTCAAACCAGTTTTATTTTCATCATAGCATTCTAAAAGAATAAGATTCCTACAGCAAGGAAAAACACAAAGGTTGCCAAAGATATCCAGTAAAAACTTTTTACAATTCTATTGAAAAAGAGACTGTAAAGTGCTGAAATCAGAAATACTGCAATTAATCCCGGATGCAGATGGAATATGTGATGACTGTAAGCGACAATGACGCCGATAATGGAAAAGAAAAAAATATACAGATACGCTTTGCGCAGCTTATTAAAGCGCTGTTGTCCCACATATTTATAGATATCCATCGGATGGTGGTAGCCCTCCAGCAATCCCCGGTAGCGAAAATAGAAATGGGGAATGTTGTATAATAAGAATGTAAATATCAGCACAAGCACTTTAGTCAGAACGCTGGGTGCAACCAGAATTCCCAGCATACCCAAAATCAGGCTGGCGGGCTTAATGGTAGCCCAGAACAAACGATCGCCCACCGCCCCCAGCGGGCTGATTAACAGGTCCTTGAGGCGATCCAGCGTTTCGGGCATATGCGGCTCGCCGTTGGCCCGCATTTCTTCCATACGGATTGAAACGCCCAGGGCGAAGGAGGCAAAATAGGGATGGGCATTGAAAAACCGGAGATGCCGGTGCAAAAATTCCTTTTTCGCTTCAGGACTGCTGCACAACTTGCCAAGCACCGGTATCAGGCACACACTGAAACCGATACTGATCAGGCTCCGGAAATTCCAGACTGCCTGCATAAAAAAACTTGCTACAAAGACCTTGAATAAATCCCAATTGGTGATAGTTTTGGTCCTTGCACTTTCAGGAGGTTTTTTCAATCTTTTTTCCCAAATTTTTTCTTACGGCCTCTCTCAACAGTTGAATCACAAAGGCCAATCCGATTCCCATGATAATCGGTTTAACGACAATCAACTGTTCTTCAAATAAACGCCCTATTATCCTGATAATTTCCGGCAAAAACAGCTCATTGACCCTGAGGAAGGAGTAGGTCAAAACGTAAACCATTAAAAAATAGATTAATCCGCTGGCCGCTTCCAGCAAGGGGATTCGTTTAAAATGGGAGAAGTCCACTTCTCTCATTATGAAATCCAGGATTCTGCCGTTCAGCTTGCGGTAAAAAAAGGTCAGTAGGGCGCCCAGATAACTAACCAGAATGCCTTCCAGGAACGCCAGCATCAAAGTGGTATGGGGAAAGGCAGTCTCATGATTCAGCAATACCAGGCCTGCGGCGACCATGGAAGCGATATTGCCCTCCGGCACGATATAGGCACCCGCCGGAATTCTTCCCAGCCACAGAAGCTGAAACAGAAAACCCAGCTCAAATCCCAGCCAGACATCACCCAAAAGCCAACCAAGAATGGGACAGGCGAAGAGCGGGCTTGAAATCAGCACCTGAAAGGCGATGGTGATATCCAGGGATAAAAAACTAATAATTGCGGAAAGTATTGCTATGTTCATCTGACTTATGTCGTTTCCAAGCCATCGATATTTTTGAAAAATCCCCGGCGGGCCCGGCTATCTGATGACGACCAATTTCCCCTTTTTCTCAAAGTCTTTGGATTTGATGATATAGACGTAGACCCCGCTGCCAACAACTTCACCCAGATGGGTCTTTAAATCCCATTGCTCCGTATTAATTCCGGAATCATTTCGCAGGGTTTGCAGGTACCTGCCGTTACTGCTGAAAATGTATATTTCAGACCCCTTCGGAATATTTTCAAACTTAATGGTATTTTGGGAGTCCGCAAGTCTGAAGGGCTGGGGATACACAATCACATCATCTGCTTTCACAAAATGCTCGGGCTCAGCCAGCAATTGATAATAAAATTTTCCTTCCCCGGCGTCGGTGCCATTTACCACGCTGTAGTAAATCCCTTGCGGGAGCAGTTTGTCGGGATACCTGAAATTCACCGTTGAATTTACATTAAAATAATCGGATTGGCCGGCATTAATGTAGAGCGAGGAGAGGTTCTGGGGATATCCCCCTTCGCCGGCTCTAAGCAGAAAGGACATAGGAATGGTATCCGCTACATCCGATTTATACCAACGGAATGAGAGCCTGGGCAGCGAATCCGCGATCAATTCATTTCTGGTTGCCTGAAGCGGCTCTCCGGTTCGGAAATCAATATCGCCGTAACTGGCAAAAAAGGGTGCATCGGGAAAAAATTTATTCCCCACAGATCGGTCACCGACAAAAAAGAGCCATCCGCATAAACGGGATAGTTCAGCAAAGATGTCACTGCCCAAACCATCCAGCACTGTCTCCACGGCGGGTAAGGCCCGCTGATTCCGAATCTGCGTCCAGATTCTCCGGGTAATGTCTTTGCCATACATTTTCCCCAGCATAATCTCAATGACCACCTTACCGTAATCAGATAAGCCGCCGGTTGACCGATCGAGCGGTTCATCGGTGGCTCTGAAATAACTTGGCAAATACTGCAAGTAATCGTTCACCCCATCGGCGACCACTTCTTCCATATAGGTAGCGGAACTCTCGATAAACCAGATATCATAAAAGAAACCGGAATTATCCGGCCACAAGGCATAGCCAACCTGCAGCGCATGGTTGAACTCATGGGCGGCAGTCACCGCAATGGCCATGCTGTCCCGCACTACCGGGTCGGAAATCCCGGGATATTGGGCGTCAAAGTAGGTGCTGATCTGGATATTGGTTTCATAGCGCACCCGGTGGGGATTAAAAGTTTCGGAAATCACCGAATCCAAAATGGTGCTGCCGTATACGGATAAAGGCTGACAGTAAACAGGATAAACCTGGCGGGGATTGCCCTCAACATCGGGCGGCGGATTAAAGCCAAGGGAATCGATTTCCACCTGCCAGGCGCGGTCGAACGATTTAGCAACGAAATCCACATAATCGGGAAATCCGTCATGATTGCGATCATAATCCGGGACTGCCCGGTAACCGAGCGTGTCATAGTAAATTTTGAAGTGACCGGATGGAGAGACATAGAATGTATTCCACTCGACCTGCAGCGCCTGCCAGGCTTTGAATTCCCGGTGAAGCCATTTGTTTTGGGGATTGGAGGCCTCCAGCACCACCGGAAAACCGCATTTATGATCCGGACCTTCGAACAGCTGATTCTTTATCTGGCGGGCATTCTGATAGAAATCGCCGCCTGCAAACAGCGCGCTTGCCGTTAGTCCCTGGAGAACAAGCCACACGGCCAATAAAAGCAGGAAATTACGATTTGTATTCATTTTTTCGTCCGCAAACAAGTAATCCGGCAAAGATGGAATATTGATTTTTGCTGAGGCTGCTCTTTCATGTTATAGACCTTCAGTCTTTTTCACCGATTCAGGGGGTTGGATAACTTCAAACCTCAGGCCGACATCCGGACAATTTAAAAAGTCTATGGCGTCTTCTTATGCTTTGACTTAAAAACAACAAGCACCGGCACACCTTCAAATCCCCAGCGTTCCCGGATTTTTCGTTACAGAAAACGATTAGAACTTTCTCCGAGAAGTTCAGGGAAATTGCAGAAGAAAGCAACAACCAGTTTGAATAGTCGTATTTTTTCCAGCACCGAAGTGAAAACAATCGGGATATAACTATAACTGCCGAGACGTTCCCGCAGCGCCTTCTCCCATTCGAAGAGGGTCTTATCATCCTTGGGTACCAAATCCCATTTATTTACTGCGATTACAATTCCTTTGCGGTGCTGGGTCGCCTCGTTAATTACCCGCAGGTCCTGGCGGGTGGGTCCGGCCGTGGCATCCAGGAAATAAAGCACAACGTCCGCCCGCTGAATGCTGCGCACGCTGCGCAGTTGGCTGAAAAACAGGATATTTTCCTTCACCTTCGCTTTTCTTTTCAGACCGGCGGTATCGATGAGCAGATATTTTCTCTTCTGATAATTCAATTCCGAATCGATGGGATCCCGCGTAGTGCCGGGAATATCCGTCACGATGGAACGGGTTTGTCCAATAAGCATGTTCACGAAGGATGACTTCCCCACATTTTCCCGCCCCACCACCGCTAGCTTGATAGCATCTTCATCGGCGATAACTTCCGGCATAGGCACATTCCGGATTTGAGAGATGAGAATATCCAGCATATCCCCGATGGTCCTGCCCTGCAGCGCAGAGACCGCAATCGGATCACCCAGTCCCAGTCCGTAAAACTGGTAGATATCGGATTCCATCATCTCATTATCTACTTTATTTACAACAAGCATAACTGCTTTTTGAGAGCGCTTCAGCTTATCCGCAATCTGCGCATCCCAGTTGGTAATCCCGGAGGCCCGGTCCACTACATAAAGTATAACATCCGCCTCCTGAATGGCAATTTCAACCTGCTCGCGGATCGCCATTTCGATGGTGTCAGAGGTCTGGGGAAGGTAACCTCCCGTATCGACCACTACAAAGGATTGCCCGCTCCATTCCGTTTCGGCATAATGGCGGTCCCGGGTAACGCCGGGCAGATCATCGACAATCGCTTCTCGCTTTTTAATGATGCGATTGAAAAGGGTTGACTTTCCCACATTGGGCCTGCCAACAATAGCAACAACGGGTAGACTCATCTTTACGATTTCTGCTTTCCTGGTTTCTTATTTGAGATATTCCATTTTCTATACATTACAGGGATTCGGGGCTTCAGCGTTCCTTCATCTGCTCCGCGACATAAAGACCGGGCCCGGTGTGCCGCAGAATTCGGGCTGCTTCCTCCGGTTGAATTCTTTGCTCCGCTGCAATATTTTTCATGAGTGTAACAAAACTGTCCGGGAAGATGAATACCTTTTTTCCCAGCTTTTCCTCTAAGGCTTCTACCGTCCAGTCATCCAAAAAAATCCCGTCCTGATTAAGCACACGGGGTGGAAGTATAATATAATCGCCCAATTCCCGGTCTTTCAGTGCGCTGTAGATATCCTGTCCGACGAGCAGGCCCGCCACTACGATCGATTCGCCATAAAAACGGTTCATGACTCTTTCGAGCGTAATTTTTAGATCCGGAATTTTTTGCAGCTCCGGAATAATATATTGCTGTAGCGCTTCGGATCCCAGCACGCCGCTTGCCAGCGTCAGATGCAGGGGCGGGGTGATTTTTCTCAATACGGGGAGTTCTTCATGAAAACGGTTGATGAAATCGCGCGTCAAACCTACCCCGTTTTCCAACTGATAAAATCCCTCGTAATAATCGTTGTCCGGCAAAGGCTGCCCGGTTCGGATATAAAATTCGTCCGACAAATAGACAAAAGAACTTCCCAGTTCCTTTTTCAGTTTCTCCCGGACTCCTTTCATTTTCTCCATGAGACTCAGGCTGTATTCCCGGGTCACCGGCTTCAGTTCCGGAAGATTGCGGCGGTGTCTGGTAAGCCCCACCGGGACAATAGCCACTGAACGCACCGCAGGGAAGAATTTTTTCAGGTCCGTAATGGTGCGATCGAGGTATTGCCCATCATTTAATTCGGGACAGAGGACAATCTGGCAGTTCAATTCTATGCCATTGCTGGTCAGGTATTCGATTTTTTCCAGCAGATGATCATCATATTTTATTCCCAGCATGTATTTTCTCAGATCAGGATCCGTTACATGAACGGAGATATAAAGAGGAGTGAGACGCTGTTCGACAATTCGTTCCAGATCCTGTCGTCCGGTATTGCTCAGGGTGACATAATGCCCGTATAAGAATGAAAACCGGTAATCTTCATCCTTGAAATAAAGCGATTTCCGCAGACCCTTTGGATTCTGATGCACAAAACAGAAAACACATTTGTTGCCGCATTTCCGCATCTTCAGGTCTTCCAAAATGATGCCCAGGTCTTCCTGATACTCCTTTTCAATCTCATAAATAGTTTCTACGCCCCGCTGCTCAATCAGGACTTCCAGGTCTTCGCTGCTGTTATAAAAACGGTAATCCAGCATATCGGTAATAATTTTACCATTTATGCTGATCAGCTTATCTCCGGGAGAAATGCCCAGTTCTTCAGCGATGCTTCCGGGCTCTATATCAAAAATTTCCAACATCCGAATATCCCTAAATTTAAACCACAAATTTAATACATCTTCAAAGATTTAACAATGGCAAAGAATGTCACTGCTTTGCACATACGTTTGTCTTTTTTCTTCAATGCACCGCAAATGGCTGGAATTATAACGCATCAGGCGGTAGCGGGTTCATTTTTTTATTTTTTATGGGATTGTATCGTTGTCCACTTATTTTAAAAAGCCGCCGGCCAGAAACAACAAATTATACAATTGTGATTGTTATCAATTTATAATTTTGCCGGATAATCTATTTTCACACGTTCTGATTTTGACAAAGATGAACCTCAGAACCGGCCATCATATTGCATCTGTTGTGTATCAGTCCGCTCTTTAACATTCTTTTAAACAGAGTTTTTAAACTTACAAGATCAATTAACTTACGAGGAAATTATGAAAGCGCTCAGATGGTGTTTAGTCTTGATGGTGTTGTTTCTATCCGTAAATCCGGCGATATTGGCAGGCAAAGACACAACCTCACGCCCCGCATGGCGAGAGGCAGTGACCAAAGCAATTCCTCCTGCTGCCGACCTGCTTTCTCCCCATCACGGAACAGCGGCTGCTTTACCGTTTTTTGATGATTTCGAAAGTGG
>JARRQT010000173.1:0-7858 GCA_037381445.1 Calditrichia bacterium
AAATCCGCACAGTGAATGTCCGGGGTGGCGCCGATGGCTTCTGCCAGCGTGGTGCCGCTGGGCTTCACCGCGTAAGGATGAGATTCTGACCCGACATACACCGCCCCGATTTTCCGGGGATCGATCCGGGCCCGCTGCAGCGCCCGGCGGGTGGCCTCCACGGACATGGTAATGGTATCCTGATCCGGCGCCGGAACCGATTTCTCCTCCACCGACAGCCCCTTGCGGTAGCTTTCCGCGTCTGCGCCCCACTGGGCAGCGATAGATTCCACTTTGATGCGGTATCTGGGTATGTACGCGCCGTAACCTGCAATTCCAACCATAACAGCTCCTTTGTTTTATCTCCATTAAATTTTCGAAACAGCGCGGCAACTGGATTGGAGTATTGGAGTATTGGAGTATTGGAGTGCCGGGACCACCACTATTTGCTCAAACAGATCAGGGCCGCACAATACCATCATTTCATTATTCCGCTCATCCGTTACTCCATTACTCCATTACTCCGTTGTTTTTGCGCCTTTTCCTGCCGCTGCGCCTGCATCCTGATGCACGTCGCGCTCTCAGGCCTGCGCCCGGCGGAAAATAAACACCGCCACCGTTTTATCATTTCCGCCCATGTTGATCATCATCGCGTATGGTTTGGCGGATTTTATGGCAACCTGGCAGTCGCCGGCTTTGCCGGTCAACTGCTGCCACAGGTCCACCGCCTGACGGACGCCGGTGCCGCCGGTGGGATGCCCGAAACCGATTAACCCGCCGGTGGCGTTGGTGGGAAGCAGGCCGTCGAAATGACTGTTTCCTTCCGCGATGAAAGCGGATGCTTCGCCCTCCTTCACGAATCCGGCCGCTTCGATGGCCAGCAGCGCGGTGATGGTGAAGCAATCGTGCAGCTCCAACACGCCGATGTCGTCCGGTCCAAGCCCGCTGACCCGATAAGCCTTCTGCACGGCTTTTTGGGTGGTGGCCAGTCTGGTCTGATCTTCCGGCGGGCGGGTGATATCGTCCACCGCGATCCCATAGCCCACTACCTCAACCGCGTCGGCGGGTGTCAGGCCCAGTTTCTTAAGCCCTTCCGCAGAAGCCGCAATGACGGCCGAGGCGCCGTCGGTCACCTTGGAGCAATCGAAAACGTTGAGATGTTCCACAAAAACTCTGGGATTGGGCGGCGTCATCCCCACGGCAAACAGGTCCCCGGTGGTATTGTGATATTCCTGCGCTTTCGGGTTGCGGCGGGCATTCATGATGGCCTGTTCGTACCAGCGGGCCATGGCAGTACGCACCGGTTCCTGCCCGTATTTGGCGAAGCAGGCGCCGGCGCGTGCGGAAAATTTATCCGGGAAGAAATGGGCGTGCCCGTTTTTTCTTTCCCCTTCGTAATAACCGGCGCCAGCCAGAAAATCGGCACCGTAAACCGCTTTCACGGAGTTCTGCACTTCCACCCCGATGGCCAGAACCGAGTCCGCTGTCCCGGACAGGACACTTTTCACCGCTGAGAACACTCCCAGTCCCCCGGAGCCGCAAGCCCCTTCCACGCGGGAGCATGGTTTGTAGAGCAGGGCAGGATGGATAGCGGGAATGAAAGCAGCCAGATTGCCCTGCCGGTTGAAACGGGCGGCCATGAAGTTGGAAATCACGCCTTCGTCAATCTGCTGCGGATCCTTTATCTGCTCCAGCGCCCCCTTTCCCGCCTCGGTGATGTAATGCCCAATGCCGGGACGCGGCTTTTTGGGATGAAATTCATTCCGACCGGACCCCAGAAAAAGTGTATTGTACCCCGCTGTTAAGTAGACAGGTTTTGACATCTGTTTCATTTATTTTCCTCCTTTTATGGAAATGAAGATAAATTTTGCGGCATATGCTTTTGCTGATAATCTTTCGGCATGATACCCGGAATCCCGCATCACACAAAATTATTGACCGGTCCGTAGAGATGGTAAAAACCGTTCAGCAGCACGCCGTTGACATCATCGGCGGAATGGGCCACGCCTTCCGCGACCAGTTTTTGCCCGATCTCTTTACTGCGCGCCAGGTAGCTCATTGCCAGGCGGGCGCCGAAAGACTTCTCTGAGTTCAGACTGCTGAAATAGGCAGACAATTTTGCATCCTTCTGCGGATCCCGCAAAAGGTTTTTCCAGGCAACCCAGCTGGTCGGGGGATTACCGATCCACTGGTCTGCCTTCAATTTCCAGTCCCCTTCCTCGAAAGAAACATAAGCTGACTTTTCAGGATCGTAAACCGCTACCGGCCGGTTTTTCTCGTATTTGAAAAATCCGTCCTTCTGACTGCCGTCCGGATTCTGTCCCCCCAGCACTTTCTTTTCAACCATGCGGTCAATCAGCTTGCTATGAAGGTTCTCATCCGGGAAATAAGGCTGCATGGTTTTCAGAATGCTCTGAAACACATCAACGCCCACGTAATCGATCAGTTGAAAAATCCCCATGGGGCGGATGAGAAAATCCTGGCTGATGCGGTTCATGATGTAGATGGACTGGATGTGGGAAGCTTCCTTTTGCAGAACGTCCAGTTGTGAGATGGCGTGCAGCCCGTCGCGCATGAAATGGCCGTTGCCGATAAATCCCGCTTTGTCGTTGGCGGGAATGATGATTTTCCGCAGGCGTTTTCCTAACTCCAGGCCTGTTTCTTTCAGTTCGGGCAAAACACCTTCGGGGGAAATCAGCTCCACCAGCTTCTGCACCGCCGGCGGATTATAAAAATGATACCCGATGATGCGGCCCTTCAGTCCCGCATTCTCATTCAAATACCCGATGGGTATGGAAGAGGTATTGGTGAAAAACAGGGTGTCTTTCGCGCACAATTCGTTCAGTTTTTTCAGCACACCCACTTTGACGTCCGCATTTTCCACGATGGCCTCAAAAACCATGCGGGCGTTTCCGGCGGAATTCAGATCGGCGGAGGGACGCAGACTGACATTCAGATCATCGATAAACTGCTGAATGATCTCCTGATTTTCCACCAGATCGCCGCGCTCCCGATAGAGTTCACGCAGCCCCACAATATTTTTTTCCGCCATCTTCACCGCCTGCGTCTTCAGATAACGCAGCAGTCCTTCCAGCATTTGGGGATTGATATCAATCAGGTTCAGTTCATAGCGCTTTCCGCGGTTTTCGGGCAGCAACTTCTGCAGGGTCATTTCATTGGCCAGCAGCAGCGCAATGCCGCTTCCCATTTTCCCCGCGGCACCCAGCACCGCAACGTTGGTAAGACGTTCATTTAATGTCATGTGGTTCTCCTCTTATGCTTTATTGACAAACTTTGGTTAGCTCCTGGCGGGGTCCCTCCCGGTGAGGCGTTCGAATTTTAAGAGCAGGAATAATCCATATCCGAAAGGACTGCAAAAACCCCTTATGTAAGTCATGTATTCTAATTGAAGACTGCCAAGATTTCAAAGCACCAGCAATGAGAAGAAAGCAGCATTCCGGAAAAGGGCGTTTCAACCGTTGAAATTTCGCGCATTCCTGCCGGGAAGCGCCATCATTCAATCATCAAAAAAATGGGAAAAAGCAGCATCATTCGCATACAACCAGATGGAATTTGATATTATTTCAATGCAATATATAAAATTGAGTATCAACTGTCAATACACTGTTTTAATTACATTCATTTTATTTACACCATTCTTAATTTTTGTCAACAATTACAACAACAAAACTTGGATATTGGTGTTGAATATATTAAATTATATCTGTCACATGTGTTGAATATTTTTACGATATGTCCGCAATAATTGATAGTTATATCAACGAATTAAAATAAATGTGTTTTTATTCACGATTTATCAATTAAAGGAGGGCATATGTCAACATTACGGAATGTGCTTGCTCAAAAAATTCCGGTCTGGCGGGAGGAGATTGAGGAACTGGTCTCCCAGAATCCGGATACTATTATAAGCGATGTCACCCTGAAACAGCTCTGCGGGGGATTACGGGGTGTGAAGGCGCTCATCTGCAACACTTCTTTTGTGGATCCTGAAAAAGGTCTTTTTATTCGCGGCATTCCCATCGGTGATTTGACCGACCGCCTCCCCGAGGAGGTCTTTTATCTGCTGCTGACCGGCGAACTGCCGGATGAGCGGGCGCTGGCTTCCCTGCAGGAGGACCTGAAAGCGCGGGCTGAAGTCCCAGCCTACGTCTGGGATACCATAAAGTCCCTGCCGGAGGGCACCCATCCCATGATCATCCTGAGCATCGCCATCATGTCCATGCAGCGCCATTCGGTGTTCGCCCGCAAATACGGAGAAGGCATGCGCCGCAGCGACCACTGGGAAACCACCCTCGAAGATGCCCTGCAGATCATCGCCAAAATCCCCTCCATCGTGGCGGGAATCTACCGCATGCGGGTTATCTACAAAAAGCGGATTCTGTCGGACCCCTACCGGGATTGGGGCGGCGATTTCGCCAATATGCTGGGCATCGATGACCCGGATGAGCAGTTTCCCAATCTGATCCGCCTTTACATGGTGCTCCATTGCGACCATGAGGGAGGAAACGTGAGCGCCAATGTGTGCCGTATCGTCAATTCCGCGCTGTCCGATCCCTATTACAGCATCACCGCCGGTCTGAACGGACTTGCCGGACCGCTGCATGGTCTCGCCAACCAGGAATGCCTGAAATATGTGCAGTCCATTGAGGAACGTTTCGGCGGGGTCCCCAGTGAGGCAGAACTGGTGGAATATGTGTGGGCAACCCTGAACAGCGGCCGCGTGATACCGGGCTATGGTCACGCCGTTCTGCGGGCCACCGATCCCCGTTTTACCGCCCTGCTGAATTTCGGAAAACGGGTCTGCCCCTACGACAACGCTTTTCAGATCGTCAAACTTCTCTATAAAGTTGTGCCGCCAATTCTTAAGGAACAGGGAAAGGCGAAAAATCCCTGGCCGAATGTGGACGCCGGCTCAGGGGCCCTGCTGTATCATTTCGGCATGACCCGCTTTGATTTTTATACGGTGATGTTTGCAGCCTCGCGCATCCTGGGGATGTGCGCGCAGATGATCATGGCCCGCGGTTTGTACGCGCCTATCTTCCGGCCCAAATCAGTAACAACCGCCTGGCTCAAACAGACGCTGGTTCAAACACCTCTGAAACAGAAAGCAGCAAAGAACTAGTTTTGTTGAAAAGCCAAATCGCAAGGGGGAATTTTAGGATTCTTTGCGCGGGGAATGATCTACAGATTTTGAAGATTCCGCTGTGCGCAAATCACGGAGAATGGTCAGGAAATCCTCCAGCGGGCCGCTTTTGCAGAAATAGGCGCTGGCCCCGTTTTTCAGCATCCTGCGCCGGATATCTTCATCATCGAACATGGAAAGTCCGATAACCTTTATCCCGGGCATTTCAGCCTTCAACCGCCGGGTGGCCTCGATGCCGTCAAGCACCGGCATGGATACGTCCATCACAACTACATCAGGATAAAGTTCCCGCGCTTTCTCCAGTGCTTGCTCGCCGTTTTCCGCCTCCGCCACAATATCAATATTGGGGTCCAATGAGATAACCGAAACCAGGCCCCGGCGTACCACGGAGTGGTCATCAGCGATTATAATCCGCAGCTTTTCTCCGGCGGCGGTCAGATCCGGCTTTTTGACTTCCGGGGCAGGGACCTTCTCTCCGGCTTTCCTCCCCTCCCGGAAAATAGCTGAACTTGCCGGCAGATTCAGCACAAAGCAGCTTCCCTGTCCCGGCGAACTGGTGATTTCCAGTCTGCCTCCCAGCAGGGAAAGCCGTTCCCGGATACTGAGCAGGCCATAGCCTCCCTCCGCACCGCCTTCTGAGGGCAAAGCGGAGGGATCAAATCCGCTGCCCTTATCGGACACGGAAATCATCAGCTGGCTGTCCGTGAACTTTACCTCAATAAGGGCCTCCTTAACGCCGGCGTGTTTTGTCACGTTGAAGAGCAGTTCCCGCGCCATCTGAAAAAGCAGACTCTTCACCGAATCCTTCACAATTTCAACAGAGGAATCCGCTTCCACGGTCACTTTGAGACCGTATCTGGAATCCATCTGTCCCGCCAGCCAGAGAAGTACTTCCCTGAAATTATTCTGATGCAGAATAGGCGGATTCAGATCGTAGCTGAGCGAGCGGGAGGTCTCAATAGTCTGGTCAAGCAGTCTTCCCGTTTCCGCAAAAACTTCCGCAAATTCTTCGGGTTTTTCCGCTGCCGTCGCCAGGGAATGCAAATTGAGGGAAATCCCCACCAGAAGCTGCTGCAGGTCATCGTGAAGCAGATAGGAAATGCGCTTCCTTTCTCGGTATTCAGCTTCCATGAGCTCGCCGGCCAGTTTTCGGAGCTGATCGGCGCGCTGCCCCAATTGCCGGTTGAGATGGTTCAGATTCTGCAGCAGATTTCGCACCTCGAACTGGCGACGGCGGGATTCCAGGGCGGCCCGGACGATGGCCAGAAACGGTGCCACCTGCAGGGGGCGGCGGAGCAGTGTGACATTGCGCGCTTCCGAAAGCACATCCAGCTTGCTGCCCGGCCCCCGCCGGGAAACCAATACCAATATGGGAATATCCGACCAGTTCGGCTGTGTTTCCAGAAAACCGACGAAATCATCAACATCCACGGCTGTCAGAGCTTCCTCGGCAACGATGGCCGGCCCTGTTTCGCTGGTAATTTCGGCCAGCAGCTCCTTCCAGGAACTGCATTTTTTAACGCCGATTCCATGAGCCTGCAGCATTTCGCCAATCAGGTCAGCATCCCTTCCCGTGGGCGCGAATACGGGAAGATACAGATGGTTTTGTTCGCCGGTATCCGGGTTTGTCATCAGCGGTCAGCCTTCTTTGTGGTCTTTTTCGTTGCGGTCAAAATACGCATCGTTTTCTCGTTCAAAGCGTGGAATGCCCGTCATGGTCCCGCTGAATTCTCGCAGGGACGGGCCGATTTTTATCCTGCCGTCGGCGATACTGATTTCCCGGATAGAGGTTTCATGCGCCCCGTGCCGTTTTTTAAAAACCGAGACACAGCGCCGCAGGCTGCCGCGGTGTTCGAAATGACGCATCACCACCACGGAATCGGCAATATAGCTGGCATCGATTTGCGTGCCGACGGATCCGATCAATCCATGGGCAGTCGCCACCATGATGGTCAAAACCCCGGCTTTGCTCAGGTAGCTGATCAGTTCGTGCAACTGGATTAGCAGCAATTTTTCTTCGGGCATGGCGTTGAGGTAGCCGGTGAGGCTGTCTATGACCACAATCCGCACCTGCTTGCGGTCCACATTCGCCCTGATGTCCTGAACAAATTCACCGGGAGAGATCTCCCCCACGTTCACCTGGCGCAGGTCCACCAGGCCCTCCCCGATATAGCGGGGCATGTCCATATTGAGTCCTTTCGCCCGGCGCAAAAATGTCTCCCGGCGCTCATCGAAACAGAAAAATACGGAGCGCTCGCCCCTTTTCGCGGCCGCCTGCACGTAAAGGCTGGCCAGGGTGCTTTTTCCGGTCCCGCTGGGCCCGGTAATCAGGCAGGAGGTGCCCTCCTCCAGACCTCCGCCCAGCAGGGAATCCAGTTCGGGGATGCCGCTGGCCACCACTTTGAAATCAGGCTGAGAGGTTATCGCCTGCAATTGCAGGCGAGGATACACTTCCAGGCCGCCTTTGCGGATGCGAAAATCGTGAAAACCGCCCGGGAAATCCATTCCGCGCATTTTGGTCAGCTCCATCCGGCGCCGCGGCTCTCCGTAGAGCGGAGAATCCTGTACCAGCCGGATCACCCCGTGAACAATGGTTTGCAGAGAAGAGAGTTCGGTCACGGCGGTATCCCCGGCAATAAGGAGTGCTGTGCAGTGTTCATGGGCCAGTTTTCGCTTTATTTTCAGGATCTGGTGCCGAAGCTGGTAGGAACTATC
>JARRQT010000174.1:0-11816 GCA_037381445.1 Calditrichia bacterium
GTTACGATTAACTCTAATAAATGATGCACGACATCCCCCTTCACTCATACCGCAAAGCCTCCTCCGGATTAGTAGTAGCTGATTTTATGGTTTGCCAACTGATGGTTAGAAATGTAATTCCTGCGGTAATCGCCAAGGGAATTAAAAACATCCAGATATTCAACGACATCCTGTTCGCGTAGCTTTCCAGCCAATTGCTTAACCCGATTATCAATAATGGAAGCACAATCACGAATGATATCAGGAGCAGGGTGATCAGCTCTTTTACCAGCAATTGAAAGATTTGAAAAACACTTGCCCCTACCGCTTTTCGAATGCCGATTTCCTTGGTGCGTTGCGTCGCATTGAAGGCCGAGAGTCCGAATATTCCCAATGCGGTGATGAAGAGCGCCAGGGCGGCAAAAAGGCTGAAGACCTCTCCCAGCAGGAAATCTGACTGGTATTGCTGATTGAAATATTCATCCAGGAAAAAATAATTGAAAGGATTTCCGGGGAAAAACTCATCATAGTGTTGGTGAATTATCTTAATTGTCCGACTCAAATTCCGGCTGTTCAGTTTAATTGCAAACTGGCCACGGACGTCCCGGCCGGTTGGAAGCAGGCGGTAGAGATGCGGCTCAAATGCAGCCTTTAACGATTGCTGGTGATAGTCTTTCACAACACCGACGATTGTAAATATTTCTTCCCAATAATCGACTTTCTGGCCAATTGCCTCCTGGCTGCTGGTAAAACCCATCCATTTTGCCGCAGTTTCGTTCATCAGCAGACTTCTTGAGTCTGTTGAAAATTTCCTGGAGAAATTCCTTCCGGCTACCAACCTAATATCAAAAACATTTACAAAATCATAATCAATCCCAACAATTTGATAATTCTTGCCTTTCGAAATATCTTCTCCTGCCTTATGAATGCCGCCTGCATCCCAGTATATTTGCCGACCCGGCACTTCGGTGACATGGCAGGCATTTATAATGTTGGGATTAGCCAATATGGTTTCCTTGAAAAGATTAAACTTCTCACCATAAGCATCATCTCTCACCCGGGGGGCCTGAACGACAAGCGTCTGTTCGATATTGAAACCGAGATCCTGGTTTTTCATGAATGACAACTGCTCATACATCGTGATGGTGCCTGCAATCAGGCCTAGAGCCATAACAAACTGGAATATTACCAACACTTTTCGGAGGTTAATTCCGCTTGCCGAATTTTTTAGTATTCCCTTGAGCACAACCGCCGGTTTGAAAGAGGATAAAACGATTACAGGGTACAATCCCGAAAAGAAAATGCCTGCCAGGAAAATTATTGAGACTGCTATCCAGAACCAGCCGTGGGTTATAAAGCCGTAGTCGGTTGGGATGCCGGCGACTTCACTGAACAGAGGAAGAAAAAGCTCTACTAATCCCGTGGCAATCATTAATGCTGCCGAGTTAAGCAGTATTGTTTCGAGAAAAAACTGTGACATTAACTGTCGGCGGGAAGCGCCAACCACTTTGCGAAGTCCAACTTCCTTTGCGCGGTCCAGCGAGCGGGCGGTGGAAAGGTTCACGTAATTCACCCACGCCATAACCATAATAAACAGTGCGATGATGAATAAGAAGTTAACGGTGTCCCGGCTTCCATTCACCTCGAATTCCTGCATAAAATGAGAATTCAGGTGAATATCAGTGAGCGGCTGCATTTTTAAATCGATGGTCATTTTATATTCTTTCAGCCAGGGACATTCCGCTTCCGCCAGCTTCTTTAATTTGCCTTCAAATTCCTTTGGGTCGGTTCCCGTTTTTACCATAAGATAGGTGTATGAGCCGGTATGTCCCCAGGCTTCGGTATACTCGGGGCCGTAAAGGGATACCAGGTTTTCCCAGGGCAATAAAATATCGAATTTAAGGTGTGAGTTTTGCGGAATATCTTTAAAGATGCCGGTGATCAGGTAGTCTGTTTTTTTATCCACGCTTATGGTTTTTCCGATAGGATTTTCATGCCCGAAGTATTTTTGCGCTGTGGCTTGAGAAACAAAGGCAGTGTTTGGCTCCCGGAGACCGGTGAGGGGATTGCCTTGGACAAATTTGAATTTAAGAATGTCAAGGAAATCCGGTTCTGCAAAATACATTCTTTCTTCCATGAAATTCATTTGTTGGTAAGATACGGCTGCCCGGTACCTGACTATCCTTCCAATTTTTTTCACCTCCGGATACTTATCGCGGATGCGGGCTGCAGCCGGCGGACAGCAGGACGCAAATCGCACTGATTGTCCCTGTCCATCGGTGCGCTCGTAGCGCAGGCGGTAGATTCGTTCGCTGTTTTTATGAAATCGGTCGTAGCTTTTTTCGTAAAGTACATAGTGCAAGATGAGGACACAGGCGGCCATACCGATAGCCAGTCCAAGGATGTTAATAGTAGTGAAAATCCTGGTCTTAACAAAGTTTCTGAGCGCAATTTTCAGATAATTTTTAAACACGATTTTTTCCAATGACCAATAATGAATTACCAATTATCATTTTCTGCAGCCTTAGTTCAGACTGTTTTGAGGATTGAGAATGAAATTTTCCAATTTTCCGTCTCCGCCAAGATGCCCTCATAAGTGTTCTTATTGATAGAATCTGTATCATGGAGTAAAGAAATACCATATTTTGTTTCAAGGCATTCTTTATGTGCAATCGAAATCTTATTTGAGGAATCGGCTTTTGAAATTGCACCATTAACCTTGGAAATATTGGCCCCGATAGAAGTGCCGCTTCGAAGATGTTGTTTTGAAAGCACGAATTTCCTTTTTTCTTTTGTAAGGTATTGAAAGGCTTTCACTATTCCAATTGTGAGGTCATAGCCTTTCTGATAAACAACATTTGCCTTCTTCATTATGTTTCAACGTTATTATAAGATGGCTATCACCGGAATCTGATCATTGATCACTGATAATTGTTCATTTTCTTATTCGTACCGCAATGCCTCAACCGGATTGGTGAGCGAGGCTTTTATGGTTTGGTAGCTCACTGTGAACAGGGCGATCAGCAAAGCAAGCATCGCAGCAAAGAAAAAAGTCAGGAAACTGATATTGATACGGTAAGCGAAATTATCCAGCCAGTCTTTCATGATCAGGTAAGCAACCGGCCAGGCAATGATGTTTGCCAGCACCACCCAGCGGGTGAATTCTTTGGAAAGCAGCAAGACGACATTCGATACAGAAGCGCCAAGCGTTTTCCGAATGCCAATCTCCTTGGTGCGCTGCTCGGTGACGAAAGATGCCAGTCCAAAAAGTCCCAGGCAGGCGATGAAAATGGCCAGCACCGCAAAGATGGACAGAATACGGGACGTCCGCTGCTCGGACTCATAAATTTTGGCAAAATCCTGGTCGAAGAACACATATTCGAACGCCTGGGCGCCGGCGAATTTATGCCAGGTTTTTTCCAGAAAGGCGAGGGTTTGTTTGATATCTCCCGGGGCAATGCGCACCGAGGTATAACGCCCGAAACCGTTGCGGCCGAACATTTTTATCACCAGCGGCCGTATTTTCTGGTGCAGAGATTCAAAATTGAAATCCCGGGTCACTCCGATAATTTTATAGGTAATGGAGCGGTCTGCCGTAGCACCGATCTGAACGAGTTCTTTGCCTACCGGATTATCCAGTCCCAACACCTTGACAGCCGTCTGGTTGAGCACTACCGCCATGGAATCGGTCTTTCTCTCCGGAGAGAAAAATCGTCCTTCCGCCATTTTAATCTGGTAGGTCTGAGCAAAGTTGTAATCGCTGAACAAGGTCCATAGCAGGTGAGTCTCCTCGCCGGAAGTTCCGGCTACCTTATGAACGTTGCTGCCGAAATTCTTTCCAGGCAGGGTTTGAGAGTTGCTGACACCGATAACATTGGGATTCTGCATCAATTCATGTTTGAACGGTTCAATCTGGGCCCCGATATCATCGGTTTTCTCAATGACCACCACCTGGTCTTTGTTAAAACCCAGGTTTTTATTCTGAATATATTGCATCTGGTTGTAAACAATAAAAGTGCCGATAATAAGAATAACCGAGATGGTGAACTGGAAAATCACTGCCTACCAGGACAGCCAGCCCAATGAGCGCGGGGAGAACATATATATTTGTAAAATAATGGATTGTCACCTGTTTGTCCGCTATCTGGTTGAAGGCGGGAAGCAGCAGTTCCACGAAAATGAGGGCGAAGAAGACCGCGATAAAACTCATGAATATGGTCTCGGCCAGGAACTGCCGGACGAGCTGGGCGCGGTTTGAGCCCAAAGTTTTGCGGATTCCCACTTCCCTGGCGCGGTTGGCGGACCGGGCAGTGGCCAGATTCATAAAGTTGATGCAGGCAATCAGCAGAATTCCCAGGGCGATAACGGAAAATATTATGACATAGGTGGCATTTCCGTTTGGTTCGATCTCGAAATCCAAGTGGGAGCGCAGATGTATATCCGTGAGGGGTTGCAGGAAAAACCGGTATTGATTACCGCTGGCAATCATCTGATCCAAGGAAACGCCCAGGATCTGCTGCACCTGGGGGCCCACATATTTTCTTACCATTTGGGGGAACTTCTCTTCAAGCTGTTCCGGGGGAAAGTCTTTTTGCAGCAGAATATAGGTATAGTAGCCATTATTCAGCCATTGATCGCTGCGGCTATTCTCATAGGTAGAAAGTGAAGCCAGGAAATCAAAATGAAAATGGGAATTATGAGGTACATTCTTTACCACACCAGTAACCTGGTAATCCCGCCGGTTATCGGAATTGAGCACTTTCCCCATGGGGTCCTCATCCCCGAAATATTTTCGTGCCATGGATTGTGTGATAACAATAGTGTTTGGTTGGGTGAGAGCGGTTTTGGGATCTCCCTCCAGAAAAGGAATGGTAAATACATCAAATATATTGGAATCGGCGGAGAAAAATCTCTCTTCACTGAACACCCGATCCTTGTATCGCAGGACAGGAAAACCAAGATTAACAAAGCGGGTTGCCGCGATAACCTCCGGGTAGTCGTTGACAAGCGCCTTGGCCATAGGCGCGGAGGTGACGGCCTGGTTGAATTCATTGGTTCCCACAATGCCATGTATGCAAACCCGATAAATCTGATCAGCCTTTTCATTGTAGCGGTCATAGCTTAGTTCATCCGTAACATAGAGTAAAATCAGCAGGCAGGTGGCAATGCCGATGGCCAGTCCTGTGATATTAATAAACGAATAGCCCTTATGGCGGATAAGATTTCGGAATGCAATTTTCAGATAATTCTTAAACATAATTTTCTCCGGCGTGAGCGCAAAGTGCATAGTGCATGGCGCACGGTTTGTTTAATCTCTGAGTGTTTTTCTAAAATTTGTAATTTTTCTGCATAAGTGATCTAATTTTTCAAGCAAAATATTCAAGTGATTTGCAGCAATTAAATTTATCCGATTAAGGATGATTAAAATATTGGCATTTTCAAAAGTCGATTTTCGGGCAATATCCAAAAACTTTGAAAATTCTTTCTTTGAACTGGAACCAGATCCTTCCGCAATATTATTTGAAATACTCATGCCTGCACCGCGCAATTGTTCGGCAAAACGAAAAAGGTGCTTCTGCTCCAACTGATCGGCGATGTTAAAAAGTTCATCAGCGATTTCCATAGCCATATTCCAAATTTCCAAATCCTGGAATCTGAATTTCACCATTTTTTCAATCTCCCGATGTTTTATTCGCTGTGCGCTTCCCGCTCTGCGCATTGCCGCATGAATTATTCATACCTCAGACTTTCCACCGGATTGGCTATGGCAGCCCGTATTGACTGATAGCTGACCGTTAATACGGCAATTGCCAGCGAAAGGATACCGGAAAAAATAAAAATCCATATGGTCGGGTTTATACGATAGGCAAAATTCTGCAGCCACTGATTCATAAAATACCAGGCGGCTGGCCAGGCGATGATATTTGCAACCAGCACCCAGCGGGTAAATTCTTTGGTCAGCAGAAGGACTATTTTGCTGACCGGTGCGCCCATCGCCTTGCGGATGCCGATTTCTTTGGTGCGTTTCTCGGTAGTAAAGGAAGCCAGTCCGAATAATCCCAGGCAGGCGATAAAGATGGCCAGCACCGAAAAGACAGTAAAGAGTTTTGCGGTAGTCTGTTCCGCTTTGTAAAGCAGGTCATAATCCTGATCGAAGAAAAAATATTCGAATGGTTTATAGGGGATATACTTGTCCCAGGTCTTCTTGATATAATCCACCGTTTCCGGTACCCGTTGCGGATGAATACGGACCGAAATATAGGTCCGGTCCAGATTCTGAAAGCCAAGCAGCAGCGGTTCAATTTTTTTATGCAATGAGGCATAGTGAAAATCATTTACCACCCCAATAATATGCAGCATAAACCGGTCGTTTCCCGGGAATCCGATGCGCTTGCCCAGGTATGGTTTTTCGAATCCCAGAATCCGGGCGGCCGTTTCATTGACCACCACGCCCATGCTGTCAGAGGCCATTTCGCGGGAATAGAACCGCCCTTCCTGAAATTCCAATTTATAGGTGTCCGCAAAATCAAAATCGGCCATGAAAAAATTCATGGGATGCTGTTCATCGGGAGAAGCGCCTTCGGCCAGGAAATTTGTGCTTTGCACATCTTTCCCCGGCAGGCTGGTGCTGCCCGCCACAGAAATTATCTGCGGATTTTGAAGCAGATCATGCTTGAAGGCATCAATCACGGTATTATTGGGTGATCTGCTGATCGGGGTGCCGTCTGGATTCTGGCCGATGGCCCAGCCACGTTTGATCACCACGATATTTTCTTTGTCGAATCCCAGGCGTTTTTCCTGAATATATTTTAACTGGCTGGAAACAATAAATGTGCAGACAAACAGCACAATGGAAATGGTGAATTGGATCACTACCAGAACATTTCTGAAAGCAACGCCCTGCTTTCCCTTGCTGAGGATTCCCTTCAATACCGAAACAGGTTTAAAGGATGACAGGAAAAATGCGGGATAACTGCCGGCCAGGATTCCCACGATGAGTGAAATGACAAGAATCCCGGGAATGATATACCAGTGGTTGAGGAAGCCACCTTGCAGATGCTTTCCCGCCAGGGTGTTGAAATAGGGAAGAACCAATTGCACGATGGCGACTGCAAAGATCACCGCGATCAGTGTCATAATGATAGATTCAGCCAGGAATTGCTGGATAAGCTGTCTCCTGCGGGAACCCAGCACTTTTCTGATGCCTACCTCTTTTCCGCGCCCCGCAGAGCGGGAGGTGGAAAGGTTCATGAAATTGATGCAGGCGATAACCAAAATAAAAAATGCGATGAGCGAGAATATATAAATATAGGCGATGTCGCTGTTCGGCTCCAGTTCATTACTCAGGTGTGAATGCAGGTGGATGCCGGTCAGCGGCTGCAGGTAATACTCCAGTTTGCTGCCTGAGGCCTTGAATTCTTCCATGGACATTCCCATGCCGCGCTGAATGTGGGGCGCAACATATTTGCGGATGAAGTCCGGAAATTTTGCCTCCAACTGCTGCGGATCACTGTTTTCCCGGAGCATCACATAGGTATACATGAAATTATGCAGCCAGAATTCCTCCCAGTTCCATTCCCAGGATGAGAGGGGAGAGAGCATCCCGTAATGAAAGTGCGAATTTTCCGGGGCATTCTTTGCAATGCCGGTCACCCGGTAGGGCGTCCCGTCTTCGTAGGTCACAATTTTGCCAATCGCTTCGGAGAGATTGTCAAAATATTTGGAGGCGGTTTCTTCAGTCATGACTACAGTATGGTCGTCCTTCAGGGCGGTCCGCGGATCGCCATAGAGCAGGGGAATGGAAAACACGTCAAAAAAGTTGGAATCGACCCACATGAAATGGGTTTCGTTAAAGACCCTGTCACCGTATCTCACCAGCATATTCGGGGTATGCTGCAGACGGGTGGCATGCTCTACCTCGGGATACTCCTCGGCAAGGGTGCGCGCCATCAGGGAGGAGGTCTGCGGGATGTTCAGCTCCTGATTCCCAACCACGCCCCTGACTGCCACCCTGTAGATGCGGTCGTGATTATTATAATGCCTGTCATAACTCAGCTCATCCAGCACAAACAGCAGAATCAGGAAACAGCAGGCCAGACCAATCGCCAGCCCGGCGATATTAATAAAGGTATATCCTTTTTGCCGAAGCAAATTCCGAAACGTGATTTTGAGAAAATTTTGAAACATAGTTTTCTCCTCATCAGGAAAGCCGGGTGCAGAACGCGAAATGTTAGCGGAGACCGGAGACAGAAGACCGGAGACCGGCATTTGCGTTTAAAACTTTTCTTTCCTTGTTTTAATTAAATTATAAAGCATTGCCGAAATCTTTTTTGTTCGCTCGATGAATTCCTGTGCTTTCATTATTTCGATTAAAGCAAATTCATTTGACAAATAAAGTTGCGTCCGCAATTCTGAACAGGAACCTTTTGAGACAAATAGATATTGAATAAATTCCTTATTGGAATTTCTGTCGAAGCCTTCTGCAATATTAGATGGAATTGAAACCGCCGAGCGTTGGATATGGTCTCGAAAGGTATAATCTTTGACAGAGAGGAATGCATGATAAATATCTACTGCAAGTCTCATACTCTCTTTCCAAACCTCCAAGTCTTCAAACTTTGTTATTTTTTTCAACCTGGACTCCTTTTGTAGACTGGTTTCTATAATTTTATTTTCGTCTCCGGTCTCCCTTCTCCGGTTTCCCTTCATACCTGCATTTATTCGTATCTGAGTGCTCTTGCCGGATTGATGACCGCCGCCCGCCAGGACTGGCTCAGGACGGTGAGCACCGCCACAAGCAGGGCCAATATGCTGGCCAGCAGGAAGGGCAGGGGATCCAGGGGAATCCGGTAGGCGAAACTGTTCAGCCATTTCGATGCCGCAAACCAGGCCAGCGGCCAGGCGAAGATATTGGCCAGCAGTACCCAGCGGATGAAATCGATCACCAGCAGGCGGATGATCAGGCCGGTGGATGCACCCAATACTTTCCGCACGCCGATCTCTTTAATCCGTATGGCGGTGCTGTGGCTGGAGAGACTGAACAGCCCCAGGCAGGCGATAAAAATTGCCAGAATGGAGAAGATGTTTACAATCTTGCCGGTGTTGATATCGCGCCGATACAGATTGTTGAATTCATCATCCAGGAACGTATAGCTGAAGGGATGATCGGGATAGAGTTCCTGCCATTTCTGACCGGCGTAGTTCAGTGCTTCCGGAATGCGCCCCGCCTGAATCCGGGCGGCCAGCAGATTTCCCGGAAAGCGGGCCAGCGGGAAAATTACCACCGGCTCGATAGGCTGGTGCAGCCCCAGGAAATGAAAATCCTTCACCACGCCGATCACCCGGGCGCCGGTGGAATCCGAAGTGCCAAAATAAATCTTTTTGCTCAGGGGATCCTTCCAACCCAGTTGTTTAACGGCCGTCTGGTTGATGATAACCACGCCGCTGGTGTCGCTGCCCATTTCCCGGCTGAAATTTCTCCCTTCGGCCATTTTCATACCCAGGGTGGGAATAGTCTCCGGGCTGATAAAAAAGTTGCTCCAGATCCAGATATCCCTTTCCGAAGCGCCTTCGGGACGGACGCCGGTCCTTCCGAAAGTGCGGCCAGGGACATTACTGGACGCGGCAACCGAAACAAAACTTCCGGCTTTGGCGAGTTCCTTCCGGAATGTTTCCAACTTTTCACCCATCTTCCGGTCGGTCATATCGAACACCACTACCTGCTCCCGGTTGTAGCCCAAATCCTTGTGCTGGACAAAATACATCTGCTTCTGAACGACCACGGTGAGGCCGATCAGCGCGATGGAAAGGGTGAACTGGAAAACCACCAGCGCCTTGCGCATGATGATGCCGGTCTGGCCGGAAGCGAAACTTCCCTTTAACACAGAAACCGGCTTGAAATTGGAGAGGACGATGGCAGGGTAAAAACCTGCCAGTAATCCAACCAGAATGAGAGCGCTGAAAAGAAAAATGACGATGAGGCCGTTTTGAAACAGATTAAGAGACATGGACGCGCCGACCAGATGGTTGAGCAGGGGCAAGGAAAACTCCGCCAGCGGGAAGGAGAGAAGCAGGGCCAAAAATGTCAGCAGAAGAGATTCCCCCATAAACTGGTAAATAAGCTGCCGGCGGGACGAACCCACCACCTTCCGCATCCCCACTTCTTTCGCGCGCTGGGTACTGCGGGCCGTGGAAAGGTTCATATAATTGACGATAGCAATGATCAGAATCAAAAGAGCAATGGCCGCAAATATATAAATATTTTTGATATCGCCTTTGTTGACAGTCGGATCGAAAATGACATCGGTGGAGTGAAGATGAACATCCCGCAGCGGCTGCAGGGTTATGCTGAAATTCTCCTCCACACCGTGATCCCGGCAGAGTTTGGTGAATTTCCCATCCAATCCTTCGGGTAAAGCGCCCTGTTTTAATAAAACATAAGTCGGCATCGCAACCATATCCCAATTCTCCAGCCAGATGGGCTGCGTAGTATTGGGCGGTTGATTGGTTTTGGCCACGGAAGCCTGCGTGGAGAGCGAGAGCAACCCGTCAAAATCCAGATGACTGTTATCGGGCAGATCCTGCATCACACCGGTCACCTGCGCGTCATATCCATTGCCGGTGCGAATGGTTTTTCCCATCGCTTCTTCGCTGCCGAAAATCTGCCGGGCAAGGGTCCTGGTCAAAACAATGCTGAACGGTTCGGTCAGGGCTTTTTGCCGGTCTCCCTCCAACAATCTGAAATCGAACAGGTCAAAAAAATTCCCATCCGCAGATCGCAGTTTTCTGGCATAGATTCCCTGCTGATCCCCATATTTCAGAAGCGATTTGCCGCCGCCGGACAGTCTGACGGATGCTTCAACTTCCGGGAAAGTCTCCTGCAGCGCCGGTCCCAGCGGCGGCATGGTGATCCCCACACGCTGATTATGCGTTCCCAGCGCCTTGTCAATGGTCAATACACGATAGATGCGATCCGCCTTTCCGTGTTCTTTTTCGAAGGAAAGCTCACGCTGAATAAAAAGAAGAATCAGCATGCAGGCAGCCATTCCGATGGCAAGACCCAGGATGTTGATCGATGAAAAAATTTTATGGCGAAACAGATTACGAACCGCGATCTTAAGATAATTGGTGATCATAAAATTGCCTCCTCTATATTTGAAAAGCGCCCTGCGTGCTATGCAGAGATATTGCATGCATGTTATTCATATCTCAGGCTCTCCACCGGATTTGCCAGTGCCGCCTTAATGGCCTGTGCACTTACTGTCAAAATTGCAATCAATAGCGCCAACCCGCCCGCCAGGGCAAATACCCACCAGCCGATGTCGATCCGATACGCAAAATTCTGCAGCCAGCGGTTCATCACATACCAGGCCACCGGCCAGGCAATGAGATTGGCATACAAAACATAGCGGGTGAATTCCTTTGCCAGCAACATAACCGTTCCTGGGACTGAAGCACCCAGGACTTTTCGTATCCCGATTTCTTTGGTCCGCTGTTCAGCCGTAAAGGAGGCCAATCCAAACAAGCCCAGGCAGGCGATAAATAATGCCAGAAAACTGAAGGAATTTATGACTTTTCCCACCTGCTGTTCCGCAAGATACATCTTATTTATCTGGTCATCCAGAAAATTAAATTCAAAGGGGAAACCGGGAGCAATCCTGCTCCAGTCGCTTTCGATCGATTTGACCGAAGCGCTCAGGTTCCCGGGAGCCAATTTTATCAGGAGGTATTGAATTTCCCTGGGATCAAAATAAATCGCCAACGGCCCTATTTTTGAGTGAAGGGAACTGAAGTTGAAATCTTTGATGACCCCGATTATGCGGTAATTAAAGATTTTT
>JARRQT010000175.1:0-7803 GCA_037381445.1 Calditrichia bacterium
CATGGCCCGGGCTGCGGCCTGGTTAATGATAATTTTTTCCGAAGTGTCACTGGGGAATTCCTTTGAAAAATATCTGCCTTCCGCCATTTGGATATTCATCGTTCCTGTAAAATCCATGTCAGCCGAAAGCAGATACATTAAAAACTGGTCATCGCCGCTTTTGCCTTCCCATTCGGAGAGGATTGTGGATCTTCTTATCTGTACAGGCGGAAAAGACACCGCGGAAACATTCCGGACGTTCCGGTTTTTATTTAATTCCGATTTTATGAAATCGGTTTTCTGCTTAAGATCTCCGTGTAATTTGACACTCAGCACCTGGTCTTTGTCAAATCCAAGTTTTTGATTTTTGACAAAATGTAACTGACGGTTCACAACAATGGTGCTGATAATAAGGACGATTGTCAATAAAAATTGAAATGAAACCAGCAGTTTTCGGAAAAGGGAGCCTTTTAAACCTGAACCTAGTTTGCCCTTTAAAACTGTCACCGGTTTAAAAGAGGACAGGAAAAGGGCGGGATAACTGCCGGAGATAAGGCCGGTAAGGAGTGCAATACCCAGAATAAGCAGAAGAATGCTCTGGCCGCTGTGAATACCGAACTCCAGTTGTTTGCCGGAAAGGGAATTGAAAAACGGCAACAGATCCAGCACAATAATGATGGATAAAAGCAAGGAAATGACTGAATATAGCATTGATTCAATAAAAAATTGTTTGATTATCTCCTGTCTCCGGGCGCCCACCACCTTTCTGAGTCCCACCTCTTTTGCCCGTTTCCCTGCCCGTGCTGTCGCCAGGTTCATGAAATTGATGCAGGCCAGCAATAAAATGAAGCCTGCCACGATGGTAAAAATATATACATATTTAATATCTCCCGTGCCGCCAATTCCCCACATTCCGCCAGACCGGAGATGAATATCAGGAACCGGCTGGAGGGAGAGGGTAGCCAGGACTTCTTTCTGATATTTTTTGGCCAGATCGGCAATTTTGCGGCTTACCAGATGATAATCGGCATTTTCATCCAGAAGAACATAAGTGGTAAAAGCCCAACCTTCCCATCCTTCGATGGCATATCCGAACTCTCTGAGCAAGGGGAAGGGAACCAGGAAATCTACTTTCAAATGAGAGTTGGGAGGAATATCTTGCATGACGGCTGTTACCTGGAGATCCAGCCTGTCATCGACACGGATCGTCTTTCCAACCGGATTCTCCACCCCAAAGTATTTTTGAGCCATTTTTTGAGATATAACGACTGAAGACGGATTGGACAATGCGGAAGTCGCATTTCCTTCGATGAGCGGAATCGTAAACATCTCCAAAAAAGCGGGATCTGCGCCAGCCATATTCTCTTCACTGAAAGATTTTTCATTGTACTGTATCACCACGCTCCCGACTGTCCGCAGCCGGGCCGCATTTTTTATTTCCGGGTAATTTTCCAATAATGCCGGCGCCAGGCCCGCCGGATTCATAGTAAAGCGGACTTCTTCGCCGTTTGTATATTTCTCATGGTCGGCCACCCGGTAGAGCCGGTCCGCATTGCGGTGAAAGCGGTCGTAACTCAACTCATCCTTTACCCAGAGCAGAATCAGGATGCAGGCGGCCATACCAATGGCGAGTCCGGCAAGGTTGATAAACGAATATGTTTTCTGCCGGAACATATTCCGGAATGCGATTTTAAGGTAATTTTTTATCATAATCTTCTCCAAATAAAATGCATGATGTGCCGCCCTGGTGCATCGGGACCGGCAAAGCTGAAGACCGGAAACCGGAAAACGGAGTGCGCAGACCAGAATCCGGAGCCCACCCAATAATATTTTTACTTGTTTCGGTTGGAATAAACAACTCCATTGAATTTTCTTGCTTTCATACAGCAAGTTTTTTTGTTCTATCTTGGTTCCGGCTTCGTATTCGGTGTTCCGGTTTGGGTGCTGCGTTGTCCCGCGCCCGCTCTGTCTCCTGCACTTTGCGTTTTGCTCATTCATACCGCAGACTCTCCACCGGATTTGCCGTCGCCGCTTTTATGGCCTGAAAACTGACGGTGAGCAGGGCAATTATCAAAGCAAGCAGGGAGGAGCCCAGGAAAATCCAGATGCCGATGGTCGTGCGATAGGCAAAATTCTGCAGCCACATTCCGGAGTATATAAATGCCACGGGCCAGGCAATGAGATTGGATATCAGAATCCATTTAAAAAATTCTTTGGAGAGAAGCAAGAATATGCCGGACACTGAGGCACCCAAGACTCTGCGAATACCGATCTCCTTCACTCGTATTTCCGTTGAATATGAAACAAGCCCCAAAAGCCCCAGACAGGCTATCAGAATTGCCAGCAGGGTGAAAGCACTGAAAATGGTGAGCAGGCGCCTTTCTGCGTGATAAGCTTTTTCAAAAAGTTCATCAAAAAAAGAGTATTCAAATGGATAGTCCGGCGAAATTCCATGCATGACCTTTTTTACATGTTCAATCGTTGCCGGAATATCGGTGGATTTTATCTTAATTGAAATATATGAAAAATCAAGGGGATCCAGAAAGATGTAGAGGGGCTCAATCGGATTATGCAGCGAGCGAAAGTTAAAATCTTTCACAATGCCGACTACTTTTCCTTTGCTTCCCTGCCAATGTATAAATTCCTGGCCGAGCGGATATTTTAGTGGTGCCGCTTTTGCGGCAGCTTCGTTTAATAAAAATGCACCGTTTCTGTCGGATGGAAACGATTTGGAAAAATTCCGTCCTTCAATAATCTTCAGGTCAAACAGATCGATAAAATTATAATCGGCAGTATTATAGCCGATGAGGAATCCTTCATCGGGCTTTTTCCCGGTCCATTTTGCCTCTGTAAAATTGTCAATATTATTAGGCAGGCGGGCGGAAGTTGAAACCCCGAGAATATCGGGATATTGCATTAACCCGGTTTTTAAGGTTTCTATCTGACGGCGGATTTCACCATCTCTTATCGGCAGCGTGATAATCTGCTGTTTGCTGTAACCCACATCCATGTTCTTAACAAAGTTCAATTGATTTCTGATGACCAGTGTGCAGATAATAAGAAATATTGTGATTGAGAATTGGGTGATGACGAGAATATTTCGCAGCGTTATGCCTTTGGCGCTCTTTATGAGGCTCCCTTTTAAGACATTAACCGGTTTGAGACCGGAGAGGTAAAGCGCCGGATAGCTTCCCGCAAGAACTCCTGTGAATATTGCAAACAAGAAAATCCCCGGGAACAGCAGCGGATTGGCGAAGGGATCAAAATGAAGGTGGGATTCCGCCAGATTGTTAAAAACCGGCAGGGCAAATTCCAATAAAACAAGCGATATCATCACTGAAATGATGGTGAGGATTACCGATTCCCCAAAGAACTGATATAATAATTGTTTTCGCTGGGCGCCTGCCACCTTCCTCATTCCAACTTCCTTGGCCCGTCTGCTTGCCCGGGCGGTGGCCAAATTAATATAGTTTATGCAGGCAATAATAAGAATCAGGAAAGCGATGGAGGAGAACAGGAAGATATATCTGATATCATTATTTGCACTAATTTCCTGGCGCAAGTGTGAATGGAGATGAATTTTTGTCAGCGGTTGCGCATAAAATATTCTTGGATAAGGTTCTTTAATAGTGCTTATGATCTCCGGCGGCAGGTTTTTAAATATATAATCGTCAATTATCGATGGCAACTTGCTCTCCAGTACATCCGGGTCGGCCCCCTCGTGCAGGACAAAATATGTATAGGCGAAATTCCGAAACCAGTTCGTCTCATCGTTGCCCGAAATTTTAAAGAATGTTTTACAGGGTGCGATAAAATCCATATTGAAATGAGAATTGGCAGGCATGTCGGAAAAAATACCGGTCACAATGAATTCAGAATTGTCGCCAACCATAATCACTTTTCCGATGGGATTTTCGTTCATAAAATATTTTTTTGAGATGCGGTTTGAGAGCAATATTGAAGATGGATCATTTAATGCTGTTTTTGCATCTCCTTCGATAAGCGGAATTGTAAATATTTTCAGGATTTCAGGATCGGCCCAATAGAAATCGTCCTCAAGAAAATGTTTATTTTGATACGCGATTAGAATATCATCACGTTTAACCAACCTGGCTGCGAATGCAATTTCCGGGATGTCTTCCATCAGTTTGGGAGCTAACGGGGCCGGGGTGAATGCCTTGCCTTCTCTGATTATCCTGTAGACGCGATCGGCGTTTTCATGGTATTTATCATAGCTCAGTTCAAATTGGACATACAATAGCAGAAGGATACAGCATGTTATCCCTAACGAAAGCCCGGCAATATTTAAAATTGAATACATTTTTTGCCGTGCAATATTCCTGAGTGCGATTTTAAAATAATTTCCGAGCATAAATACTCCTTTTAAAATCCTGAAGGGATTGCATTGTTATCCGTCCTATATCCGATTTGGTAGTTTTCGCTATTCATACCGTAAACTCTCCACCGGATTGGCCAATGCGGCTTTAACCGCCTGTGAGATTATTGTCAGCAGGGCAATTATCAACGCCAATCCGCCCGCCAAGGCAAATATCCACCAGCCGATATCGATTCGATAAGCAAAATTCTGCAGCCAGCGATTCATGACATACCAGGCTACAGGCCAGGCAATCAGATTGGCGATCAGAATCCACTTCGCAAATTCCCCGGACAGCATGACGATGATATTCCATACAGAAGCACCCAGCACTTTACGCATGCCGATTTCTTTGGTCCGCCGCTCGGTGGCAAAAGCCGCCAATCCCAATAAACCCAGGCAGGAAATGAAAATGCTCAACAGGGCGAAATAGCCGAATAAGGTCTGTAATTTCTGTTCAGCCTGATAAGCGTGTTCAAATGTCTGGTCCAGGAAGTAATGCTCAAAGGGATATTCCGGATAAAACCGGTTCCAGGTTTTCTGGATATATTCTATGGTTTTCTGCAAATCAACTGGCGTTACCTTGACCGATATATATCGGGGATATTTGGTCTGGAGAAACAGCGAAAGCGGCCTGATTTTGTAATGTAACGAGGCAAAATGAAAATCCTTTACGACGCCGACGACGGTGAAGGGAAAACGCTGTTCGCCATAGGTTTGTATGACTTTCTTGCCGATGGGATTATCCCATCCGAACCGGCGCACCGCTTCTTCATTCAGTATGATAGCGCCCGCGTTATTTTTACGTTTCCCGTCGACGATATCTGTCGGGAATTCGGGGGAGAAATTCCGCCCTTGTACTATCTTAATCTCATAGGTCTCCAGAAAATCGTAATCCACCCTGTTGTGAATCAATGCGATACTTTCATTTTCGGAAGCACCTTCCCAGGTAACATTGTTATACATGCCTATTCTGCTGGGCAGTGAAACGGAGCCTGTCACTCCCCTGATATTCGCACTGCTAAGCAGTGCCTGGCGGAAGGGATTGATATCTTTTTCGTTTTCCCCGCTGACTGCGGGTATCACAATAATTTGGTCTTTCTGGAAGCCAAGCCCTTTATGGCGCATGAAGTCTATCTGATCCCGGACGGATAAAGTTGAAATGATCAGCGCAATGGCAATACTGAATTGCAGAATGACCAGCGTTCTGCGGAGCTTCGCGCCTTTCTTTCCCGCCGCAGTTCTGCCCTGCAAGATGGAAACCGGCGCAAAAGAGGACAGGTAAAGAGCCGGGTAACTTCCGGACAGAAAACCGACGGAGAGGCTTATTATGAACAGCAAACCATAAAAATGCCAGTCACTTGCGGCGGGGAAAATTAGTTCCTGGCCGGTTAAATTCCTGAAAACAGGCAAAAAGCTTTCCACAATGAATAACGCAAGAAATAATGCCAGGAAGGTTATGAAAATGCTTTCTCCGATAAACTGTTTTATCAACTGTCCCTGGTTTGCGCCGACAACTTTTCGCAGTCCCACTTCATTGGCCCGCCTGGCCGAACGCGCTGTGGAAAGATTCATGAAATTAATTGAGGCAATCAATAAGATGAGGATGCCGATGGCAAGAAAAATATAGACGTTCCTGATATCCCCGTACGAGGTCACCTGTGAATAGAGATGAATCCTGCGCAACTGCTCCAGTTCGAAGGTCTTTTTTACCTCCGGAGTGGCGCGCGCCTGGTAAATATTCTCTATTTTGTTTTCAATTTCGATGAGATTCTGATTCCCGCTGATCATGACATATGTCATCAGGTTGGTCGTAATCCAGTTGTCCATGAAATCTTCACCGGCAATTTCCACCAGGGTATTGAAGGAAACCAAAAAACCGGCGGTGATATGGGTATTCTTCGGAAAATCTTTGATAATTGCGGTCACCTGCAGGGGATATTCATTATCGATCAATAATGTCTGGCCAACAGGATTCTGATCACCGAAATATTTTTTGGCCATGGATTCGGTGATTGCCAGGGAAAACTTGTTGGTGAGGGCGGTTTCTTTGTTGCCGGCGATTACCGGAATGGTAAAGATGTTGAGGAATCCCTGGTCTGTGAAAACGATATTATCTTCGTTGAACTTTTTTTCCTGATATTTTACAAAGGCCTTGCCATAATTGAAAATCCGGGCATAATCCGCAATTTCCGGAATTTCCTCCGCCAGTGCCTTGCCGAGGGGGACCATTGAATGGCTCAGTCTGAAAATTCCATTGGGATGCTGCTGAACAACATTTACCCGGTAAATTCTATCGGCATTCAGATGGTGGGATTCATAGCTGAATTCGTAGCGGATGTAGAGGATGATCAGGATGAAACATGCCAGGCCTATGGCGAGCCCGGCGATGTTAATGAAGGAATAAACCTTTTGTCTCTTAAGGTTCCTCAGCGCGATTTTCAGGTAATTTCCGAACATAGCTGCCTCCCGCGTTAAGTGCGCAAAGCATCGAAAAACGTGGAGATTGGAAATCACAACTTTTTTTATCCGGCATTTAACCGGTCAGCGAGCGATGCCGGATTCTCTTGTCAGTTTTATATACTCCTCGCCATTATCTGAGCTTTTCTCAAATCCCGTTTCAATAATTGGCGGGATGGAAACCGCAGTTTACGATTCACGGTCATAAAGGTCATAACCCTTAAAAGTGAGACCGACGTCCGGAGAATAACCGGCGCCGGCCTCTTATCCTCTTCCCAAAAAATCAAACTTTCTGTTCTACCGCTCATAAATATTTTTGCCGTTAATCGATCATTGAATATCAGTTATTCATATCTCAGACTTTCCACCGGATTGACCGTGGCCGCTTTGACGGCCTGGAGGCTGATGGTCAATAGGGCGATCAGCATGGCCAGCGCGCCGGCAAAGACAAAAATCCAGAATTGCAGTTCTGTGCGGTAGGCGAAATTCAGCAGCCATTTGTTCATGAAATACCAGGCCACCGGCCAGGCGACAATGTTTGCCAACAATACCCACAGACTGAATTCCCGGGAAAGCAGCGTCACCACGCTGGGCACAGATGCTCCCAGCACCTTGCGCACACCGATCTCCTTGGTGCGCTGTTCGGCCACAAAGGAAGCCAGCCCGAAAAGTCCCAGGCAGGAGATGAATATGGCCAGCACCGTGAAGTATTCGAACAGGTTTCCCACCCGTTTCTCATTGGTATATAATTCCGCGATTGCCTCATCAAAGAATCCGTAACGGAATTCGGCGCCTGGAACTATGCTTTTCCAGGTTTTCTCCAGTTGGGAAACGGTTGCGGAAATATTACCCGGTTTTACACGGGCATAAAGATAGAAGCGCTCCCGCTGCCCAAGGAAAATGACCATGGGCTCAATTTCCTTGCTCAGCGGTTTGAAATGAAAGTTTTTCAGCACGCCGATAATTGTACCGGGACGGTTCATTTCCTC
>JARRQT010000176.1:0-7761 GCA_037381445.1 Calditrichia bacterium
CATGATTCAAAATACCGGCCCTGCCCTCTGTTGGTAAAGATGGTCTCAGCAGGCTACCTGGGCAGGAAAAGCGGCCGGGGCTTCTATACATATGAAAATAAATAAAATTGCGCTTAACGTTATTTTGATACAAAACACGGTTAAAGGAGAAAAAAGTTCGTAATATGTCAATAGTTGATTTTGAAAAGTTAAAAAAGGACAAAGAAATTATGCTCTCACGGCGGCAGGCCCGCAGATTTGCTCTCCAGGTGCTATACTGCAATGAGTTCCTGCAGGAAGATATCACTTCCGTAGCAAACCGGATTGCCACGAGTCTGGAGCATAATGTCGATGATTTTGCCCGCAAGTTGATCCTCAAAACGTACCAGAATTATGATGAACTTGATCTCCTTATTTTGAATAATCTTAAAGATCGGGATATGGAGAGAATCGCGCTGCTTGAGAAGGTGCTTCTGAGGCTGGCGCTGAGCGAATTACTTTACTTTCCTGATATCCCTATCGAAGTGACCATGAATGAGGCACTGGATCTGACCAAAGAGTTCATCAGCAACCGCAGCAGTGGATTCATCAACGGTGTTCTGGATGCGGTTTTGAAAGATCTTGAGAATAAGAACCAGATCAGGAAAGATCTTGCCACCCGCATACGCCCCCGTGCCAAAAACAAAGCAAAGGATTTCAAGGGCATAAAACAGTGAAAATTGCAGTAATTTCTGATATTCACTCTAATCTGGCTGCACTCACAGAGGCCTTGAATTTTATTAGAAAAGAACAGGTCGATAAAATTGTTTGCCTTGGGGATGTGGTTGGATATGGCCCCCGTCCCAATGAATGCGTGGAACTGGTGCGGGAAAACTGCCAGATTTGTCTTATGGGAAATCATGACCATGCGGTATTGGGCCTCACGGATACATATCATTTCAATCAGTACGCCCGGGAAGCGGTGAATTGGACCCGCCGAACGCTGACGATATACAACAAAGCATATCTGGAAAACCTGCCTTTCTCCCATCACGAAAATGAATTATTATATGTGCACAGTACTCCTGTGAATCCCGAAGAGTGGCATTACATTTTATCGGAATATGAGGCAAAGCAATATCTGAATAAGTTAACGCAGCGGATCTGTTTTGTTGGGCATTCGCACATTCCAGTTATTTTTTCTGCTCAGAAAGGTTCTTTTTACGAGGAAGAAACGGAGCTGGATTATAAGAATTCGAAGTATATTATCAACGTGGGAAGCGTTGGACAACCCAGAGACGGAGACCCGCGGCTTTGTTTTGTCCTGTTCGATACGGAATCCGGCCTCTTCAAATATGTGCGTCTGGAGTATCCGGTGCAGGAAACCTATGATGAAATTCTGGAAAACAAGTTGCCGCCCTTTTTAGCAATGCGTCTTTTAGCCGGTCATTAACACCTTCCTTAATTATTTTATAATTATTTGCTTCACTCCACGGAATAAGTTAATTTTTAATTTCGGAAGAACTTTTTATTCCTGTGTAAGTAGTATTGATGAATCTTAACTTCAAGAGTCTAATGGTTTAAGGAAAAAAATATGCTGAATAATATAGTTTCACAAATTTTTGGCACAAAAAACCAGCGGGAGGTCAAAAAACTTTGGCCACTGGTTGAGGAGATTAATGAACATTTTGAATCCTACAAAGATTTGAGCGATGAACAGTTACAGGCCAAAACGGCGGAGTTTAGAGATAGATTGGCAGCCGGTGAGACGTTGGATGATATCCTTCCCGAAGCGTTCGCGGTGGTGAAAGATGCCTGCCGGCGCATGTTGGGCAAAAAGTGGGTTGTCACCGGGCAGGAAATAACCTGGGATATGGTCCCTTTTGATGTGCAGTTGGTCGGCGGGATTGTGCTTCACCAGGGAAAAATCGCGGAGATGGCGACTGGTGAAGGAAAAACGCTGGTGGCAACCATGCCGCTTTATTTAAATGCGCTGGAGGGCAAAGGTGCGCATCTGGTGACGGTTAATGACTACCTTGCCCAACGCGACGGTGAATGGATGGGAGAAATCTACAAATTTCTCGGCCTGACTGTCGGGATCATCCTGAATGAGATGGACAGCACGCAGCGCCGCGAAGCCTATAATTGCGATATTACCTACGGTACAAACAATGAATTCGGTTTTGATTACCTGCGGGACAATATGGCGGTCTATCCCGAGGACATCGTTCAGGTAAGGGAACACAATTATGCCATCGTTGACGAGGTGGATAATATTTTAATCGATGAAGCCCGGACTCCCCTCATCATTTCCGGGCCGCTGGATGTTTCTACACACACCTATGACGAAGTGAAACCGTTGGTGGAGCGGCTGGTCCGCGAGCAAACCCGCTATGTGAACTCCTTGATTGCGGAAGCCGAAAAGTTTTTGGAGGAAGGCGACGAAGATCAGGCCGCCGTTAAACTGCTGATCTCACAGCACGGTGCTCCCAAGAACAAACGGCTCCAGAAATTGTACCAGCAGCAGGGCATCCGCAAGATGGTTTTTGAGATGGAAAACAATTTCATGCGGGACAAGAAGCTCTTTGAAATCACCGAACAGCTTTATTATGCCATTGATGAAAAGGGACATGTCATCGATCTTACAGACAAGGGGCGCTCTTTCCTGTCGCCCCAAAATCCGCAGGAATTCATCCTTCCCGATCTTGCCGAGGAGTTTTCCGCCATCGAAGAGGATGAAGACCTATCTTCCATGGATAAGATTGAGAAGAAAAATAAAATCCAGAATGAATATGTGGTAAAAAATGAAAAAATCCACAACATTTCTCAATTGCTCAAAGCTTACTCGTTATTTGAAAAAGATGTGGATTATGTGGTTACCGAAGGCAAGGTAATGATTGTGGATGAATTCACCGGCCGTATTATGTATGGCCGGCGCTACAGCGATGGTCTGCATCAGGCCCTGGAAGCCAAGGAAAGTGTAAAAATTGAGCGGGAAACCCAGACGCTGGCAACCATTACCCTGCAGAATTATTTCCGGATGTATGATAAGTTGGCCGGGATGACCGGTACCGCGGAAACCGAAGCGGCCGAATTTTGGGATATCTACAAACTGGATGTAGTCGTCGTTCCAACAAACCGTCCGGTACGCCGGATTGATTTCAATGATGTTATTTACCGCACCAAGCGTGAAAAATACAATGCAGTCATTGATGAGATTGAACGGCTCCACAAGGCCGGCAGGCCGGTGCTGGTGGGAACCGTTACGGTGGAAGTCTCGGAAACGCTCAGCAGAATGCTGAAGCGGCGCTCAATTCCCCACAATGTGCTCAACGCCAAATACCATCAGCAGGAAGCGGAAATCGTATCAAAAGCGGGACAGAAAGGCGCGGTTACCATTGCCACCAATATGGCTGGTCGCGGCACCGATATCAAACTGGGCCGGGGCGTTGTCACATGCGACGGCGGCTGTTTCCTGAAAGATGATAACGGACGGGAACTGCCCGAGGGGGTCGATCTGGATGAATGCCGGGAAGATGTTCCCTGCGGTCTGCATATCGTCGGGACCGAACGGCATGAGTCGCGGCGTATCGATCGTCAGCTGCGCGGACGTTCGGGGCGGCAGGGGGATCCGGGCGCCAGCCGTTTCTTCCTCAGCCTGGAAGATGAACTCATGCGCCTCTTCGGCTCGGACAGAATGATAAACGTGATGGATCGGCTGGGCGCCAAAGAAGGCGAAATGATTACGCACCGCATGGTGACCCGTGCTATTGAAAAAGCGCAGAAGCGCGTGGAAATGCAGAATTTTGGCATCCGGAAGCATTTGCTGGAATACGATGATGTCATGAACAAGCAGCGGGAAGTGATCTATGAACGCCGTCGCAAAGCACTGTTACAGGAAAATGTGCGCGAAGAGATCGATAATGTGATGGATGAATTCCTTGATGCCCAGTTTGAGAAATTTGTGGGGAATAAACCTCATCCCGAAGACTGGGACCTTGAAGCGTTGAGCGAGGTGCTGATGCGCACCCTCATCATCGATTTGAATTCTCTGGGCGATAAAATCTATGGCATGCAGGAACAGGAACTGTTCGACTACATCAAAGAACAGGCCCGTGAGGTCTATTCCTACAAAGAAAAGAAGCTGGGCGAAAAATTCCTTAAGGATTTCGAAAAATATATTCTTCTGCGGGTTGTGGATGAGCAATGGAAGGATCACTTGCATGAAATGGATATGCTGAAGGAAGGTATCGGGCTGCGGGCCTACGGTCAGAAAGATCCGCTGATTGAATACAAGCAGGAAGCGTATCACATGTTCGTGAATCTCATCGACAACATTAATCAGAAGGTGCTGGAAATGCTGTGGAGGACCGAGGTGGTAGAGGCACCCAAAGAACACAAATACGCGCCTCCGCGCATCATGCTGGTTCATAATGATGCCACGAATATGGGCTATCAGGGTGGCGGCGAAGGTGAAATGTCCGATATCCAGAAAGCCGGGCAGGAACGCAGCCAGAAGGCCAAACCCATCAAACGGGACCTCCCCAAGGTGGGACGGAATGATCCCTGTCCCTGCGGAAGCGGTCTGAAATACAAGAAATGCCACGGCAAAGAGATGTAAAAAAATTAAATCGTAGTGTGAATGATAAGACCCCTGGACGAAAATCCGGGGTTTTTTTATGCGTCATACGCATATTGAAAGAAAATCAAAAAAATCTTTTTGCTCATTTCAAGTATATCTTATATTCAACTTTTAACCGGAGGTATTGTGCATATAGTGAAGTGCAAAGAAAGTTGCCCGTCCCAATTGGCTTTTCGGGGAGTCCTGCTGGTTCTTATCATTTCCATCTTTCCTGCCATTCTATTCGCACAAAAAATCCCTCCCAAACCGACACAATGGGTGATGGATTATGCCGGCATTCTGAATAATAACCAAGAGCAGCAACTGGACAGAATGCTGCGGGCTTATGAAGACAGTACCTCAAATCAAATTGTGGTGGCAGTCTTTCCGGATGCCCAGGGATATCCGGTCGAAGAATACAGCATCCGGGTGGCGGAAGCTTGGAAGATTGGCCAGAAGGGAAGAAATAACGGCATCATTCTGGCAATCTTTATGAAGGAGCATAAAATCCGGGTGGAAGTCGGTTATGGGCTGGAGGACAAAGTACCGGATGCGATTGCCATACAAATCGCGCAGAATATTGTCTCACCCCAGTTTAAAAAAGGAGATTATTTTAAGGGGATTCAGGAAGGATGCCGGTACCTGATGGCAACGGCGGCCGGCAAGTTCAAGGGGTTTCCTCAAAAAAGAAGCCGGAATCGCGGCAGTGACTGGCCGCTTGTACTGATTGTTTTTTTCATCATTTTTCTCCTGAGCTCAATCGGACGGGGACGTCGCGGCGGAACGACCTTTGGGTCCCGGGGCTGGAGAAGTTCAGGTCCCTTTTTCTGGGGCGGATTCGGCGGCTTTGGCGGCGGGGGGAGTTTCGGAGGCGGAGGAGGCGGTGGCTTCAGTGCCGGAGGTGGGAGTTTTGGCGGCGGTGGCGCCACCGGCAGCTGGTAAGTATTCGCTGACCGACATGAAATGAGGATTTAAGTTTTTTTCTTTCTAAAAAAGTATGGACAAAACATATGACAGAAAAACGTTCTGCCAATCCCCAAAAGTTTTTCGGCGCTGAAGAAAAGGAGAAGATTGTCGATTCCATCCGCGAAGCTGAGAAGGAGACTTCTGGCGAGATCCGTCTGCATCTGGAAGAAAAAGCGAAAAAGGATGTGATGCAGCGGGCACAGGAAGTGTTTTATAAAATCGGGATGAGCAAAACTGCCGGACACAACGGGGTGCTTATTTACATGGCGACCGCTGATAAACAATTTGCCATCATCGGTGATAAGGGGATTAACGAGTTAGTTCCTGAAAACTTCTGGCAGGATGTGGTGGATGATATGGTGTCCCATTTCAAAAAAGATGAGTTTGTCGAAGGCATCTGCCATGGAATTATCCGCATAGGGGAAAAATTGAAGGACTATTTTCCCTATCAAAGGGATGATGTCGATGAGCTCCCCGACGATATCTCATTTGATAAAAAATAAATGCAAATCCGGCTGAATGACCCGATTGTCAATGAAAAATCAAAAACGTCATAACGTCCTGAATACAGAATTTTATCGGAGGATTTTTAGATGAGTTCACCTTCACAATCCCGCGGAGAGTGGAGTTCAAAAATCGGTTTTATTTTTGCGGCGGCCGGTTCGGCGATCGGCCTGGGGAATATCTGGCGTTTCCCCTACGTGACCGGCCAGAACGGTGGCGCCGCATTTGTTTTCGTTTACCTTATATGCATCCTGGTTATCGGCTTGCCTTACCTGTATGCGGAACTGGCCCTGGGACGGGCCGCACAAAAAGATCCCATCGGCGCCATTGCCTCCATTCGACCCAAATCCGCCTGGGTATGGGTTGGCGGGCTTGGAATTATGACCGGATTATTCATCCTTTCCTACTATGCCGTTATCGCCGGCTGGACCTTTGGATATATTTTTAAGACTTTGTTTCAGAATCATATCGGATTTGAACAATTTGTTGCCCAACCGTTCCTCGAAATACTTCTTTTTGCATTTTTTATCATGCTCACCGTACTGGTTGTCTACGGCGGGGTGCAGGGCGGGATTGAAAGATGGTCAAAAATTCTGATGCCGGTTCTTTTTATGCTGCTGCTCATTTTGATCATCTATACCAATCTGCTGCCCGGCTCCGGAAAGGGACTCATCTTTTATTTAAAACCGGATTTCAGCAAGATTACCGGCAGTGTGGTGCTTGCCGCGCTGGGGCAGGCCTTCTTCTCCCTCAGTCTTGGCATGGGCCTGATGGTCACCTACGGGAGTTATATTTCCAAGGAAGACAACCTGCTGTCATCGGGATTTTTTGTGGCGCTTGCCGACACCGCCATCGCGATTATGGCGGGCCTCATTATTTTTCCCGCCATATTTGCCATGGGAAAGAATCCGGCGGAAGGACCGGGGCTGGTTTTTCACGTTTTGCCGGAAATTTTCGGACAGATGCCCGGCGGTATTGCAGTGGGCGTCATCTTCTTCATCCTGCTTTCCATTGCGGCGCTTACCTCCACGATTTCGCTGCTGGAAGTTCCCACCGCATTTCTGGTTGATGAACGCAAAGTGGCCCGAAAGATTGCGGTATGGATTGTTGGCGGTCTTACTTTTTTGATCGGATTGCCCTCTGCGCTGTCACAGGGCGCTTCAGTAACACTTTCCAAACCATTGCTTTTTGGAAAGGAATTCCTTTCACTGATGGATTTTTTGTGGGGGAATATCTCTCTGGCATTGGGCGCTTTCCTCCTTTCAATTTTTGTAGGCTGGGTATGGGGAGCAAAATATGCGGCTCAGGAACTAAGCCTGGGCAATTCTAAATTCGCCAAATGGGCGCCGGTCTGGGGCTTTTTTATCCGTTTCATTGCTCCCATAACCATTTTCGTAATATTGCTGAATCTGTTTAACATTTTTTAAGCGCAATAAAATCTGTTTGAAGGGCATTCGCCTTTTTCCGGGAAATTATTCGTTTACGGTACAATTATTTTTGATCCGGCTTGTTAAAATCAATTTGAAATAAAACATATTGCATTCCTTTTGATTTAGCGGAGGCACTATATGGGTCATTTTCTGGAACAACTGCTGCAGCTTTCCATTGCTTTTCGGAATTTTGTATGGGGAAACGGAATGATAGCACTCCTGGTTCTGACCGGGGTCATCCTTACCATTGTCACCGGTACAATTCAAATCAGGAAACTCATC
>JARRQT010000177.1:0-13636 GCA_037381445.1 Calditrichia bacterium
TGTGTATATAAGCGAGGTTTCGGATGCTGCTTTCGACTATAATTCAGAGTTTATTGAAATTTACAATAATAGCGATAATACGCTGGATTTGAATAGCAGCAAATTAGTTATGCTTGCTGATGGAACCGTCTTCACTCTGAGTAACTATTCTGGTGATATCACAATTCCGTCGAAAGGTCTTCTTGTCATAGCGAGAGGCGCAACGCTAGAGGAATTTGAAACTGAGTGGGGTCCATTACCAGCAGGTGTAAATTACAATCAAGGCAGCAGCAATATGTACTTTGGCACTGGACGGCAGTGGCGTCTTCGGGATGGAGGTACTGTCGGAGTTGATGATGGCACAATACTTGACGATACTCAGCAATTTGTCGCTCCAGCAGGAAGCCGACACTATCAGGATCCGATTGGTGTCTGGAACCTAGAGGATCGGGCTAATGCTACGCCGGGCGTACTTGAAGGTAACCAAGATAGCTCCCTTCCCGTGGAGCTCACTTCTTTTACGGTGGTCTCCGGCGACGGCCTGGTGACCCTGCGCTGGATAACGGAGAGCGAGATGGATAACGTGGGATTCGAGGTGTTCCGCTCCGCGGAGAAGGACGGGGAATATACCCTGATGTCCTCTTACCTGAGCAACGCCTCCCTGAAAGGGCAGGTGAATTCCAACACCCGCCACGAGTACCGCTTTACCGACCGGCTGGTGGTGAACGGGGAGAGCTACTGGTACAAGCTAGCGGATGTGGATCTGAACGGGAACCGCGCGTTCCACGGACCGCTTTTCGCTATGCCGCACCAGGGCAGCGGGGCGGTGCTGAGCGACGGGAATATCCCCGAGAAATTTGCCCTGCGCGGCAATTATCCCAATCCGTTTAATCCCCGGACCACCATCATATTTGACATTCCGCAGCTCCGCGAGGGCGTGACGGAAGCGTCCCTGCTGGTTTACAACGCGCTGGGACAGCAGGTCCGGGTGCTGTACCAGGGGAATATCGCGGCCGGGCAGTACCGCCTGGAATGGGACGGCAGCGGGGAGAACGGTAATTCCCTGCCCAGCGGCATTTACTATGCCGTGCTGCAGACCGAACAGTTTGTGAAGACCATCAAGATGCTGCTGCTGAAGTAGCCCGGCGCCGGACGCGCGGCGCAGAGTACAGAGAGTAAAATATAGATAGACTGATGATCTCTAAGCATATCCCTCCTTGTCTTTGCGGGCCAGGAGGGATAACTATTTTCTGCCAGTGCAAAAGGGGAAGAATTGGGTGATCAGCGGCAAGGAAAACAAACAATAAACAATAAACAATAATCAATGATCGAATTCGGGTTGAATGCCTGGATCAAACGTGCCGCGTATAGATAAGCATTTAGCTGACGGCTGAAAGCTCTCCGCCCCGGGGCAGCGCAATTCGCTTTTCCGGCCCTGTCATCGGGGCGCCGGAAGCGAAATTTTGCCCAAAAAACTTTATTTATTATTTCACATTTTCCATTTATTTATTTATATTGCTTTTCGTTAAGATGAGTAAAACTTACTTTCGTTAATCAGGGACTACAGACCGGCCGTGCCCTGTAATCCCCTTATCAATCTTTTTTCTTGTTTTTAGCTTCAAATTTTCGCTTCGGTTTTTCTTGGATTCTATAGCAGTTTTATTAACTAATACAATCACTAATTAATAAAGGAGACCGATTTATGAAGAGATTTTTTACGGTGCTCATTGTTATGGTGCTGTTTTCGGCATTTGCAACGATGAGTTATGGACAGACAGAGCTTTTGACCAATGGCGGTTTTGAAAGCTGGGCAGACAGCGGTGCGGCCGGGCCTCCTGATGGCTGGCAATTGAGTGATACGGAAATTACTGCTTCTCAGGAAGCCGATGTTGCGAATATTCATACTGGGACCTATTCGGCCAATATTACCTGGACAACAACCAGCACGGTCCAGCTGCTGCAGGGTGTTAAAGTAACACCGGGCTATACCTACAATTTCAGTTTCTGGGCGCTTGATAACGATGCCAATGGCAGGGCGCGTGTCGCCGTCCGCTGGTATGATGCTTCCGGGGGATTTATTGAAGGCTTTTACGGAGATTACACTACTGATTCTCCAGATTGGCAGCAGTTATCAAGCGGTGATTTGACAGCTCCGGTAGATGCGGATTCTGCGACAACGGAGATCCGCGTCTATGATGTTTCGGGTGGTACATTCCCGCCTGCAACGGTCTATGTTGATGATGCCTCCTTTACAGAGTTGGCAGTTGTCGCCCTGACCGTTTCCAACGTGACCCGGGAATTTACGGTTCCGGCAACCGGTACGGACTGCAAAGTCACTGCCGATGTAACCGGGGGCACTACGCCTTATACATCAGTTGAAATTGGATGGAGCGTTGACGGGACGGAACAGACAGCGATAACGATGACAAATACGACCGGCGATACCTATGAAGGGACTATTCCCGCCCAGGCCGACGGCGCCCGCGTGGAATATTATGTCACCGCGACTGATGCCGATATGAACGCCGAGAGCAGCACCACAGAAGGTTTCTTCTGGGGGGTAACCTCCATCAGCACTTTCAGGGAAGCGGATGCCGAGGGCGCCATTTTATATGCCGATTACTATGCCCGGCTGACCGGTGTGGCAACCGTGGCAAGCGGTATTTTTAGCACTTCCAGCATGGATTGTTATATTCAGGATGCCACCGGCGGTATTAATCTGTACAAAGGCGGTGCTGGTGACGTCACCATTACTGAAGGCAACAATTACACCGTAGTGGGTTCCCTTGATCAGTATAATGGCAAAGCGGAAATAATACCGGATGATGCCGCCGCGGATATCACCGATGACGGTCCGGGCACCATGCCGGCACCGGTCGTGCTGACCATTGCCGATCTGCTGGCCGATGCGGAATCCTATGAAAGCATGCTGATCCAGGTGAACGCGCTGGATACCGTGGCGGGACACGCTCCCTGGCCGGCAGCCGGAAATGATGCCAATATCGAAGTCACCGACAACGGCGGGACCGATGTATTTGTCCTGCGCGTTGACAAGGACACCAATATTGATGATAATCCCGAGCCGGTCTGGCCGGAGGATATCACCGGGATCTTTACCCAATATGACTACAGTGTGCCGATGGATACGGGTTACCAGATCCTTCCGCGTTCTATCGATGATTTCCAGGCGCCGGTTGTCCCGGATGAGCCGCCGGTCGTGGCAAATGTGGAGCGCACGGTGGTTGTTCCCACCGCTGATGAAGCCGTGGTGGTCACCGCCGATATTACCGACGATTTTGGATTGGCCGTTACCGAACTGCGTTACCAGGTGAATGACGGCAGCGAAGAGGCCGTTACCATGACCGCCGGCGAAGGCGATTCCTATTCCGCGGAAATCCCGGCCAGCGCTTATTCGGACGGCGACCGGGTTGTCTATTATGTCTATGCAGAAGATAATGCGGAAACACCCAATATAACCGAAAGCCAGACTGCGGGAGTCTTTGCGGGCACCACGCCTATCGCCAACGTGAAAGTGATGGATGACCAGGGCGTGATTTTGTATGCGAAATATTATGCGCGCCTGAAAGGCGTCGCCACGGTTGGAAAAGGTGTTTTCCAGGAAGCCAATCTGGATGCCTATATTCAGGATGATGCAGCGGGACTGAATGTGTTTAAATATGATTTTGTCCCGGATTTTCTATTGGGACATGAATACACAGTCGTAGGTATGGTTGACCAGTACCGCGGCAAGACCGAGATCATTCCCGATAATGACGAGGATGTCACCGATAACGGCGAATCCGTACTGCCGGCGCCGATATTCAAGACCATCAACGAATTACTGGCCTCCGCCGAAGATTATGAAGGCATGCTGGTGGGTGTCGCGGCTGTGGATACCACGGCAGACAGTCAGCCCTGGCCGGCTGCCGGCTCGGATGCCAACCTGGAAGTGACCGATCCTTCCGGCGGCGTGCTGGTGGCCCGTGTCGACAAAGACTCGGATGTGCCGGGAACGCCCGAACCGGCTTACCCGACCGACATGGTGGGTATATTCAGCCAGTATGACGCCAGCGCACCCTACTTTGAGGGATATCAGGTTTTGATCCGATACACCAGTGATTTTGCCCTGGTGGGTATCGAAAAGGGTAACCTGGAGCAGCTGCCCACGGCATTCAGCCTGAAACCCAATTATCCGAACCCGTTTAACCCGGAAACCAATATCACCTTTGAAGTCCCCATAGTGAACAACAATGATGCCCGGGCGACGTTTGCCGTTTACAATATCATGGGACAGCAGGTCAGGACCCTGTTCAACGAACCGGTGAAGGCCGGCGTCTATCATGTGAAATGGGATGGCAGGAACGAAAACGGCATTCAATTGCCCAGCGGTGTCTATTTTGGTGTATTCAAAGCTGAGCAATATACCAAGACGATCAAGATGATTCTCATGAAATAATCTGATTGCAGCAAGGCAGCAATATGACTGTCGGTTTCAGTGAAAAGGCCGGTGTCCGGACAGGATGCCGGCCTTTTTTGATTTTGGGGCGTGCGGGAAAGGGGACCGGAAAGCAGCGCACAATGATCAATGACCAATGATCAATAACCAATAAAAGCGCATCCGGGAAGCGGCTGGCGGCATGGCAGTGAAACGCAGATAAAAGATAAAAGATAAAAGGTAAAAGATAAATGATCACAAAAAAATGAATGAATTGCGGGAAGCTGGGGAAGGCGTGTTCAAAGCTGATGGCTGACAGCTGATCGCTCCCTTGCGTTCTTTGCGGCTTGGCGGGATATCTGCCTAAACCTTACGGCAGCAGCCTGCTCAGGGAAAAGCATCCGGCATCCGGAGGACATTCATAGAAAGGCATTTAATTTTTGAAAAAAATTGCCTCCTTTGCTCTCATCGCTTACATTATGACGGAATGAGAGTATGAATATATTATGAAAGCAGTGATTTCAGCCAGCCGGCGCACCGATATCCCGGCATTTTACCTGAAATGGTTCATGGAGCAGATCGGCCGCGGTTATATCGACATCCCCAATCCCTTTAACCGCAAGCAGGTAAAACGGACCGGCCTGACTCCCCGCGAAGTGGCCTGGATTGTATTCTGGTCCAGAAATTACTCCGTATTTCTGAAGAATCAGGACTTTTTTGACTATTACCGGCTTATTTTTCACTTTACCATCAATCCCCCTAACGCGCTGCCGCTATGACCCCATTGTTTTTTACAAAAGAAACGGGGAGGTTCAGACCAATCACGACATTCAGCTTTTCCGGAAGTATGTTCGTACCGCCAGTCTGATGGGAATCCAGCGCTGCTATATCAGCGTCGTGAATATCTATCCCAAAATCATCAAGCGGGCCAGGAAAATCCCGGACTTCGAATTCTTTGCCCAGGATGAAAAAATCAAACTGGAGGTTGTGCAGGATATGGTGGATCTGGCCTCGTTATATGGGGTGCAGCTCTATAGCTGCTCGAATGACAATCTGTTGCGGGTCAGCGGATTGAGAAAAGGGCAGTGTATTAACGGCAGGCTGCTCAACCGGCTGGGCCATGAAAAAGTCAGCGAGCAGCAGTCGCCGTCCCGCACCGATTGCGGATGCACGCTCTCCGTGGATGTGGGCGATTATATCCGGACCCTGTGCAAATACAAATGTCTGTACTGCTATGCGCGTCCCTAATGCGGCGCTGGGTAGAGGAAGCCGTTTTCTTTCTGATATGCCGGTCCGATTTTATGCCGGGAAATCAATATTTCTTCCGTTTATCAAATCCTTCCAGGGCACCTTTATTTGAAATATATTATCCTTTTATCATTTCACTTTCTCGCCTTGTTTCTATAAAGCATGCAATTTAATAAATAAATAAACAATTCAGGGGTGGGGCGGCGTATGGTGCATACATCCGTTTCTGATATTTCTCATTGAAAATATATAAAAATTATTGTTTTGCAATTTTTAAGATAACTTGTTAAATTTAGGCTTGGCTTTTTTATTTGGAAAAAGATGCAAAATAACATTGTATTATGATATTCTGGAACGGATTAATCTAGTTAGGAGGTTGTTGTATGTCAGAAAAATATGTTTATTATTTCGGTGCCGGGAAGGCGGATGGAACGAAAGATATGAAAAACCTTCTGGGAGGGAAGGGAGCCAATCTTGCGGAAATGACCAACCTGGGCGTCCCCGTGCCGGCAGGTTTCACCATTTCAACGGAAGTCTGTACATATTACTATGATAACAATAATAAATATCCGGAGGGACTGGAAAAGCAGGTCATGGAATCCCTTCATAAAGTGGAAAAGGTGATGGAGAAGAAATTCGGCGATCCGGAAAATCCGCTGCTGGTTTCGGTGCGCTCCGGCGCCAGGGCCTCCATGCCGGGCATGATGGACACGGTGCTGAACCTGGGGCTGAATGATCAGACCGTTCAGGGTCTCATCAAAAAGACCGATAATCCCCGTTTTGGTTATGACTGCTACCGCCGTTTTGTGGCCATGTATGGCGATGTGGTGCTGGGCCTGAAACCGGAGCATAAGGACGATGTCGATCCCTTCGAAGAGATTCTGGAAGCCAAAAAGAAGGAACGTGGAATTGAATACGATACGGAGCTTTCCGCGGATGATTTGAAAGATCTGGTGGGCAAATTCAAAAATGCCATCAGAGAAAAGACCGGCAAGGCATTCCCGGAAGATCCCATGCAGCAGTTGTGGGGCGCCATTGGCGCGGTTTTCGGTTCCTGGAATAACGAACGGGCCATTGTTTACCGCAAGCTCAATAATATTCCCGGTCACTGGGGTACCGCTGTTAATGTGCAGAGCATGGTTTACGGGAATATGGGTGATGACAGTGCCACTGGTGTCGCTTTTACACGGAATCCCGCCAGCGGCGAAAAGAAACTTTACGGTGAGTTTCTGGTGAATGCCCAGGGCGAAGATGTGGTGGCTGGTATCCGTACCCCCAAGCCCATTGCAGAATTGAAGAATGTAATGCCCAAGGTTTTTGATCAGTTGGTAGACATCAGCAATAAGCTGGAAGCCCATTACCGGGATATGCAGGACATGGAATTTACCATTCAGAACGGTCGGCTGTGGTTCCTGCAGACCCGCGTGGGAAAAAGGACCGGGTTCGCTGCCTTCCTGATTGCGGTGGATATGGTGGAAGAGAAACTGATTGACCAAAAAGAAGCGCTGATGCGGGTAGAACCTATTCAGTTGAACCAGCTGCTTCGTCCTATTTTCGATATGAATCAGAAACAGCAGGCCGTGAGCGGCGGTAAACTACTGGCCAAAGGCCTGAACGCAGGACCGGGCGCAGCCAGCGGAAAAGTGGTTTTCAATGCCCCCGATGCCGTTGAATGGAGAAAGAGGGGAGAGAAGGTGATCCTGGTTCGTATCGAAACCAGCCCTGAAGATATCAAGGGAATGGATGCCGCGGAGGGTATCCTCACCGCGCGCGGCGGAATGACCTCCCACGCGGCACTGGTTGCCCGTCAGATGGGCAAGGTTTGCGTCGCCGGCGCGGGTTCACTGGAGATCAATTACCGTCAGCACCAGTTCGAAGTGAGCGGCCGTACCATCAAGGAAGGCGATTGGATCTCCATTGACGGCACCACCGGTGAAGTAATTGAAGGCAAGCTGGAAACCAAGCCGTCCGAGGTTTTGCAGGTATTGCTGGACAAAAGCCTGAAATCGGGAGATTCCAAAGTATTTCATACCTACGACAAAATTATGACCTGGGCCGATGAATATCGCCGCCTGGGTGTCCGCACTAATGCCGATCAGCCGGACCAGGCCGCAAATGCCATCGCTTTCGGCGCGGAGGGCATCGGTTTATGCCGGACCGAGCACATGTTCTTTGGCGGCGACCGCATTACAGCCGTCCGTGAAATGATTTTGGCAGACGATGAGGAAGGACGCCGGAAAGCCCTGGAACTCCTGCTTCCCATGCAGAAAGAAGATTTCATCGGCATTTTCAGGGTGATGCAGGACAGACCTGCGACCATCCGGACGCTGGATCCGCCTCTGCATGAATTCCTGCCCCATGAGGAGAAGGACCAAAGGGCCCTGGCAGAGAAGATGGGTGTGTCCTTCGAAAAAGTTAAGGCCAAGGTTGATTCGCTGCACGAATTCAATCCCATGCTGGGGCACCGCGGCTGCCGTTTGGGAATTGTCTACCCTGAAATCACCGAAATGCAGGCCCGCGCAATTCTGGAAGCTGCCTGCGAAGTGAAGCAGCAGGGCGTGCATGTGAAACCGGAAATTATGATACCGCTGGTCGGCCATGTGAATGAATTGCGTGAGCAGGAAGAGGTCGTCCGCCGGGTGGCAAAGGAAGTATTCAAAAAATACGGTATCGAAGTGGAATACAAAGTCGGAACCATGATCGAACTGCCCCGGGCTGCTGTCACCGCCGATCAGATTGCGGAAGTGGCAGAGTTCTTCAGTTTCGGAACGAACGACCTGACACAGACCACGTTTGGCTTGTCGCGGGACGACTCGGGTAAATTCCTGCCCTATTATGTGGAGAAGGATATCCTTCCCCGCGATCCGTTTGAAGCCATCGACCAGCAGGGCGTGGGGCGCCTGATGGAATGGGGCGTGGAGCGCGGCCGCAGTACCCGCAAAGACCTGAAGATTGGGATCTGCGGTGAGCATGGCGGCGAACCAAGCTCTGTTGAGTTCTGCCACCGCATCGGAATGAACTATGTCAGTTGTTCACCGTTCCGGGTGCCTATCGCACGTTTGGCAGCGGCGCAGGCGGCGCTCAGAAAAGAGCAGTAAACAAGTGAAGATTTGCCGGGAGTGTTCTTTGAAAAGGGTGCTCCCGGTTTTACCTTTATATTTTTAAATTTTATTCCAGAGAAGCTGCAAAGAATTAAAAAGGAAGAAGAGCAGGAGAGCTGAAATGGCACGAAAGAAAGAACGCCAGTTTACCATCAAACAAATTATCCAGGAAGAAAAAATTTCAAACCAGGAAGCTTTATTAACAAGACTGCGTGAACGCGGTTTTAAAACGACCCAGGCAACTCTGTCGCGGGATCTGCATGATATGGGTATTGTCCGCGTTCCGACCTCTGACGGTTACCGTTATGCCATCTCTGAAGAAGAAGGCGGTCATTCCTTCCGCCGGGTGGTAGGAATGGAGATTTTGGGCGTGTATCAGAATGATCATGTTCTTATCGTAAAAACCATCACCGGCCGCGCCAAAGGCGTTGCGCTGTATATCGACCAGATGAAACACGTCAATATTCTGGCCACCATTGCCGGCGAAAATGCGATTCTGGTGGTGCCTGACAGCATCAAACATATAGCCAGAATTAAACAGGATCTCGAAAGAATCGCATACGAATAGGCGAGGAAACCCCCGAAAGCAAGAATAGCCATAATTTTTGGCTGATGAAGAAAATCTTCGGGGAAAGAAAAAATATTTGATCATATTCCGTAAAGACTTTACATTCAAATATCTGAATATTGATCATTTTTTCAAAGTCGGGAAACTCTGCGGATAAATTACAGTATTACACCTTGTAAAAAGCAGGTGAAGAAAAAACGAGGTGAAGGAGATTCCCGGATAACAAGTGAGGTGCAGCCGGAAGTTAAGCAGGAATCCGGGAAAGCGGGTCGCTCTTGGGGAAGCCGGTGAAAGGGTTTCCCGGTAAACGGATCAAGGAAACAAGTTCATATTTACTTTATAATAGATATAAATTCGGAAATTTGGCAGATATAACAGGGGAAGGCCCGAAATGTCTGCCCCTTTAATCCTGGTCGCCCGACTCAGATCTCACAGCGCATAATAAGATGAACAATCAAAAAGTTTTGATTGTCTTAAAAATAAAAATTATGCAATTTATCAATAATAAATTGCGTAAGTTCAGAAGTAGAGTAAATACCTGATTTTAATGAGAGTAAAGTAATATAAAATGGAATTGTCCGCCAGGATAGAGAAGGAATTTTTACCTTTTGTGAATAAGCCGGGCCGATATACGGGCAACGAATATAATGTAGTCCGGAAAAATCCCGCGGAGGTAAAGTTAAGGGTCGCACTGGCATTTCCCGAAATATATGAAATGGGAATGTCCTATGTGGGGTTCGATATTTTATATAACGTGCTGAATTTGCAGCCCCACATATGGGCCGAAAGGGTTTATGCGCCCTGGTTCGATGCCGAGGAAGTGCTGCGCGCCACAAAAATTCCGCTCTTCAGCCTGGAGTCACGTACGCCGCTCGGCGAATTTGACTGGATTGGTTTTACCCTGCAGTATGAATTAACCTATACATCTTTATTGAATATGCTGGATTTGCCCGGAATCCCCCTCCGGGCAAAAGACCGGGATGATACCTGGCCGCTGATTATCGGCGGCGGCCCTTCAACCTGCAATCCGGAACCGGTGGCGCCCTTTTTTGACGCTTTCCTTATCGGAGACGGGGAAGAAGCGGTGCTGGAAATCTGCCGTGTCATACAGGAAGGAAAAGAGCAGGGACTCGGCAAGCCGCAGGTTTTGTCCAATCTGTCCCGGATATCCGGCATCTATATACCATCTTTTTATCATGCGGAATATGATCAGTTTGGGGATTTCCGCAAAACAGAACCGGTTTCCCCGGAAGCGCCGGCAACGATTAAAAAGCGCATTTTGCCGGAGCTAAAGCAAACTTCCTATCCGCTGAATCCGCTGGTTCCCCTCATCGAGGTGACCCACGACCGTTTTTCCGTGGAAATCATGCGGGGCTGCAGTGAGGGATGCCGGTTTTGCAATGCCGGTATGATCTATCGTCCGGTGCGCCAACGTCCGGTGGAAGAAATCATCAATCAAACCCGGTCTGCCATCCGTTCATCGGGTTTTAATGAGGTTTCTCTGCTCTCTTTAAACGCTTCGGACTATGACGATCTGAACTGGCTGATGGTGAAAGAAAAAATGTTATTGTCCCGGGAGCAGGTGCGTTTCGCCTTTCCTTCCCTGCGCCTGGATGCCGTTACTCCGGAGATGGTGGATTTTGTCCGGACCCTGAAAAAATCCGGATTCACCTTTGCACCGGAGGCCGGGAGCCAGCGGCTGCGCAATGTGATCAACAAGAATATCCGGGAAGAGGATCTGCTGGATACGCTGCGGCTGGTTCTGGATAACGGCTGGAATCTGGTTAAGTTTTATTTTATGATCGGTCTGCCGACCGAAAAGGACGAAGATGTTCTGGCAATTCCGGAACTAATCGAAAAATGCCAGAATATCGCATCCGGCTACAAGGACGTCCGGTTCAACATCTCCATATCACCGTTCATTCCAAAATCCCATACGCCTTTTCAGTGGGAAAAACAGGACAGTCCTGAGGAGATTGACCGGAAAATCAAATTGATCCAGAGCCGGGTTCGCCACCGGAACTTCAGCTTAAGCTGGCGCGATGGTTATATTACCAGTGTTGAAACAGCCCTGGCACGCGGGGGACGTGAAATGGCTGATGTTTTGCAGGAAGTCTGGCGCAGCGGGGCGCGCTTCGACTCCTGGAACGACAATTTTGATTTGGCTCGTTGGGAGGCCGCATTTGAAAAGTCCGGCGTAAGCTGGAAAAAGTATCTGAGACCGTTGTCTGTTTCGATTCCCCTGCCGTGGGACCATATTGATATGGGTATTTCGAAATCATTTTTGCAGAAGGAAAACCTCCGGGCACATGAGGGGAGAGTCAGCCATGACTGCAGGGATTATGTGTGCCTGGGCTGCGGTCTGCAGCGCAAGGAATTTGAAAACCTGGTAAGCTGCTACCGTGAAGAGGAGAGAGAAAAAACGGAGCACAAGGTCTCGGAATTCAGCTTTGAAAACGGAAAAAGTGACGCTCAGCCGACCGAAACCATCACTTACGGCCGGGGAATTAAAAGAAGGCAGAGTACCGCACAGCCGGTTAAGAAGAAAATCCGGCTGCAGTATACCAAAACCGGCCTGAGCCGCTTTATCTCCCATCTGGATATTGTGCGCGTATTCGACCGCGCCGCCCGGCGGGCAAAAATTTCACTGGTTTATTCCCAGGGATTTACGCCGCGCCCGAAAATTTCTTTCGGTCCTCCCTTGAGTCTGGGTATTGCCAGCATTGCAGAATACCTGGACCTGGAAGCGGAAATTGGCCGGGAGAGCGATTTGAAAATCAGGTTGAACGAGATGCTTCCCCAGGGCATCAGCATTTTAATGCAAAAAACAATTTATGCAAAAGTCCCCGCACTTGCGGCCGTCATCAATCGCTGGACGTATGACACATTCCTGGAAGATTTTGAATTACCCCGGCAATGGATTGATGAATGGTTTGCACAAAAAGAGATACCGGTTGTCAGGATGGTGAAGGAAGAAGAGAAAACCATCGATATTCGTCCATACGTCACGGAAATGGCGCTGGATGAAGGCAGACTGCGGATAGTTGTAGAAAGTAATGACGGACGGATGGCCAAAGTGGTTGAAGTACTGGAAACGTTGATGGGTTCGCACGGCGTTGATCACCGGCAATTTGTGACGCAAAGGACGGGGCAGTTCATAGTTGAGGGGGATAAAGTCCTCACACCTTTTGAAGTCTTTTAAATTTCGCCTTCCAAAGCGTTTCAGAAATCCCGCAACCGACCAGTCTATCATGGCAGTGGAGCTTATTTTTCCATAAGGTGGAGTGGTTATGAAGAAAGAAATTATAATAAATTCAACAAATGAAGATACCAGAATTGCAATTTTAGAGAATGATAAACTCGTAGAAATTTTTGTGGAGCGCCCCGATAATGAACGTATGGTGGGCGATATTTACAAAGGGCGCGTACGCCGCGTTGTCAAGGGAATGCATGCCGCCTTTATTAACATCGGTTTTGAACAGGACGGTTTTCTGCACTTCTCGGATATGGGAAGCGATGTGATGAAGAGCTGCTCGATGGCGGCGCGCGCAAACAGGATATCGATCCTGCCAATTTGCTGCGCAATGGCCAGGAAATTGCGGTGCAGATTGTGAAGGAACCCATCAGCACCAAAGGACCGCGGGTGACCACGGAACTGACCCTCCCGGGTCGGTTTATGGTGCTGGTGCCCAACCAGGACCGCATCGGGGTGTCGCGCAAGATCGGCAGCGCCAAGGAACGCCGGCGGCTCAGAAATGTTGCCCGGAAACTGAAGCCTAAAAATTTCGGTCTCATTATCAGAACAGTCGCCGAAAGCAAGGATGAGTCGGCCCTGCAGGCGGATATGCAGAAACTGCTGAAGACCTGGAACAAGGTGCAGGCGGACATCAAGTCGGCCACACCGCCCCAGCTCATTTTTAAGGACTTGGGCATGGCCTCCAGCATAATCCGCGATCTGTTTACTTCCGATGTAAAACGGGTGGTGGTGGATTCCCGGAAAATGCACCGTGAGATCACCCGTTATCTGAAGGAGGTGGGATCGGAACTGCTGCAGCGGGTTGAATATTTCAAATCCAAGCAGCCCATTTTTGATGTCTTTAAAATCGAACAGGAATTGCAGCGCACCCTGGAACGCAAGGTCTGGATGAAAACCGGAGGATATTTGATCATTGAGCAGACTGAAGCGCTGACCTCCATCGATGTGAACAGCGGGCGCTATTTCGGGAAGAAAGACCATGAGCGAAATTCGCTGAAAATCAATCTGGAAGCGGCCCGGGAAATCGCCCGGCAGATGCGTCTGCGGGA
>JARRQT010000178.1:0-19159 GCA_037381445.1 Calditrichia bacterium
CGATTTTAAAGCGTTGATTGTTTTTTAGCTGGCCGAGCGCATTGTTCAGGATTGTCTGACTGGAGGACGAGAACAGTGTGGTAAGCGTTTTACCGATCACCTCTTGTTTTTCATAACCAAAATAGGTCAGAAGACTGGAATTCGTTTTCTCAATGATAAAGTCTTCATTCAGTTGCAGTATGTTTGCTTCAATACGGTCGGAATCAAGCGCCTGCACTTTATTCCGCGTAATATTCAGATCCATTCTCAAATGGGTGAAGTAGGCGCCGATTTTGATGGTGATATCCTGAAGCAGTTCAAGGGTTTTGTAAACATCGAAATCCCTATCGGTTATTTGGGGCGATTGTGCGACGATTTCATCCCGCAGAATGAAAAGGGTATCGAGAAAATTGTGGGGGTCCAGACCGTTGCTTTCTACAAAGTCGATTATTTCCGGCAATAAATAATAGATGTCATTATTGTTTTGATAAATGGCTTCCAGGAATTTTAAAAAGACATTCTTCTTCTGGTATAAAGGGATCGAATCAGAATAAGGTGATTTTAAAACCTGCTTCTGCCATTTGCTATAAATCGTTTCTATCATAAAATAAATTGACCTGCTTAAGTTAATTACTTTACTCATTATCGGACATACTTTTAATCCCTTAACCTAAAATATGCAAAAACTTATGCTTCCCTTATGAATTCATGTTTGTTGAATATTGCCGGAAATATTCTGAAATGAAACGGAGGTTCCGGAGTAGGTTTTACCAAATATTGCTGTTTGTGCAAAACCTTTGTCGGTTTTTGCCGGCTCCGATGCAGCGCCGCCGAAATTGGATTCACTAAAAGCCCGTTCCAACTCGATATTCATCTGCAGTGGGGCGGAGATACTGGAACCATCGGCCTCATCATCGTTCTTCTGGCGGTGATTGCAGCCATTTTTGCGAATGTTCTGGCACCTTACAGTCCCTACGAACAGCATATTGATCAATCCTTGCAGGGGCCGTCTGCCCGGCATTGGTTAGGCCAGGATGATCTCGGTCGGGACATTTTGAGTCGAATTATGTATGGGACGCGTATCAGTCTGATGGTTGGTTTTATTACGGTGAGTATTTCGGCTATTTTCGGAATGCTGGTGGGAGCGTTATCGGGCTATCTCGGCGGCTGGATAGACGAGATCCTCATGCGGATTACAGATATCCTGCTGGCTTTTCCCGGCATACTGCTGGCCATTGCCATCATGGCGATACTGGGACCCAGCCTGAACAACGTGATTATCGCGCTCTGTATCGTAGGATGGAAATCCTATGCCCGGCTGGTGCGGGGGGAGATTCTGAAGGAAAAGGAGCAGGAGTATGTGCAGGCCGCCCGGGCGCTTGGATATTCAAAGACCCGGACCATCATTTTTCATCTGGTTCCCAATACGCTGAATCCCGTGATCGTTATGTCCACGTTGGGAATCGCCTCCATGATCATCTCCGAAGCGGGATTGTCTTTCCTGGGACTCGGCACCCAGCCGCCAATCCCCAGCTGGGGCGCGATGCTCGCTGAAGGCCGGCAGTACCTGCTACAGGCCTACCAGCTGACGACCTTCCCAGGTCTGGCGATCATGATTCTGGTCCTGGGATTTTCATTTCTGGGCGATGCGTTGCGGGACGCGCTGGATCCCCATATTAAGATATTAAAAGATTTTTAGATTTTTCTCATAATTCACCCGATATTTATACTGATATTTATTTGGGCGGCGCTATGAACAAGAAACAATTTCTCTGGCTTCTGAAACTGGTTGTAGGCTTAATTTTGATTTTCATGCTCTACCGTGAAATCAATAAAGGCCAGGAAATTCTCAATGCATTCAAAAGCGCCAACTGGGTGAATGTATCCATTGGCCTGGCCCTGCTTCTGCCTAATGTCCTCCTGCAGTTTTTAAAATGGCGCTATATTTTGCGGACCCGCTATCCGGAAATGGGGAGCGGAATTACCCTGCAGTCTCTCCTGTTCGGATTCACCCTCGGTTTTATCACCCCGGGAAACCTTGGCGAACTGGCGCGCGGCTTGTTCTTTAAGAAATTTGACCGCCTGGTTATTACCGGACTCAACGTCATGGACAAGCTTTTTGGAATGATGATATTTATTACTGTTGGTTTTGTTTCGCTGAATATCATTATGCTGACCCATTTTAACTGGCCCGGATTTGTAGTACTTCCTGTGCTGATAATCAGTCTTGTCTTCCTGGTCCTGATCTGGATTATTGCCCTTAATCCCCAGTGGGTTCGGTCTTTTCTCTACGGGATCAATACCATGCTGCCAGTGCGCGAAAAAATAAAAAGCTTTATTTCCTGCCTGGATAATTTCCGCCGGAAAGACTCGCTGATTATGATTGCCTATGGATTCATATGGTTTTTGATCATCTTTTTTCAGTATCATGTTATGATACTGGCATTCGCAAATGTTAATATCATTGATTCTTTTCTATCAGTGAGCGCTCTGCTCTTTACAAAAGTCGCGCTGCCGATTTCTTTCGGTGATCTGGGTATCCGGGAAGGCGCATCGGTTTTTTACTATATGCTCTACGGCATCCCCAAAGCTGCCGCTTTCGACGCTGCCCTTCTCATCTTTGTCATAAATTTTATTGTACCCGCGCTGGGGGGGATATATTTCGTTTTTAAACTTCGCTGGGAGATGAAAAGATCGAATGAGTTGGCAAAGACTGCAGCAGACCGCGGCAAAATGATGGAAAAAATTTAGTGAGAGATATCGGACCCTGGATAACAAATAAAGGGAATATGCTTGTGGTATGGATTTTTATTGTGTTAGGAATACTTTATAGTGCGATTATCCTTTACTTTTATATCGGATTATTCAGAATTAAGTCTGTTAATCAGAAAAACAGGTTGACGGTTTCTGTGCTCGTTCCCGCCCGGAATGAGTCCCGTAATATTGAGGCATGTCTGGAGAGTCTGTGGAATCAGACTTACCCCAGAAATCTGTTTGAAGTGGTTGTTATCGATGATCATTCAACCGATGAGACTTCGCAAATTGTCAAAAAATTTATTTCTGACAAACCGAATTTTCGACTATTGCATCACCGCAATGACGGGGACCGGCCCACATACAAAAAACAGGCGCTGAAGTTCGCCCTGGATTCGGTTTCCCGCGAGGTTGTCATGACCATAGATGCCGACACGATCGCCCAGCCTTCCTGGGTCGAATCCATGATAAGTCAGTATGATTCTCGGACAGGCATGGTCGCGGGACTGGTCACCTTTGCGCGGGAAATGGAAGAATCTCTGTTTCACAAAATGCAGACGCTGGAATTCGCCGGTATTGTTTTTTGCGGGGCGGGGGGCGTCGGCAATAAAAATCCGCTGATCTGCAATGGCAGCAACCTCTCCTATCGGATGCAGGCTTTCCGCGATGCGGGAGGATATGAGGGTAATCTTCATTTGCCCTCGGGAGATGACGATTTGCTGCTGCAGAATATTCACAAACATACCGACTGGAAGGTCAGGTATTCTGTTGCTCATGAAACGGTAAATTATACCCGGCCGGCGAAACACCTGAAATCTTTTTTGAACCAACGGGCACGCTGGGCCTCCAAATCTCTTCACTACCCCTCAAAAATGTTGTTTCCGGTTTTATTTTCAATTTATCTTTATTATGCTTTCATTTTTATACTGCTACCATTTACGATGGCGGGATTATTCCCGGTAAAATTCTACCTGATAGGCCTGTTGTTAAAAATTGTCCCGGAATTTCTTGTCATGCTAAAAAGCATGGCCATTCTAAGGCGCAGGAATTTGTTGCTGCTTTTTCCGCTTGCCCAGTTTTTTCAGGTTCCCTACATTCTTTATGCGGGACTGATGGGATTTTTAAATAAATTCAGCTGGAAGGATCCAAACGGTGATAATGCATAAAACTCTTGGGAAGATCGTATTTCCGGCCTTCACGAATCTGATCTGGCAACTGCCCCGGAACAAAAAATGCCTCTATATCACCTTTGATGACGGACCCTTTCCTCCTGCAACGGAGGAGATATTAAGATTATGGGGAACATATCCTCGGAAACCACGGATTTTTCCACAATACTTATTTTTTTGTTTCCGGAAAAAAGCTGGAAAAGGAAATCCGGGAAACCGATCATCTTATCGCTGAACATTTTGGCGTTTTGCCCCGCTTGTTCAGGCCGCCCTATGGGGTGTTCGGTCCGGGTGTTTTAAGAACCCTCGAATTTCTCAACAAGGATATGGTATTGTGGTCGCTCATGAGCAACGATTTCAAATGGAGTCCCATAAAGGTATTAGCCTTTTTACGGCAGAATCTGGAATCGGGTGATATCGTGGTGTTTCATGATTCTCCTCAGAGTTACCGGACGACGCTGGAAGTATTGCCTGAGTTTCTGAAATTTTGCAGTTCCGAAGGTTATGATTTCCTAACATTTTGATGAAAAGGTCATTATTTTGAAAAGTATTATTCTGGCTATCGTCCGGTCCCCCCGCCTCAGAGATGCACTGCTAAAAATCAGCGATCGGCTTTTTAGTTCACTCGAGTTTGGTGAGACGCTTCAGGATTATAGCAGTTCTGCGAGGACAAAGCATGTTGGCCTACGTATCATCGAATATGATCTCATTCGTTATTTGAGCGACGAAGAACGGATTCATTTCTACAAAAAAGACTGTCCCACAATTATCCTTACACAGGTTGGTTCCGAGCATTATGCATTTTCGGTTTCACCCTATATTCAACTGAATTCGAAGCACGATTCCGGCACAGAAGAAATCGCAAGGATTATAAATAGGAACTACCAGCCCCTCTCCAGTGGCAGTCTGTACAGCAAAGGGGAAGGAATTCAGTTTGTCAGCCGCAATCCCAAAATGCTCGAGATATTCCAAAGCGCCAAAAAAGTGGCGCAGTTTAACACCCACGTTCTACTGTTGGGGGAAAGCGGGACGGGAAAAGATGTGCTGGCGCAGCTCATTCATGCTTTCAGCAAAAGAAACGAACGGAATATGGTCAAAGTCAACTGCGCGGCAATTCCGGGAGATCTGCTCGAAACCGAAATGTTCGGCTACCGGAAAGGGGCGTTCACGAATGCCTACGAAGATAAAAGGGGAAAAATCCAATTGGCTAACGGCAGCACGTTGTTTCTGGATGAGATCGGGGAATTGGACCTGCCGCTGCAGGCCAAACTGCTGAGAGTGATTGAAACCGGCGAAGTGGATATTATCGGTGGAATTGAGCCTGTAAAAGTTGACATCCGTCTGATATCCGCAACCAATCAAAATCTGCGGAAGTCAGTCGAAATGAAGAGGTTTCGGGAAGATTTGTACTACCGGTTAAATGTGGTCAATTTTCAACTGATTCCTTTGCGGGACCGCCCGGAAGATATCCCTCTCCTGTTCGAACATTTTTTATCATTCTTCTGCAAAAAATATAATAAAAGGATAAACAATCGCAGGCCCGAATCCCTGAAGGATTTATATGAGTATGCCTGGCCGGGCAATGTGAGGGAGTTTCGAAATTTTATGGAACGCCTGGTGGTTCAAACCTATGCCGCCGAGATCGATACCGATTTGATGCGTCACGAAATTGAAAACCTTACCCGGCAGCAGCAATCTAACCATGGGGCGGGAGATCTGGCCGCTTATTTGGAAAATGAGGAAAAACAGCATATCCTGCGCACGCTGTCAGAGAATAATTATAAAATATTAGCAACTGCCCGGGAACTGGGGATCAGCCGGATTAGTATGTTCAGAAAACTGAAAAAGCATGGAATAGAGGTGATGAATTTGAAAAACCGGAAAGGCCCCCATTGAAAATATATCGATCAAATGCTAAAATAAATATTGGCCTGCGGATTGTGGGAAAGCGACCGGATGGGTACCACGAACTGGAATCGATATTCCAGGAAATAAGCCTGTGCGATGAAATCCTGATTCGCAAGAGGCCCCGAGGAATAAAAATTCAGAGCAGCCATCCCGATTTGCCGGTGGATGAGAAGAATTTGTGCTTCCGCGTTTTTCAACTAATGGCAGAAAAATTTCGCATCAACGCTGGTGTGGAAATCGAACTCATCAAAAATATCCCGATGGGATCCGGCCTCGGGGGAGGAAGCAGTAATGCAGCGATTTGCCTGGAAGCCATCAATGAACTTTATGATCTGGGTCTGTCAGCCGGACAATTAATGGAGCTCGGCGCTCAGGTTGGATCGGATATACCATTCTTTATTCTGGGAAAAGCAGCCTTCGTGAGAGGCCGCGGAGAAATTGTGCAGCCAATCCGTTTTTTAGCAGATTATCAGGTCCTGATTGTTCATCCTGAAATACATATTTCGACAGCATTTGTTTATAAAAATTTTGAATTAGGCTTGACTAAATATGGAAGCGATGTTAAATTTGAGGCCTTGATTTCGAGGGTTCAAACCCTTGGCGATCTGAATCGTTTGTTTTTTAATGATCTGGAAGAGATTGCAATAAGATATTACCCGGAATTGAGCGGGATACGTCAGCAGCTTGAAGCGATCGGGGCCAGGTTTGTGAGCTTAAGCGGGAGCGGGTCAGCGATGTACGGGCTTTTTCCATTAGATGAAGATGTGAGTGCAGTAAAAGACCGTGTATTTCCTCATTTCCGGGTGTATGTCGTAAAACCGGTTGTTTAATTGGGGTGTAGCCAAGCGGTAAGGCACCGGGTTTTGGTCCCGGCATGCGGAGGTTCGAATCCCCCCACCCCAGCTTGGATGAGTCAAAGGATTAAGATGCAAGTGGACTTCTACTTGCATTTTTTTAATCATTATACCTAAGGAGAAGTTATGAGCGAAGTCATAGTAAAAGCCAGCAAACGTGATCAGATTGGAAAAGGGTATGCCAGAAAATACCGTTCCGGCGGTTTGATTCCTGCTGAATTCTATTCTGCCCACGATGACAATAAGCATCTGTTGGTAAACGGCAAGGAGTTTGAAACCCTCCTGTCCCACTCCCACGGCCTGCTGACCCTGGAGGTTGAGGGTGAGAAAAAGCAGGTGCAATGCATTGTTAAAGATCTGCAACACCACCCCATCAATGGCTCGGTATTACATGTGGATTTTCAAGGCGTAAAACAGGATGAAAAAATTACCATCGATGTTCCCCTGGTGCTAAAGGGAACCGCGCCCGGCGTAAAAGCAGGCGGAATACTCGAACATCTGATTCGAGAGTTACAGGTAGAATGCTTTCCAAGAGACATTCCCGAGCGGATCGAGATCGAAATTGCCGGCCTGGAGATCGGTGATTCCATCCAGGTGAAGGATCTGGAACACGCCAATTTCCGTATTTTGGACGATCCTGAAGAAACCATTGTCATGGTTGAGCATGCCCGGGTTGCAAAAGAGGAAGAAGCAGAAGAGGAACTCCTCGCGGAAGAGCCGCAGGAACCGGAAGTTATCCGGGGCCGGAAAGAGGAAGAAGAAGACTAATATTTTTGATAAAAGAAGGACTATTTCGATAGTCCTTCTTCATTTTAGATCTCGCCAAAATTATTTTTCTCTTTATTGGGATGCCAGGTGTATATTATCTTTGGATTAGGAAATCCGGGACCGCAATACGAAATGACCCGCCACAATGTGGGATATATGGTTTTGGATGAACTGGTAAAACGTTATGATGTTTTGTTTAAAAGGGGAAATGGCCCTTTTGAGGCATCCGCATGCTATTTTAACGACCATCAGATTTTGTTTGTAAAACCTTTGACATTTATGAATTTAAGCGGAGAAGCTGTATCTTTTTTAATTGATGAATATAATTTTCATGATTATTCAAAATTGTTGGTCGTGTTAGATGATATCAATCTTCCATTTGGAACAATACGCCTTCGACCATACGGGAGCGATGGCGGGCAAAAGGGATTGCGTTCAATTATTGATGCACTTGAAGACCGCGGGATTCCCCGTTTGAGAATCGGAATCGGAGATAACTTTTCAGATGCAGTGGATTATGTATTATCGCCTTTTACTGCAAAAGAACGGGAAGATTTACCTCTTATTTTAAAACATGCCGTCGACGCTGTCGAGTCTTTTATCGAAGAAGGAATCGGGTTGACAATGAGTCGATATAATCGGAATTTTCTGGATCAATAAAGGAGGAGGATGTTCAGTGGAGATTCTGTTGGTTTGGTTGAGTTTGGTGGCAGGGATTCTGGCTCTCTTTTATGCGCTGTATAAGACGAAGTGGATATACCGGCAGGACCCGGGCACTGAAACAATGATCGAAATCGGGGGACATATCCGGGATGGGGCAATGGCTTTTCTCCGCCGTGAATATAGTGTTCTGGCTATTTTTGTGGTTGTTGTAGGGGTTGGTCTGGCGGCTGCCAATTCGGGATATGTTCGGCTGGTTGCAGTCTCTTTTATCGTCGGGGCCGGATGTTCGGCGCTGGCCGGTTTCATAGGGATGCGTGTGGCAACAGCAGCCAACATGCGCACAACAAATGCCGCCCGGGAAAAACTCAACACCGCCCTGCAGGTGGCCTTCTCAGGTGGCTCCGTAATGGGAATGGGCGTAGTGGGTCTGGGTGTTGTGGGGCTGAGCTTTCTCTTTATTGTCTACACCGCGCTTTTCGGGGCGCAGGATAATGTTTTAAAAGAGGTGGTACTTCCCATTTTGAGCGGTTTCAGTCTGGGAGCAAGTTCAATCGCTTTATTCGCCAGGGTGGGCGGCGGCATCTACACAAAAGCAGCGGATGTCGGCGCGGACCTGGTTGGTAAGGTGGAAGCCGGCATTCCCGAGGATGATCCACGCAATCCCGCTGTTATTGCGGATAATGTGGGAGACAATGTGGGAGACGTGGCGGGAATGGGCGCCGACCTTTTTGAATCTTACGTGGGTTCAATCATCGGAACCATGGTTATTGGCGCGCTGATCCATATCAATGCGGTGGTGCTGCCGCTGGTTCTCGCAGGTACCGGAATTATCATGTCCATTATAGGGACGGTTTTTGTTCGTTCCAAGGAAGAGAGCAATCCGCAGGCTGCTTTGAACCGGGGAACCTTCGGGGCAGGAATTCTGATGGCTATTGCTGCCTTTTTTCTGATACATTACCTTTTGCCCTCAAGCTTTGTACTGAGCGGAAAAACCTACACGAATACCGGCGTTTTTGTAGCACTGATTACCGGTCTGGCGGTTGGAATTGCCATCGGTTTAATCACCGAATATTTTACCTCCGATTCAAGAAACCCCTCCCAGGGGATTGCGCGCGATTCGCAGACCGGGGCCGCCACCAATATCATCGCAGGATTGTCGGTTGGAATGTTCAGTACCGGCATTCCTCTCATTCTCCTCGCTTTCGCTATCATGGTCGGTCACGCGAATGCCGGACTGTACGGTGTGGCAATATCAGCATTGGGAATGCTGGCGACCACCGGCATCCAACTGGCCGTGGATGCTTACGGGCCGATCGCCGATAATGCGGGCGGCATTGCGGAAATGTCCCATCTTCCCAAGGAGGTCCGGGGACGGACCGATAAACTGGATGCGGTGGGGAACACGACCGCTGCGATCGGAAAGGGATTTGCCATTGGTTCAGCGGCCCTGACAGCATTGGCGCTATTTGCCGCGTTTCAGGAAACGGCGCATGTGCGGACGATTGATCTCACCAATCCGCGAGTCATGGCCGGTTTATTCATCGGGGGGATGCTGCCCTTCGTATTCAGTGGTTTTGCTATCAGGGCAGTGGGCAGGGCGGCCTTCAACATGATCGAAGAAGTACGACGTCAGTTCCGCGAAATTCCCGGCCTGATGGAAGGAAAAGCTACCGCCGATCATGCGCGCTGTGTTGATATCAGTACCCACGCCGCCATACGCGAAATGATTATACCGGGTTTTGCCGCCGTGATAATTCCGGTGCTTTTCGGCTTCTATGATAAATATATGCTGGGCGGTTTGCTGGCAGGTCTGACTGTCTCCGGCGTGCTGATGGCAATTTTTATGGCCAATGCCGGCGGTGCATGGGACAATGCAAAAAAATATATTGAAAGCGGTGCCTATGGCGGCAAGGGATCCGATCCTCATAAAGCCGCTGTAGTTGGAGACACGGTTGGCGATCCGTTTAAAGATACCGCGGGACCATCGCTCAATATCCTTATCAAGCTGATGTCAGTGGTTTCACTGGTTATCGCGCCTTTAATCAAATAATATGTCGGAAGTTTTCAGAATTGCATGAACTTCCAGTTCTTGATTTTGTTAAAGAATGGCTTCGCATATATGGCAGCGCGGAGCCATTTTATTTTGAGGAAAATAAAAAATTAAAATAAAGTATAGACTTCATTTGTAAATATTGTTATATTTTTCGCCCCAATTTTAGGGGACGCAAGTTAAATAAATTTATTTATCCTATTCCACCTTCAGGGTGGGATCGTAAAGACCGAAGGAGGTATCATGGAAAAACTGTATAGCACCATCTTCATTGTGGATATTTCGCAAAATCCTGATGAAGTGGACACTGTTGCCAGCCGCATACAACAGTTGATCGAAGACCACGGCGGAATCATCAAAAAAATTGACCGGTGGGGGAAAAGGCGTCTGGCCTATTCCATCAACAAACGCACCCACGGTTTCTATGTTGAAATTGAATTCAGCGCCAACAGCCGTCTGAATATTCCTCAGATTTTGGAAAATGAATACCGCATCAATGATCGGGTACTGCGTTTCATGACCTATATCATTGAGAAGGAAGAACTCATCCAGCGTGCGAAGAATGCGGGTAAATTGAAATCAGCTGAGACTGCGGAGTCGGCGGAAGCGCCCGCAGAGGAAAAGAAGATCTCGGAAACCAGGCCTCCGGTGAGCAAACCGGCGGAATCCAAAGAAAATACAGAGCCGGAAACCCCCAAAGTTGAAGAGGCTAAAGAAGTTGAAGAAACCGAAGAAACCGAGAAAAAAGAAGAATCGGAACAAGAATAAAAATTGAAAAATAAGAGGAAATAAAAATGTTACATAGAAAAAAACGTATCTGTCGATTTTGTGAAAGCGGCGATGTATTTATTGATTTCCGCGATGAAAAACGTCTTGTTCGTTTTCTCACTGAACAGGGTAAAATTGTGCCGCGTCGCACTTCAGGAAACTGCAACCAGCACCAAAGACAACTGGCCCAGGCCCTAAAGAGGGCTCGTCACCTGGCATTGATACCCTTTGTATCGGATATTCCACGATAAAACATCAAAGTGAAGAAAATGAGAGAGGTATATAAAAATGAAAATAATACTTCGTCAAGATTATGACCAGCTTGGAAAAATAGGTGAGACGGTTGAAGTGAAACGCGGATTTGCCGTGAATTATCTGATACCCAAAAAAATTGCCTATCCGGCAAAGCCCAATTTTGTAAAAATGATCGAAGAAGAACAGCGCCAAAAAATGGTTCGCCTGAACAAGGAGAAAAAAGCAGCGGAACAACTGGCCAAGAAAATGGAAAATGTTTCCGTTACGTTGGCAGTGAGCGTGGGTGAAGGCGATAAAATGTTTGGTTCGGTTACCAACCAGGATATCGCCGAAGCGTTAACACAACAGGGCTACGAAATTGACCGTAAGAAAATTGTATTGGATGAACCGATCAAGGCTCTGGGCATCTATTCTGTTCCTTTAAAGCTGCATCCGGAGGTTGAGGTAAAAGTAAAAGTCTGGGTTGTTAAAGAATAAAATCAACCTTTTAAGAAAAAGAAGCTCGCCTGAAAAATATGAAAAACCTCTTTCTGGTATTTCCAGCCGATCCGATTTAATATGCCAGGGCTTCCGGGTGGCAGACGTAGTTTTAAAAAGTATTTGAATCCGCGTTTTAGGTGACAATCTGCAATATTTCAATTTTTTCGGTTTGGACCAGCTGGTGATATTTTTCTGCGAGGTTTTTACTTTCCGGACTGGAGCCCCATTTTTGCCAGGATTTTTCATAGGCTTCCAGCGATGGGAAGTTCGTTTCCACCTCGCACCTGTTTTCTTCAACTCCGATGAATCCACGGTAGACTTTGATAGACGGCCATTCCAGGTTTTCTTCAAGATGTTTGATGATTTTTTTCAAAGCATTGATGCCATTTCCCATATTTTCCGGTTCGAATTACACAATAATTCTCCAGCGAATAATGGAAAGCCCTCCGTTTTTTAATACTTATTATAAATTATGCATTCCCCCAAAATATTCAAAGCAAAACGCCTCCCGATGATGTTTATAATTTTCACTCAGTGCAACCTGCCGATATTGTCTTTTTATACAGTAAAGTGGAAAATCAAAAAGATGATTTTGAAGCCAAATGTATCCCCATAATTATCACGATTTGTTAAGATTAAAAGTGTTTTTTAGCTTGACAGACTTATCATTTCTTTCTATATTTGCCGTGCCTTTTACGGGCCCGTAGCTCAGTTGGTAGAGCAGCGGCCTTTTAAGCCGTTGGTCGAAGGTTCGAATCCTTCCGGGCTCACAAATACCCCGAACGAACCTGTGCGGGGTTTTTATTTTGGAGAAAACAGCCGCTCGTTTTAAATATTTCCCCTTCATTCCACAACCCAATTATTTTCACGCTGATAAGAATTATTTCCGAATTCCTTCAAATACGGGGAGAGAATTTAAAAACCTTCTCCGAAATTAAGAAATAATTCTCAAAGACCATGCACAAAAAAGATTATATAATGCATGAATTAGTGCATCATTAAAATTGTTATCAAGAAATAAAATATTTATTTCTCTTGATTATTACTTGTAAAAAGTATTATAATATGAATGATTAATCATTTAATAAAAAGGTGAATTATGGACAACAAAATCTACGATCTGAAAGCAGACCTTTTGAGCGCACTCGGACATGGCAACCGTATCAGAATTCTGGAATTCCTAAAAAACGGAGAGAAGTGTAATTGTGATATTTATCCCGCGCTGGACCTGGAGCAGTCCAATTTAAGCCGCCACATGAAAATTTTGCAGGAGGCCGGGATTGTCTCCGCCCGTAAAGACGGATTAAAGGTGTATTACAATATCCTTGATTCCAGAATATATGATTTGATTGATGGTGTAACCGAGATTGTGAAAACCAATCTGAAACGCAGTCTGGAACTTATCGATCAGTTGTAACCTGGCGTATCGAAGGCCGCAATCTGCCAGCGAAGAGATACAGCCTCTCGGAGTATCCTCACCGGTGATAATGATGTAATTGCATTTAAAGCGATACACGCTGCCCCGGATCTTGTTATATAAATTTTATATGCTTATCCGGGGTTTTGCATTCCCCCAAATAATCCCTGCCGCTCTGGACTGAATCCGCCCCCTGTGTAATTAAAACGACTAAATTGTCGGAATCACTATTCACTGGACTCAAAAACATTTTTCCTGCACGGATGGCGAACGCGTCCTTGTCTGGTAAAAAATTGTTCTTTAAATTAAAGGGCGTTGTCACTAAATTCTTTGCCGATAAAAGATTGAAAAGATGCTTATGTCCAGCTATGCAAGAGTTATCCTGTCCATCCCAAACGATGACGGTTTTACCTATTCGGTCCCGGAAGATATGAAAAATTCTCTCGAACCGGGAATGCAGGTTATCGTGCCCTTTGGCAAAAGATTTGTTTCCGGGATCGTCATTGAAAAACTCGGCGAGATATCCCCCGAGCTCGAAAATAATGGCATCAAGCCCATCCGCGATATCGTGCATCCACAGCCTGTTGTTTCAAAAGAAATGATCGGGTTACTGAGCTGGATCTCCGATTATTATATCTGCCATTTGGGAGAAGCCTACCGGCTGGTCCAGTCTGGTCTGAATGTTGGCAACTCGAAATTACTTCTCAGACGAACGGAAATTCCTCCTCCCGATAACCTTGCCCTGACGCAACATCAGATCCTGGAACAGATACCTATGGGCGGCGAAATCGCTGAAAATAAACTTAATAAGAGTATCAAACGCACCACGCTCCGCTCCGTTTTGCTGGAATTGGAAAAAAGCGGATTGATCGAAAGACGATATTCCAGCCTGGAAATCAAAGAGAAGTTTAAGACGGAAGATTTCATTCGCTTAATTCTTCGGGATGACCGTTCTGAAGCGGTCCGGCAAAATTATGAGAAATTAATGTCAGGACGGTCTGCAAAAACGAAAGATTTATTCAATTATCTGGAAGGTAAGGGTTGGCTTTCAATGTCGGACCTGAAAGCAAAAGGTTTTACCCGCGCTGCCGTAAACCGTTTGCTGAGTCTGGATCTGGTCGAATTGGAAAGCCGCCCGCTGCACAGGTCATTCCACATGCCCTATCATGAACCGCCGCCCGATATTGTCATAACAGAAGATCAACAGGAATTTATTGATAAGGCCTCTGCTTACCTTGAAGAAATGAAATTCAATACCTTCCTTCTGCATGGGATCACCGGCAGCGGGAAAACCCAGGTGTACATTGAGTTGATTCGTAAAGTGCTGGAGCAGGGCAGGCAGGCCATTGTGCTGATTCCCGAAATTGTTTTAACTCCCCAGACGATGGCTCGTTTTCAGCATTATTTCAAAGACCGGATTGGTATATTGCATAGCAGGCTTTCCGCTGGCGAAAGGCGGGAAATACTGCACAAAGTACAGATGGGCGAGTTCGATGTAGTCATCGGGGCTCGTTCTGCCATCTTTGCTCCGGTGCAAAATCTTGGATTGGTGGTAGTGGATGAAGAACATGAATCAAGTTATAAACAAAGCGATGCCCAGCCCCGCTACCATGCCCGTGATGTGGCGATCTATCGCGCGCGGCTGAATAATGCAGTCGTGGTTCTGGGATCCGCAACGCCTTCCTTCGAGAGCCTGTACAATGCACGACAGGGGCAGTTTGAGTATTTTCAGCTCATGAAAAGAATCGAATCGCGATCACTGCCCCGGATTTCTGTCGTTGATTTGCGTGAGGAATGGAAGCGGGGCGGCGAGCAGCCGGTCATCTCGGAAAATCTGGAACTCAAGATCGAATCACGGCTTCTTACCCGCGACCAGATCATGATACTTCAAAACCGGCGGGGATATTCACCCTTTATCCTTTGTAAAGACTGCGGCTATGTCGCAAAATGTCCCAATTGTGATATTACGCTCACCTTTCATCAAAAAAACCGGCAGATGGTCTGCCATTACTGCGGATATCAGGAAGGCGCGCCGAACCTATGCCCCGATTGCCAGGGAATGGAAATCCTGTTCCGGGGAATCGGGACCCAGCGCATGGAAGAGGTGCTGCTGGAAAAATTTCCTCACGCCTCCACCCTGCGAATGGACCAGGATACCACCAAAGGGAAAAACGGCCATTTGGAGATACTTGAAAAATTCCGTTCCGGTGAGGCCGATATCATGGTAGGCACCAAAATGATTGCCAAGGGGCTGGATTTCAAGCGCGTCTCTCTGGTTGGGATTGTATCTGCGGACCAGGGCCTTCATTTTCCTGATTTCCGTTCCACCGAGAAGGTGTTTCAATTACTCACGCAGGCCGCCGGAAGGGCGGGCAGGGGAGCGAGCAGCGGAGAGGTGGTGGTGCAGACATTCGACCCATCCCATTACATATTTCAATATCTTTTAACACATGATTATCTGAATTTTTTTATTAAAGAAATAGAGAGCCGCAAGTCGCTTAAATATCCTCCTTTTTCCAGAATCATGCTTATCAGAGTGGAAGGAAAGAACTTGAGCGAAGTTCAGAAGTATAGTGAAGTGGTGCGAAATTTCTTAAGGAAAGCGAATGAACAGCAGCTATTTTCTATACTGGGGCCGTCGCCGGCACCGATTGCCAGAATTCAAAACATCTATCGTTATTATCTTCTGGTGAAACAGGATAAGGAAAAAGATGCCTCAATGAGTATGCTGCGTTACCTGGTAAAGAAAGGCCTTTATCAGAATCCGGAAGTGAAAAAATGGCCGGTTAAGCTTTCCATTGATGTGGATCCGGTGGAGATTATGTAAAGGAGGCAGCAATGGCGGGAAGAATTCGGATTGTATTTATATTGGGTGTATTTTTACTGATTGGGATTGACTTGGCGCCGGCGCAGAACAGCCCCAGGTTTGGCATCGGTGGATTGGGGCGTGAAATGCCGGATTCAACTCGCCTGACGCTTAAATTGCCCAGTCCTTTCATTTCTCCCAGATTTTTCTGGCTGCCTCTTGATACGAAACAATTACTGCAAAACTGGGCATTCGAGCATCGGCACCGGATTCAGGCTGAGGTCAGTTTCGCACCCTGGGAGTCCATTTCAGAAGAAACACTCAGCGTCCCCGACATAGACTGGAATACACCATCTCCCATTAAAACCACATTTGGAATTGATTACCGCACAAGTTCCCTGTATGTCCCCGTAAATGTTCAGGAATATCAGGAATACCTGATGGGCCGGTCACGGTATTTTCCGCTTGGTTCACTGGCAGCCGCGGCGTACCTGGCAAACAAGATTTACGGACGCTACGGATATCTGCTCAGGAAAAAGGAAGAGAACAGATACGTGAGCCTGGACATGACGGATGATGAAATTCGCATGATGCAGTTTCTATGGGATCAGCCGGGATTGATGCCAACAGAATGGTATTCAACCTATCAGGACCAGCATTCCCAGCCATTGTTAACGTATATGGTTTTTCAGGAAAATATTACGGATTTAGAGAATAAATATCTTATCAATCCGCGCAAGTTCCCCAATGACCGTGTCCTTTATTATCCTGCCATCACCGCAAACGATCTCATTTTCAGATTAAAGGATGAACTCTCCGGACTGGATGGGCAACACAATGCCGAGAGAATTATGCGCATCAGGTATTTGATTCAGAAACTTGGCAATTTTTAAGGATTCAATGTGAAGGAGCAAAAGAAAATCGCTGACGCAATTGGGTTTTGGCGGATGAATCTGCGAGTGTCAGTCGCCAAACCGTAATATTCAAACAATGCAAATAATCAATGATCTCAATAAATCCGGTGATGAGAATAACCTGCAAAAAGGGTGCTATCAGCTTTTTCTCAGGCTTAATCGGGAAGCCATATTAAGCGTCGGACGCTTTGGCGCGCGGGAATTTGCCGCAGGCGATTATATTTATACCGGAAGTCATCAGCGGTCCCTTCTGAAGCGGATTCAGCGGCATCTGCGCCGGGATAAGAATATCCATTGGCACATCGATTACCTGACGGCGAATCCTATTTTCGAAATCAGGCGAGTTCTTCTTTTTCCCGGGAGCCACGAAGAATGCCGTTTGCATCAGGCAGTCAGAAAATTCACCGGGGGCAAAGAGCCTATTCCAGGTTTCGGGAATGGCGACTGTCGGAATCATTGCAGAAGTCATCTGATTTATGCAGCCGACCTGACGGAAGAGACTTTTGTTCGCTGGTCGGAAAAGAACAATTGCCTCGTATACTATCCCGATGATTCCGGAAAATAACGGGGCTGAAGAAGATGATAAAAATAGCATCCCGGAATCGAAGACAATCCGATTGACAAACTCTAAATAATTGTTTTCAATTTTGCCAGCCCCTGTTTCTCCATTATATTTAAAACCTGTTTTTTTGAAAAGGATTTTCTATGCCTGAACTTCCCGAAGTGGAAACCATCGCCAGACAGATTCGTGCCGCATATCTTGACCGACGGATCATCGAAGTTGAAGCTTCCCCTGCCATTATTTTCCAAAATATATCCGCAAACGAATTCGCAAAATCTCTGGCGGGCAAAATTATCAGATCCGTAAGCCGGTACGGAAAATTCCTCTACTGGCAGGCGGAGGATGTCTTCCCGGTTTTTCATCTGGGGATGTCCGGCGTTTTTATTCGTGACAGGCAGCTATCCTCCTACCCGCAGCATATTCACATCAGGTTCACTTTTGATGAGGGGCGGCATCTCTATTTTCAGGATGTGCGGAAATTCAGCAAGATTTATCTCTATCACCAGCCGCCGGATTTTAGCGGGCTGGGAATCGATCCGACCAAAGAAAATTTTACTTTAATTAACTTCAGGAAATTATTAAATTTAAAAAAGATGAATATTAAATCTTTTTTAATGGATCAGAAAATTCTTGCCGGTATTGGGAACATCTATGCGAGTGAAGCTTTGTTTGATGCTGGAATCAGTCCTTTCCGGCGGGCCAATGAACTGAGTAAAAGAGAATCGGAAAGGTTATATTTTTCCATTCTCAGGATTTTGAATTCGGCGATCGATCGTTTTGGAACTACCTATACAGCCTATCGAACCGTGGATGGAACAAGCGGCGATAATCAGAATTTTTTGCAGGTCTATCAGCGGGCCGGACAGCCCTGTTACCGGTGTGGAAAAACGATCGAGAAAATTGTGCAGAACAGCCGTTCAACCTTTTTCTGTCCCCATTGCCAGAGATGAATATGAAAAGCGGAAAACCGATTATCACATTATTGACCGATTTTGGAACCGAGGACGGGTATGTCGGCGCGATGAAGGGCGTTATTTTGAGCGGCGTTCCGGATGCCACCATTGTGGACATTTCCCATAACATTGAACCTTATAATGTCCGGCAGGCTGCCTATACGCTTCTGAATTATGCTCACCTTTTTCCCGGGGACACGATCCACCTAATTGTTGTGGATCCCGGTGTAGGCACCGGGCGCAAGGGACTGGTGGTTCAAATGGGCGATTATTTTTTTATCGCGCCCGATAACGGTGTTTTCAGTTTTATCACCAGAGAGCATTCTTTCCGCGCTTGGGAAATCGATGAAAAATTGTTTGGGATTAAAATAAGTTCGACATTCCACGGAAGGGACATTTTTGCTCCGGCAGCAGTGCGGATTGCCAATGGCGAAAATCCCTCGGATTTCGGAAAAAAGGTTTCCGAAATTGTTTCCTTTTATGAGCCATTCCAGTTGCTTTCGCCCGGCGAGTGCCTGCTGAAAATTTTGCATGTGGATCACTTCGGGAATCTGATTCTTAATTTTTCCAAGGGTGATCTACAGAAGCTTGGCGATCCCCAGAATATCAAAATCCGCCTGAAACAAGGCTTTTTATATGGCATTAAAAATACTTTTGGCGAGGCCGGCAAGGGACAGCTGCTCGCGTTGTGGGACAGCATCGGATTCCTGCAGATCTCGCAGAACCAGGGCAATGCCGCCGCAGCGCTGAATCTGGGAGTGGGGGATCAGGTTATCCTGAAATACAGTTGAAATTAAAATAAACCAGGGGATCAAAACATGTTTCCCTTATAATTATCATGTTGTTTATTTTGGGAAGG
>JARRQT010000178.1:19169-21078 GCA_037381445.1 Calditrichia bacterium
TTACGAATATGATATCGATGTGCCCATCCACTATATCAATCTGAATCCCGACATGACCTTTGTCTATCCGGAATCCACCGATGTGCGCATTGAGTTTTCCGGAAAGGGGACTGACCTGCTGCGCCTGCACTTTTATCGTGTGTATTATCAGGTGGATTTGTCGGATGCCCCGCGCCACATGGAACTGGATCTCTCCCAGCACCCTGAGTATGTGAATTATCCGGCGGAACTGGATGTGAGAGTCAAGTCCATCATTCGGCCGCGAATTCTGGCTGTGGATCTGGATAAAAAGGAAGGAAAGAAAATCCCTGTTAAAGTGAATTACCACTTGGAAACTCCGCCCGGTTATATCCTTGTTGATGCAAAGGCGCAGCCGGATTCCGTGCTGGTTACCGGGCCGGCCATCATGTTTAAAAAGCTGGATGAGATTTTCACTCAGCAGAAAGAGTTTAAAAATGCCGCCCAGGCTTTTACGCGGAAAATTCCTATCAAACAGTTTTCGGATTACTATGCCCGGTATGTGCCGGAAGTCGTCAATGTCACATTTGATATCCAGCGGCTTGCTGAAAAGGAAATTCCCAATGTGCCGGTGACGGTGATAAATGTGCCGCCTACTCTGCAGGTGGTTCCGCTGCCTTCAACAGCAACGATTTATGTGAAGGGCGGCGAAAAAATACTGGCGGATCTGGAGGCCAATGATTTCAAAATCGTAATTGACTTTCGCAAGGAATGGTCCCCGGGAGTGAAAGAGGTGAAGGCAGATTTGATCACAGAGGCCAATGTGCTTTACATGGAAACCCGTCCGCCCGAATTTGAGTTGATTGTTCAGAGGAAACGGACGGAATAGGAGGGGATAATTCGGTGAAAAAAGATTTTAATTATATATTGGGCGTGGAAACCAGCTGCGACGAAACCTCGGCAGCGGTGATTACAGAAGATGCGGTATTGTCCAATGTGATCTCTTCCCAGATGGTGCATCTGCAGTTTGGAGGTGTGGTACCGGAGCTGGCTTCCCGGGCCCATCTGAAAAAGATAATCCCCATCGTGAATGAAGCGCTGAACACCGCCAAGGTCGGTTTTGAGCAACTGGATGGATTTGCAGTCACCAACGGACCGGGGCTGATCGGAGCATTGCTGGTGGGGGTAAATTATATCAAAGGTCTCTCCCTGGCGCTCGATATCCCCTTTGTCGGTGTGAACCATATCGAGGGGCATATTTACGGCAATTTTCTGGAAGGCAATCAGATTCTGCTCCCTTTTATCGCGCTGGTTGTATCCGGAGGTCATACTCAGATTGTTTTGGTGAGAGACCATCTGAATTATAAAATCCTGGGTGAGACCCGGGATGACGCCGTCGGTGAGGCATTCGATAAGGTGGCCAAATTGCTGAACCTGCCGTATCCCGGAGGACCGGAAATAGACAAACGCGCCGTGCAAGGCGATCATGCCTATGTCAATTTCCCACGGGCCATGTTAAAAAGCGGGGACTTCGCTTTCAGCTATAGCGGATTAAAGACTGCGGTGCTGAACTTCATTCAGGAAAAGGAAGAAAAGGAACTTTCGGATCACCTGAATGATATTTGCGCCTCTTTCCAGAGTGCGGCCGTGGAGGTCCTGGTTAAGAAAACGGTGGAGGCCGCACGGACCTACCAGATTCGCGATATCGCCCTGGCCGGTGGGGTGGCCGCCAATTCTCTTTTGCGGAAATGGATGCGGGAAGAGGGCGGAAAATTCAATCTGAATGTTCATTTCCCGCCGCTGAGATACTGCACGGACAACGCCGCCATGATTGCCAGAGCCGGCTATGAGCACCTGATTCGCGGAGAACGGAGCAGCCTGGAGCTCAATGCGCATCCGGCCATGAAACTGGGTGAGGTCCTGAGGGGTTAGCATGATAAAACAGTTGTTT
>JARRQT010000178.1:21138-25351 GCA_037381445.1 Calditrichia bacterium
TTTTTTTCTGGCAGGATGGATTTTGTTGATACTCGCCATTCTTTATTACCGCAGCACTTTGCCCCCTTTGTCCGGTTTTCGCCGCTGGCTGCTGATTGCCCTGCGTACCGCCGCACTGCTGATCGTCCTTTTTCTGTTGCTGCAGCCGGTGCTGCAGATGGTTTACGAAAAGCAGTCTCTTCCGACCCTGGCTGTTTTGCTGGACAATTCGAAAAGCATGAAAATCAGGGAAGGCTCTGGGGAAAGAGCGGATTCGGTGAAGTATATCCTTCAAAATGCCCGTTTTGACAGGTACTCCGACAGTCTAAATGTACGGGTATTTACTTTTGACAACCAACTGCATCGCTACAGCAACGATACGCTCGGCTTTGCCGGATCTCAAACCAATATTTCCAGGGCGCTGGAAAACATCTCCGACAGTCTGAGTCAGCAGAATCTGCAGGCAATTGTGCTGGTGTCCGATGGCCAGTTTAACCAGGGCGCGAATCCGCTGCAATCGGCAGCAACCAGTCCCGTTCCCATCTATACTGTTGCTGTCGGCGACAGCGTCTCGCAGAAAGATATCCGGATAACCGGGGTGCAGGCCAGCCGAGTGGCCTATGCCGGGGATAATGTGCCGGTGGAGGTGAGCGTGATGCAGCGGGGATTTCAGGGAGGAGAAATGATTGTATCTTTGCGGGATGATAAGAGACTGATTGAAGCAAAGACAGTCAGGCTTCCCGCCAGCGGATTCGAGCAAAAAGTGAAATTTGACCTGCATGCCGGCAAACCGGGTCAGTTTCGTTACACGGTGGAGGTGGGACCGCAGAAAGATGAAATTACGGATCAAAATAATCGGTCTTCATTTTTGATCAATGTGCTGAAGAGCAAAGTCCAGGCGCTTCTGATTTCCGGCGCTCCCTCATTTGATGAAAGAATGCTGATATTTGCGTTACACCAGCTTCCCACGGCAGAGACCACCGTTCTGACGGAAAAAAATACCGGTCAATATTATCAGGGAGATCTGCAGACTGCCCCCTTGGACTCACAGGATGTATTTATCTTCCTGGGCTTCCCGACCGCCCGAAGCAGTGACGCGCAGGTGAACCGCATATTCTCAATGATTCAGAAGAAGAAGATTCCATGCTATTTCATGCTTACGCGCGAAACCAGTCTTTCAAAATTATCACCTTACAATTCCATGTTGCCGTTTAATCCCGCTTCGGGACTGGTCCCCGATGAAAATGTGATTGTTTCATTGACACCGGGGGGGAGGCTCCATCCCGTCACCCGACTGGACGAGAATATCTCGCAGTTGACAATGCTCTGGAAAGAGCTGCCGCCTGTAACCGCTTATGGCAGGAGCCTGCGGCTGAAAGAGGGGAGCACCATTCTGCTGAGAGATCAGGCCGGTTTGTCATCCTACCCGGTGCTGACAGCCTCCGTCAATCAGGATGTAAAATCGCTGGTACTGGCGGCCGCCAACTTCGGAGGATGGCATTTCCAGCTTCAGGATGATGCCCGGCGTGACGGCTTTTTTCGGGATTTCATGGACCGGTCGATAAAATGGCTGGTGAACCGGGAGGATATCCAGCGCCTGCAGATTCATCCTTCACAGGAGATTTACAGGGCAGGGGAGCCGGTTGAGTTTTCGGGTCAAGTGATGGATGAATTCTATAAGCCGGTGAATGATGCGGAAGTGAGCATTGTTATCAGTTCGGAAAATTACCAGCAGAATGATGTGCTTGTAAATCAAAGTGGTTTTTATAATTACCGCACTGCCGGACTGCCCCCCGGCACTTATGAATATGCGCTGACCGCCAGACGAGGCGAGAGAAATATTGGCAGCGCCCGGGGTAAATTTGTCATTCAGGAACTGGAACTGGAGATGCAGGATGTGGAGGCGAATCCCAGGCTGATGCACGAAATCGCCATGCAGAGTGGCGGCGAGTCCTTTTCCGCCCGGCAATTCCTCCGCCATTTGGGCGAATTTCGCTTCAAAAAACAGATTCATATGTCCAGTATCGAACATGTGCTGTGGAATAAGATATACTGGCTGATTGCGGTGATTTTTCTGTTGAGCGTGGAGTGGTTTTTGCGGAAACGCTGGGGACTTCTGTAATAATTTTACAGACTTCTGTTATCTGAGGAAATAGAGCTCAAAAAAACTGAACCATTACAGTTTGTTTCAAGCAATTAAAAATACGATCGTTAGACCTTTCATATAAAATATACCGATGAATAAACCGAATGATCTGCCGTTTCAAAAGCTTCATGATACGGTCTCAAAATGCCGGAAGTGCCCGCGACTGGTTGAATGGCGGGAAAAGGTTGCCAGAGAAAAGACCCGCCGCTTCATGGATTGGGACTACTGGGGACGTCCGCTGCCGGGCTTCGGCGATCCTGCCGCCGGACTGTGGGTTATTGGCCTGGCGCCCGCCGTCCATGGCGGGAACCGCACGGGAAGGGTATTTACCGGCGATCGCAGCGGAGACTGGCTGTTTCGGGCACTACACCGGGCCGGCTTTGCTAGTCAGCCGGAGTCCCGGAATATTAATGATGGTCTGAAGTTAACCGATTGCTATATCAGTGCCGTGGTGCGGTGCGCACCGCCCGCCAACAAGCCGCTGCATTCGGAATATGATAATTGTCTCCCCTATCTTTTGAGGGAAAAGGAACTGCTTAAAAATCTGAAAATCATACTCTGCCTGGGACAGATCTCATTCTCGCAAACTCTGGTTATGCTGGAAAAGGCAGGCTTCGGCCCCTTCCGGCCCAAACCCCATTTTCAACATGGCCGAGAAATCACTCTGCAGGATGGAACCATGCTTCTCAGCTGCTATCATCCAAGCCAGAGAAATACATTCACCGGCCTGTTGACCGAAAACATGTTTGATGCCGTTTTCAGGCGTGTTAACAGCTTGCTGTGCCGCCGCCGCTGAGATTATTAGAAATTTTCGTCTTGTTTCCGTGGACAAATATCTTTTTATATTGCAACCTGAAAATCATTCCGGCTGATTTAATTTCGATCCCTGCGAAGATAATATCTCTCTGACTTTTGCCAGCAGTATTTTCGCATCAAACGGTTTTTGAATGAAATCGTAAGCCCCCTTGCCCAAGTTTTTCCAGGCTTCCGTCATTTCGCCGCTGCCGGTAATAAAGATAACACTCACATTCGGCCTGATTTGCCTCAAGGTCACATATGTCTCTATTCCGCCCATTTTGGGCATAAAAACATCCAGCAGCACCAGATGAATTCTGGACTGAAATTTACTGAATATATTGACGGCCTCAATGCCGTTCTTCGCCGCGATGACGTCATATTGAGCTCCCCGGAGTATTCTTGTAATCAGGTTCCTCAACTGCTCGTCATCATCAGCTATAAGAATTAATTCCCCGTTCACTTAATTCCCTTCTGCATAAAGCGTTGCCGGCAATTGTCTGCCGGTAATATTTTAAATGCAATTTATAGTATCCAGGTTCGCCTTTCAGAAAAAATATGGTGGAATAGCGATTTGAGAAGTCCTCCCCGGATTAAAAAACGCTGCAGATTTGATAATTTGAATCTGCAGCGTTTTCCCTTTGTCGCATTTTGCTTCTTTTGCAGGAGCTAATTAATCTCCGTCACCCCAATCTTCATAATCCCAGTATCCGTATGGCCATCCGAAAGCCGGGCCGCCGTACCAGTAGCCGTCCCATCCCGGCCACCAGTATGCCCAGTCTTCCAGAGCTTGATTCCGGCGCACAGCACTGAGATAAGTTTTTTGCATATAATTGATAACTGAGTCGGAAACCCCTTCCTGTTTCAATTGAGCAAGCTGATCGGCCTTTAATCGATAGACCGTATGAGACCTGCGCATTCTCTTGATGATAGTGGAAGAAGCGATTCCTTCCTTGCTCCACTTGATGATCTGCGGCACCGTCACCGCTTTATATTGAGGACCCCGTGTGCCGGCGCAGCCGTTCAGAAACAAAAATCCGGCAGAGAACGCGAGCACCAGCATCCATCTGAAATATCCTTTAGAAAATAGCATTGGAAATACCCTCCCCTGAATTTATTGGAAATTTGAAACAGTAATTATTTAAAACTTTATCTAATGATTTTAAGCCGGCACTTAAATCAAGCGAATTCCTGTGCTTCCTTAGGGCTTTCATTCAGACTCTCCGGCTCTCAAATCCGGCGGAATGTTATTATTCATAAATGAAGAAAGAATGAAGAGGAGAGAAGAGAAGA
>JARRQT010000178.1:25404-29390 GCA_037381445.1 Calditrichia bacterium
CCGGGATGCAAACCGAAAGGCTTTTTGAAAAGGCTGAATTAAGTTATAATTAACTGGATTTCTTTATCTTTTTCGAGCTGAAATACAGATAGAAGAAAATGAACAGGAACATGACAATGGAGAGGTATTCTGCGCCGTTGCTGTGCGGCCAGATCCAGCCGAAGTCTTCATAATTGAATTTGAAATATTTAAGCCCGGCGCTGACAACGCCCATGATGGCCCCGCCGGCTATAAAACCGGAGGCGATGAGCGTTCCCCGTTCTCTCCTGGCGTTATTCACCGCTTCGTCTTTTGAGCTGCGGGAAACCAGATGGGCAATCAAACCGCCCAGAAGGATCGGGGTATTTAATTCCAGGGGAATATACATGCCCAGCGCAAAAGCCAGGGGCGGCACGTTGATCATTTCCAGGGTTAGCGCGAAAATAGCGCCGGCAATGTAGAAAATCCAGGGCGCAGGTTGATTGCTCATCAGCGGTTTGATGACCGCTGCCATGGCATTTGCCTGGGGCGCAACCAGTGCACCTTCGCCCACGAATCCGTATACATCATTCAGCAGCATGATGACCAGAGCCACGGAGGCAGCGGCAAACAGTGTGCCCAGGAATTTCCAGCGCTCCTGATTTCGCGGGGTGGTCCCCAGCCAGTAACCAATCTTTAGGTCGGTGATGAAACCGCCTGCCATCGACAGAGCGGTGCAAACCACGCCGCCGATTACCAGCGCCGAAACCATTCCCGAGCTTCCTTTCAGACCGATCTGAACCAGAATGATCGAGGAAAGAATCAGGGTCATTAAAGTCATTCCTGATACCGGGTTGGTTCCGACAATGGCGATGGCGCGGGCCGCTACGGTGGTGAACAGGAAAGCGATGATGACCGCAATCAGCAAACCGGCGACTGCAAAATAAACATTGTGGACAACCAGGAACTGAAAGAAGATGAAAATAAGAACCACGACCAGCCCGATGAGCATGACCACATTCTTCATTGTCACATCTTTTTGGGTGCGGACATCGGAATCGCCGCCGAGCGCCTTGCCCTGGAAGATCTCTTCAAAGGCCAGCTTAAAAGCGCCGCCGATAATTTTTGAGGACTTAATGATACCGATGATGCCGGCCATGGCGATACCGCCGATACCGATATGCCGAACATAATTCGCGAAAATCTCCTCCGCATTCATGCTGCTGATCAGGCCGGTTGCGGTGGATCCGAGAATATGGGGCAGTCCATTCCCCACGTACCCGATGACGGGAATGAGCACAAACCAGGATAAAAAAGAACCGGCAGCAATGATGGCGGCATAACGAAGCCCGATGATATAGCCCAGTCCCAATACTGCAGCGCCAATGTTTAACCGGAATTCCAGCCGCAGTTTATCGGCGAGATAAGTGAAGCCGGGAATAACTTTGGTGGAAAAAGTTTCCTTCCAGAGGCCGAAGGTTCCCACAATGAAATCGTAAATTCCGCCTACGATTGCGGATGAAACCAATACTTTTGCCTGATCGCCGCCTTTCTCGCCGGCGATCAATACTTCGGTAGTGGCCGTTGCTTCGGGAAAAGGAAACTCCCCATGCATTTCTTTTACAAAATACTTGCGAAAAGGAATGAGAAACAGAATCCCCAAAAATCCGCCAAACAGGGAAGATAAAAAAATCTGCCAGAAATTTGCGGGATTTTCGATGACGCCTTCGGAATTTAGGATATAGATAGCGGGAATGGTAAAGATTGCGCCGGCCACCACCACACCAGAAGCAGCTCCGATGGACTGAACGATCACGTTCTCTGACAGTGCATTTTTGCGTTTGGTCATTGTGGAAATACCCACGGCAAGAATCGCAATGGGAATAGCGGCTTCAAAAACCTGGCCGATCTTGAGTCCAAGGTAGGCGGCAGCGGCTGAAAATAAAATGGAAAAGAAAATACCCCAAAGCACCGAATAGGAGGTGATTTCCGGCAGTATCTCTCCGGCGGGCACCACAGGCGTATATTCCTCTCCGGGTTTGAGGGTCCGGTACGCATTCGAAGGGAGGCTGCGTTTGGCGGTTTCCATAAAGTAAATCCTCCGATTTAATAATTATCCAATTAATACAGAAAAATTTTGGTTAAGATAAAAAACCGCTGTAAAAAAGTAAAGAAAAATAAAAGATGGGCTTCACCACACAACAATATGATTGATTCCTCATTGACTAAAATAGTGCTAAGAATGAATTCTCTCTTTGGGAGAGGGATTATCGCCAATAAATACAGATCATTTTCCCATGCATAACATACGTTTTTTGCTAAATATTTTCACTTTAGTTAACATTTACTTTGTATTATATTGCATAGATTCAAAAGAGGATTGTAATGAGATTTGCTATAAATTTGATGATAATAATTGTATTGGCCCTGACATCCCTGGCGGCGGCCCGGGAATCGCAGGCGCTGCTCAAAATAGAAAATTTGCTGGTCACCATTCGTATAAGTCGGGGCAATATTCTATTCCCCGATGAATATTTCAATTATAAACAGCAATATGATAACTTAAAAGCAGCAGCCGTAGGAGACAGCCTCAGCGAGTCGCAGATGGGAGATGCGGAAGCTTTGCTGTCAAAATTAAGAGATCTGTATAGCGATGCGGAAAAAGTATTGCCTTATTTCACGAGCGTTCTGGAAACCCGGGAGCAGGCCATTGGGAGCAGTGCAGAAGATTTTGCGCCTGACTACTATCAAAAGGCACAGGATGAGCTTGAACAGCTAGCCCTGCGTTTCCGGAAGAGTGTTCCGGAAAAATCCGAGCAGCAGATCGCTCAGCTACTGAATCTATATCACCAGGCGCAGTTTGAGGCCATTCGCAATAAATTGCTGGGCGAAGTGCGCATCCTCATTCAGGAATCAAAGGATATGGATGCCGAGAAATATGCGCCCCGCACCTATGCCTTGGTGAATGATTTGTTTACTGATGTAGAAAATATTTTGAAAAAGAACAATTATAATAATCCCGATCTGCAGGAAAAATCCTCGCGGCTGCTGGCAGAAAGCCAGCATCTGCTTTACCTGGTCCAGGTGGCGCAGAGAATTAACCGGAATGAAGCCGATTTTGAGGAATGGGTACTTCAGCTTGAAACCTCGGTCAATGAACTGGCGGCACAGCTCAATTATCAGCCGCAATATTCGGAAGGGATTACGCCGGTTCTGGAAAACGTAAAAAGGAGCGTTGAAGAGGTTCAGGCTGAGAATCAACGACTGAAGGGGCAGAACGCTCAACTGGCTGATTCCATGGCGCAAATGCGGCAGGAAATCAATCGAATCAAAAACCAGCTGGGTGAACAGCAAAGGGTGTCACAAAAGATTGAATCCCTGAAAAGGAATCTGGCGGGAAATGGGATTAATATTTTCCAGGAAGGCAACGATTTGATCCTCCATTTGGGAGGTGTCCGGTTTCAACCCGGCAGAATACAGGTGAACGACGGCTACCAGGCAGTTCTGGAAAAGATGGGTCAAGCCATTCAAACCTTTGCGGGACAGCCGGTGGTGGTGAGACTCTCCCAGGCATCAGGCGGAAATCTGGAATACAGCAAATCGCTGGCGGAAGTGCGGGCCAAGGGCGTTGCCCTGATTGTTCAGTCGGCGGGATATATTCAGGACAGGAATATCCGGAGCGAAGTGGTTCTCCTTAAAGATGAACCGGACAACAGAGACGTGGTCATTGATTTGGTAATTGGTCTGAATTAGTTTATATAAAAGTTCTTTATCCGGAAATTCCCCGCCGTTTCCGGAATCCGGAAGGCTCGCCTGCACAGGCGTTCAGTGAATTCAGGTATTCCCCACTTTATTCTCGCTGCTCTTCCTTTTTGATTGATCCCGATGCATGGCGTCAACATTCATCAATTCCGGAATTTATAGGCGTTGTTCAGCGGAAACTCTCTGCTGCTGGCTGCCTGGATTCATCACCAATAAAAATATTATGGATTTATTTTGTTTTATTCGCGTTAAATGTTTGTCATAAA
>JARRQT010000179.1:0-8029 GCA_037381445.1 Calditrichia bacterium
AATCGGTTGCGGTTCGATTCCTACCGGTATCTGCGTTTCATCAGCGCCCATATCTGGCTTCCTTCCCATGTATGGCCGTTCATCGCCTTCATAATCATCGTGTGGGCAGAAACACCATTGACCCGCAAATTGAATCGAGTCTGCACCGGAGTTTACACAGGGATTTAAAGGATCTTGAGGCAAGTGGAAAAGGGAATCGCCGGCAACGAATTGTGGGTCGGCATCGATGTTTCCTTCACCCGTCCAGCCGCCCTGGATATTATTGTACTTAAATATTGGCGCGTTTCCGGATATAATCTCGATTTCCGTATTGGATGCAGCTCCAGAATCAGCCCAGAAAATATTGTTCATCGCAAACACTGCATCCGCACTGACGCTGCTAAATCCGCCACCATAGGAGGCCTTGTTGCGGGCAAATGTACTATTGATGAGATGGATGCTGGTGTTTTCAAGATGCAAACCGCCGCCGTGGCACAACGCGGAGCCACCGCGGTAATTATCAGAAACGATATTGTTTTCAAAGAGATTATGTCCGGTCAAGTTTTCCAAAAGAACACCGGCTCCCCAGGACTGTTGAACGGCATCGAGTTCATTTCCTGAAATCCGGTTATTCCTGATGGTCAAGTCATTACCACCAGTGATTGCCAAACCGCCTCCCGCACCAGTGAGCCCGGAAGCCCTATTAAAAGCAATTGTGTTCCCACGAATAATGACGGATTCCACGAATTGCAGACTTAAGCCGGCACCGAGTGAAAAGCCCGATGATATTGTCTGATTATGGACGATTTCGTTATCAACAATTCTTCCCCTGCAACCGAAACCAATGCCGCCGCCAGCGGATAGCATATTTCCCTGCATTGTGGAAATATTGTCGGCGATATAATTATTTTCGATGATAACGAATGTCGTATCCATATCAGGTGTTCCGCTTCCCGCCCCAATCCCGGCGCCGACCGGCACCGCCCCGGATGTCCAAATTTCATTGTATATGATCTTATTGTTGCGGATCCTTGCGCCGGATTTGCAATGGATCCCCCCGCCGTAACGCAATTCCGGGAGTCCCCCCGCAGGAGCGACGTAGGTCCCGGTTCCACCAGTAATCGTAAATCCTATCAACACAGAGTTTGTATCTTCCCCGGAAATAAAATATACAACCGAACCGCTATCCGGATGGGTGGGCTGGCTTCCATTGATGACAGTGTTATTAATATGGTTTGTGTCCCCATCCATGATGTAATGGCTGGCAACGGTGATGGCTTTGCCTTTGAAATTGATATTCTCATAATAGGTATCATCTGCTACCAAAACCGTATCGCTGTCTATCGCCGCGTTGATGCCGGCTTGGATGGAGGCATAGTCATCGGGGACATTTAGAATTGTGGGACTGCGTTTGGCAGTCGCCATACCGATTTCCCCGACAAGTAGTCCATAATCGTAATAAACATAATAAACGGAGTCCTTTAACACCATGGATGGAACTTCGATAACCCCGCCGCTGCTGACAGCATAAGGATCGTCGGCGGCTACATAGATGGGATTATTGTGGTTTTTTGTCCAGTGGATGCCATCTGTGCTGACAGCGTATCCGAAGCCGCCCCCGGATCCGCCATGATAGAACATCTCGTAAGCATAGGCAATTTTTCGGACCGAAGGCATCCATACAAAACCATCATCCCAGCTTGGAGGAGTGCCTGGTTTTAGCACCGGATCACTTTCCGCATAGGGCGGATTGGTCGTTGTCGGATCGTCATATTTTACCCAATGAATCCCATCTGTGGATGTTGCCATACCAATCCGCATAGTCAACACCCCAGCCGGAGGTGGTGCAGTCCCACCGCTGTAATACATCAAATATCCATTGCCTGTTTTTAATACACTTTGGGCATGGATAAATCCGGAATCCCATTCCCCGGGGCTGCCGGGTTCTAACACCGGAGTATCCCGGCGTACCCAATTGTCAAATGGATGCGCAGATGCTGCTCGTCCCACTGCAAGTCCCGGTCCTCCCTGGTAATACATGATTAAGCTGTCCCCTTCCAGCAACAGTGCTCCCATTTTCACTTCTGAGGCATCAAACCCGCTGCCATCCCCCGTCAAAATAGGGTTGGATGCATATTTAGTGAATGGATTAAATCCATCAAGAGACGTTGCATACCCGACAGCAGTTGGCATACCGTATTGAATCGCGCCGCTATAGAACAGATAAAATAGACTGTCCAGATAAACTGCCTGGGATATAAACACGATACCCGAATCCCATTCTCCCGGGCTGCCCTTCCCTAATATCGGGTTTCCCGGATAATGGGCTGTCAAAGGCAATTGCGGTTGAGCGTATAAAACGTTTGCACCAAAAATGCAAATGACCACTAATAGCATTATGACACTCATTCCATAATGCTTCATAATGCACCCCCTTGTACGGTTTATTCGTTTGATATTCACATTTGATCAAAATTTATGGGAATTGAATTACTTTGTAAATACCGGGATCAGGGTATTTTGAGCCTCATTGGGGTGCGCAGGATCAGATTGATTAGATGTAATCAGGTTTTGTGAAATCTGAGAAACGGCATACCAATGCCGGAGTGTTGGAGTGATGGAGTTTTGGAGTCATGATTAGTTGAAAGCTATCAATGATCAATGAAAAATGTTCAAATATCAATAGAGAATGATAAAGTTGCGGGAAGCGGGTTTGAGATAGCAAAGGCTAAGGAGGGAAATACTTGTATGATGGGATCGATTATGCAACGCCCCACTTCTCCATTACTCCATGACTCCACAACTTCATTATGCTGCTCTCACAGCAAATGCTCTTTCAGGGCTTTGGCGATCACATCGATCTGGGAATGCACCTGCAGCTTGGCATAAATGTTTTTCAGATGGGTGTCCACCGTATGGAGGCTGATGCAAAGCCGGTCCGCCAGATGCTTTTTGCTCAGACCGTCCACCAGCAGTTGCAGGATTTCTTTCTCCCGTACGGTTAACTCGTATTCTCCTTTGGGTTGAGCATACTGGGTGAACATTCTTAAAACCTTGCCGGCAATGGTCGGCGTCATGGCTGCCCCGCCGCACATCACATTTTGGACGGATTCCCGGATTTGTTGGGGTGTGGCGGATTTTAAAAGGTAGCCTTCCGCTCCGCGACACAGGGCATTGAAGATTAAATTATCATCGTCAAAGATAGTGAGCATGATGATATGAGTCGCCGGCGTAATTGATTTGAATTTGCGTATGCCCTCAATTCCGCTTATCCCGGGCAGCTTGATATCCAGCAGAATAATCTCCGGCACAAAATCTTTTTCCATTATTTTCAGCGCTTCCTCGCACGATTCACAGGCGAAGGGGCACGCCAGGTTCTCGCTGGCATTGATTAAGGCCTGTAACGATTCCCGGAAGGTGTCATCATCTTCAACGATCATTATATTTATGACCGCGGATTTTTTGGGACGCTCTTCAGTCATCTTATTTAAAATCCTATAATGCCATTCAATATAAAGATTTCAGTTTGGGATTGTCCATACCGCGATCACGGTATATTCTTTAGTTGTCGGCGCGTCTCCCCATTTTTTCATCCTGACAATCCGGTTAATTCTGTCGGAATTCAGGCCCTCTTGCAGATTAGTGTGATTTTAGCCCCCCTTCCATTTTCTGATACAACTCGCATCTCTCCACCCATATCCGCCGCCCGGCGGGAAAGATTTTTCAGGCCATTCCCGCTGTATTCCCGGCCGGTGTCGAATCCGACCCCATTGTCCGAAATCAGCAATTGAACGTGGTTATCGTCCTGGCCAATCTCAATCTCCACCCGGGTCGCATGGGAATGTTTGATGATGTTTTGCAGGCATTCTTTGTAGAAGAGGTAGAGATTGCGCCGGAAATCCAGATCGGTTTCCAGCGAGAAGCCGCTTGTGGGGACGGCAAAGGTGAACTCAATCGATTCCGGCATTAAATTAGCGGTTTCACGCATCTTCGCCAGCAGCTTGTCCCAATCGTCATTTTCCGGGTTAATGAACCACACAATATCCCGCATGGACTCGGCAGTCAGGCGCGCAATTCCTGGGATTTGCTGCATTTTTGCTTTAAGAGGCGGTTGAAGTTTTAATTTGTCCTCCAGTACCTGGCCGATCAGCGCAATGCTGCTCAGGTTGCTGCCAATCTCATCGTGCAGGTCGCTGGCAATTCGGCTGCGCATCTGCTCTTTTTCCTTTTCCTTCTGCGCTTCAGCGGCCTTGCTTTGCAACTCGGCTACCACCGCCCGGTGCTCGGCTTCTTCCAACTCCCGCAATTCTTTTTCCCTCTGCAGCTGACCTTCGGTTTTCCGCTGGCGACGGAGGAATTCGAAGCGAACGGTTCCGAACAATAAGATGGCAATCAGCAAGGTGTAGGCCGAATAGGCCCATCCGGTTTTCCACCAGGGTGGAGTGATAACTATCCGGACTGCTGCCCCTTCTTCATTCCAGATGCCATGATTATTCGAACCCATTACCCGGAAAACATATTCGCCGGGATCCATATTGGTGAAGCTAACCGTGCGCTCATTGCCGATATCAATCCAGTCGTCTTGAAATCCTTCCATTTTATATTTAAACTGGTTCTTCGCCGAATTTGTAAAATTGAGCGCTGCAAATTCCAGTGAAAATGCGTTTTGCCGGTGCGTTAATTTAAGTGTCTTTTTGAACTGAATTGCTGTATCCAGTCTGACACTTTTATAATTCATTTTAATATCTGTTATCCAGACTGGGGGAATATTGGGATTCTCCATGATTTCACGCGGTTGGAAGCCAAGCACTCCATCGCCCCCGGCAAAATATAGCCGTCCATCCGGTCCTTTAGCCGAGGTTTGTGAAAGACTCCAGAAACTTGTGAAATGCACCCCGTCTGCTTTGCCATAAGTTCTAAACTTGCCGCTTCTTATCCTGAAAACAGACAATCCTTTCGTGGTGGAAAACCAAAGATTGCCCGCATCGTCTTCCAAAATTTGCAGAACGTAATTGCTGGCCAAGCCATCTTCATGATAGAAGTGCTCAAAAGTCTTTGTTTTTAAATCAAACCGATTGAGACCCCCATCAGTTGCAATCCAGAGCGATGAAGTATCAATAATTTCCGGCTGAAGAATATCGCTTATCGTGTTGCTGCTTAGGCTGTTCGAATTTTGGGGATCGTGACCGTATCGTTGTATTTTGCTATTATAATGCTCATCAAGAGACAGAGAATAAAGGCCGGCATTGTAGGTTCCTATCCAGAGCACACCAAGGCGATCTTCAAAAAGGTTGTGAACCATGAAATCCTCATTGGTCCCGGGATCCAAAACAAAAGTATGTAAGCTTCCAGTTTCCTTTTCATAGAGTTGAATGCCAATATCTTTAGATGCAATCCAAATATCATTATTCTTTCGAGCTAAAATCGCGTCGATAGAATTTGAACGGACATTTATGGTATCTTTCGCGCGGTATCGGATATGTTCAAACTTCCCGGTGACTGGGTCCAGAATATCAATACCATTATGCAGTGTAGCTATCCATATTTTCCCATCTGCTGTTTCCTGTATGCTGGAAATCATATTTTCGCTTAAGCCTGTAGTATCGTTCTGATGGTGATAATAGTGTCTAAACTTATTTGTAGTAGGATTGTACATATCCAGACCCTCAGTGTTAAACCATATACGGCCGGGACGATCGACAAAAACGCATGATGTGCTGTTTCGTGTCAGGCTGTTCGGATAATTATCGTTTTTTGAGAAAATCGCGAATGGATACTGTTGCCGGTCCATTTTGTAAGCTTCCATGGCCATAAATACACCAATCCAGATATTTCCCATCCGGTCTTGATACATCGAAATAATGCTCCGTTTAGGCAAATTCTTATGATGGTTGAATGATGGATATTTTTTGGCTAACAAATCACAAATTGGAACTGTATCAAAATAGTTATCCAGGGTGCCAATCCATAATATCCCTTCATGATCGATAAGCAGAGACGTCAAATTATCAGAACCGATACTGCTACCGTTGTCTCTGTCATGTCTAAAATGTTTGAATTCTTCAGTTTTGCGGTCGAACATGTTCAATCCGCCACCGGGAGATACATTGCCATGCCCGGTTCCGATCCAAATATTTCCCGAATCATCTTCACAAAGCGAGCTAATCGTATTGTTGCTGATGCTGGCCGGATTTTTGGGATCGTGTTGATAATTTTTTGCTTCTCCGGTCTTGGGATCAAAGCGAAGTAATCCCGCTATTGCAGTCCCGATCCATATCAAATCCTGTTTATCTTTGCACATGGTGAGTACCGAATTTTTGGTCGGGATCGATTTGGTAACGGGTTCGTCAAAAAAGGTGTAATGGGTGTATTGAGGATTTCCATTATCATCCAGTTTTAAATGCGTAAGTCCGTACAGAAGGCTGGAAAACCACAACGATCCATCATCATCGACAATGAGTTTTGTAATGAAGTTATTCTTTATTGGGCCGGATGTACCGGTGAAATGTCTGAATAATTCGGTTCGCTGATCGAAATAATTCAATCCACCGCCAAAAGTAGCCAGCCACAGGTTGCCGCGGCAATCTTCGGCTATATCGAATACCCAATTATTGGAAAGCGAAGATGAATCGTAGGGAATACGACTGTATTGCTTAATTGCCAAACCATCATAGCGGAGTAATCCCTCATGTGTGCCGATCCACATGAATCCAAATGAATCCTGGTGACAGCACTGTGCGACCGCGGCTGGAAAAGCATCAAATTTAGGTTCAACAATCTGTGAAAAGAGAAGGGGAGATAAAATCTGCAGGAGAATAGTATTCCATCGAAGATACCTGATATACCTTGTCATGCGGATAGACTCCGAATTGACTGCTCAATCCCTTTCCATAAATTTCCTTACCGGCAGGTTTCGGTCTTGCGCATTAACCAGAATATCTATGCAAAAATGTAATAAATTATTTTATGATGAGCAAATATTTAGAGCAGCAAAAGAAGCAAATATGCATAATTTAATCCAAAATATTTGAATTTTTAGAGTGTGGTTAAATAACATGACATGTGGAAATGATGTAAATTGTTTGAAAACATCGGCTGTTTGAAATAAAAAATATATTGCACGATATCACAATATGAGAACCGTAACCATAAAAGCGCCCGGGTGAGTGCGATGAAATAAAGCGTCTGATATTGAATGAAGTCGGGTTGGCGCTAAGGGTGATGGAACGGCAGGACCTCATCAATCCGGAGAATGACCGAGACTCATAGATTGCAGTCGGGCCGGTCACGCAATAGACCCGGCCCTGCCCTTTCCTACTTTCCACCCTCTTAACACACAATGGAAACCGTTTTCCACGGCCTGTTTCCATATCCCGGTAAACAGCCAACGGTTTCCACCCCGAAACAAACAACTGAAAAAATAAACGAAAGGAGGATCCCGCCAATGCGGACCCAACGAAGTTTCAACCGCTTTGTACTCTTCTGGCTCAACCTGTTGCCCCTGCTCTTCCTGGCCGCCACCTTCGAACACTGCTACGTCATCCTGAAGGACTACTCGGACACCCTCACGCTGGCCGGCGTCAATGTTTCCACGGTTTCCAAAATGCTCCTGGTCATCGCCATCGATGCTTCCCTGGTCTTCATTTCCCAGGCCCGTACTCGGCAACGTAAAAACCGGGCTGCGCTGGAAGTACGTGGACCTGGAAAACCGCACCTGGCGCCGGACAGCCGCTTTCACGCCATGCGGACCATTGACAATGTGTTCTCCAAATCGAAGCAGCCGGAAAAGAGCGGGAAGCCTAAAATCATACAGATTTGATGACCATGACGCCGTCCGCCATCCACCCCTGAAGCCACGCCCAAATTGCCCCCCCTTGAGCGGTGAGACCTGCCCACTCTCCCGCTTACCTTTTAAAATACACCCTAAATAAAATCGATGGCATGAATGTTTGATGCCCGATGTATTGTCCAAGGCTCTGCGAACTGCTGTCAGAACAGTGCCATCGGGCCGCAAAAATGATCCGAAAAAGGATCGTAATGGAGATCGATC
>JARRQT010000180.1:0-7590 GCA_037381445.1 Calditrichia bacterium
GCTAAAAAAGGCGAAGAATAAACATATATCCATGAAAATCCAATATGGACCCGGGGAGAGCGGTAAAGCTCTGCGCTGACGGGCAGTCTGCACATCCGGGTCCCATTCGCTGGTCCGGGATTTTTTTGCCGCCTCCTGCCGGGATTTCGCACGGCTGACTATCCGGAATATTTTTATCCGCATGCCTTCCGAACCTGACATACGGAATCGCAGGCGGACCCTGTGAAATTGTTATTTTATCTTGACTTTTTCCCGCTTTTTCCATAACATACCTGCACACTCGAATTCAGAATTTATTAACCGGTTTTTGCGGCACGGAAAATTTTTTGTTTTTTATTCACAGGGAAGGAAAAACAGCATGTTTTCTGGTATCCATCAAAATTACAGGTATCCGCGGGACCGCTCCTTCCACTTGGTCTGCTGGAAAAGATTTCTATCCGCCCGCAGGATGCGGCAGGGCAGCGGCTTAAAGATAACGGAGGCTTATGGGAAGATGCATGAGGAAAATGTGGGAAAACGGATGCGTCAAAGACGAACTCAAAAATTGAGAATATTAATATTATTATCTCTATTATTTATAACCTGTGAGCAGAACAAAACGCCGCTGGCAGCAAAAGCTGACCAAATACAGGAATACCCCAGCCATGAGTTTGAATGGACAGCCGATACGCTGGCGCCGCCGGATGCTTTCCAAGTTTACATGTATGATATCTGGGGAACAGATGAGAACAACGTGTGGTGCGTTGGTCATAGTGACCTGAATAAATACCAGATCTGGCATTGGAATGGGAACCAGTGGCGGAATGTTGAAACCCACATTATGGGAGAGCGGCCTTCGTATTTTGAAATCTTCGGTTTTTCGGAAAATGATTTTTGGATAGCCGGCTATACCAGCATTTATAATGGATATCTTCTGCATTTTGATGGCGAATGGCATCGTATGGATAATAATGAACTGGCAACCTGCTTATCATTGTGGGGAAGCTCTTCTCAAAATCTCTATATTGGATGTAATCAAGGCATCATATATCGATATGACGGCGATCATTTTACCAAGTATGAGACCGGTAAAAATCTTCAGTTTACTACGATATGGGGATTACAATCCGGTGAGATTTTCGCTATTGGAGTCAATACCGAAAATCAGCCGGCTGAACCACCCATAAGGTATTTGTTCAAATATGACACCGATAAATTTACATTGCTCGATTCGGTTGTACGGGTCACTCCCTATGTCGAAACCATAGGCATGGATTTATGGGGAACCGATATAAATAATTTGTATTCGCCTACCGGTAATTCATTGACAAAATATGCAAATGGAGAATGGGTCACTCAATTCTATGCTGCATTATACAGAGTTTTTGGAAGTTCATCTTATAACATTTTCACCGGCGGCTACTATAACAGAATATATCACTATAACGGAATTGATTGGGCTGAAGTCTATCCGGGCAGTGAAGAACTGGGGGGCATGTGGGGAGTGTGGTGCAACGATGAACATGTCTTCCTGATCCAGCATCCCGCATACTTCACCCGGATTCTGAGAGGCAAACAAATGAGGCCATGAAAGGAGGTGATGCTTATGCGGATTTTTGCCAATAGTGAAATGACTCATATGCCGCCTGTTTCATTTTGCTGCAGCTTAAACTGTCGTTTGTATTCAAGGGGGGCTTAAAAAAATCCGGGAAAATTCATGAATCGAAATCTGTTGATACTCTTGGTAAACATTCTCTCCGTATTCTTTTTAACCTGTGAGCAGAACAAAACGCCTTTGCAAACCGCCTCCGTGACAAAACTTACTTTGTCTTTGGAGGATGTCACCTGCACGGAGGTCTGGCTGCGGCTTACCGTGGAAGAACTGTCCGGCCAGGCGGCTATCCGGCTGCTGCGCAATGACTCTATAGTTTATAATGAACCATTGAACACCGGTGACACACTGTTGTATGACAGCGGTCTGCTCCCCAATGCCAGCTACCGTTACCAGGCGCTCCTCACCGAAAACGGAAAACCGCTTTCCCAAAGCCCGGTGGTGAGTGTGCAGACCATGGACACCACCAGCCATGAGTTTCAATGGGAAACCATTGAATTCCCCAGCCCCTACGGCAGTGCAACGCTTTATGATGTTGCCATCGTGAACGAGAACGACATCTGGGCTTGCGGCGAGATTTACAGCGACAGCACCCAACCCTGGCTGCCCTACAATGCCGTGCATTGGGATGGGCAGCAGTGGGAGTTGAAGCGGATAACTGTGGATTATCGAGGGCAGCCCAGCCTTGCCCCATTGCGCGGTGTTTTTTGCTTGCCTACTAATCAAATCATTTTCTCTAGCGGACTTCCTTATCTTCCTGAAGGAAACGGATGGAAGCTATACCATCTGTGGGATATGGGAATTCTTAATTCAAACGATGGAAGCGTTTATAAAATATGGGGAACATCCCTGGATGATCTTTATTTTGCCGGGCTTAAGGGGACCATCGTCCATTACAACGGCAGCAGTTGGCAGAAGCTGGAGAGCGGAACGAAAGTGGATTTGCTTGATATCTGGGGCAGTCCGGATGGCAGTGTCGTATGGGCCTGCGGCTATAAAGACTTTGTAGGAACAGTTCTGCTAAAAATTACCGGAGACGAGGTGGATAAATTATATGAGGATTATGACCACTGGTATACCATTCGCGAAGATTCAATTTCGGGCGTAATAACCAGCGTCTGGGCCAACCATTCCGATATCCTCTGGCTGGTTTCTCCCTGGGGGATGTACCGGGCTCCGGCAAACACGCGGGGAGAAGCCCGGCGTTTTGCTTTGAACGCCGGCAGCTTTCCGGGATTCCCTCAGCGGCTGCGGGGAAGGGCAGCAAATGATATCTTTGTGGCCGGTGACTTTTCCTTTATCGGGCACTTTAACGGTTTGCGATGGCACCATTTCACCGAATTTCAAGGTCGTATTCGTTTTCGATCCATGGCTCTGATCCAGCAAACAGCTGTGCTGGTTGGAACGGACCTCTCTACTGGGGAAGCAGTAATTGTGAAGGCAGAATAGTAATTGATTGGAAACGGGGCTCCAGCTATTCGGCGGTTCCTCGGAAGGGAATGGCGCGATACTGGTGGGAAGAAGACACTGATTTTTGAGGCAAACGGTTAAAACAATGAGGCAGCTTTAGAAAAGCCGGGAGAAAGAGTATGGTCCGGGAAATAGCAAACAAAACAAAATTATTCATTTTAGTTGCGATCGCTTTAATATTTCTAACCTGTGAGCACGACAAAACGCCTTTGCAGACCGGGGCCGGGACAAAACTTACTTTGTCTTTGGAGGATGTCACCTGCACGGAGGCCTGGCTGCGGCTCACCGTGGATGAACTGCCCGTCCAGGCCGGTATCCGGCTGCTGCGCAACGACTCTATAGTTTATAATGAGCCTCTAACTTCCGGCGACACCCTGCTGTATGACAGCGGTCTGCTGCCCAATGCCGGCTATCGTTACCGGGCGCTCCTCACCAAAAATGGGAAAGAGCTTTCCCAAAGTCCGGTGGTGAGTGTGCAGACCATGGACACCACCAGCCATGAGCTTCAATGGGAGGTATTTACTTTTGGTGGTTACAGCGGTGATAGTTATTTACTTGACGCAGCCATCGTTAACGATAATAATATATGGGCGGCAGGTAAGATAGATGGTGACAGCTTGAATCCGCGAATGGATTATAATGCAGTTCACTGGAATGGGCAACAATGGGAGTTGAAACGATTATTATATGGAGGCAATTTTTGGACAATAAGGACAGTCTATGCATTCAGTGAAAATGATATCACGTTTGCCTCTTTTATTCACTGGGATGGGACTCATTTTGTTCAAATGCCTATACCGGAGGTCCTTATGGGTTGGGGAAGCAACACAATATGGGGCACATCCAGCCGTGATTACTACATGGCAGGTGATTTTGGCACGATAGCTCACTACAACGGCACAACATGGCAGAAGCTGGAGAGCGGAACCGAGACCCCAATCGTTGATATGTGGGGATCCCGGAGGAATGGAAAAACCGTCATTTTAGCCGCCGTTTCCACGAAAGAACCATATGCCGATATCAAATTGCTTTCCATTTCGCCGGGCGGTGTACATGACACTCTGCAAAATGGACTGACCCAGATCGTTTATAGTGTCTGGTTTAACGAAAATAGCCCAATCTATATTGCCGGTGATGGTCTGCGTGAGTTTAAGAAGGGACGCTGGCAGGAAGTGCCTATTCCTCCCTATTTTACCCACAAAATCAGGGGTACGGCAATCAACAACATCTTCGTGCTGGGGGCCTTTGACTTTGTTGCCCATTTTAATGGCATGAACTGGCATTATTATACTGATTTTCCCTTGAGTTACGGTGCGCTTGTTGGAGTGGCCGTCACCGAAAATCTGGTAGTGATTGTGGGAGATGACGGCCGCAGAGCGGCCGTAGTTGTTGGGAGGAGGGTAAGATAAATTAAATCAGAAAGAGGAGGTTGATATGAAAGCCTTGATATGTTTGTTAAACATTATAATAATTTTGTGCTATTCCTTTGTTTTGCATGCACAAAATTATATTAATTTCCAATATGAAGATCTTCATTGGGTTAGTCAAACAGAATGGGCAATCGATATATTTGCCAATCTCTATATTGACGGAGAGCCTGTAGAAGATCCAGGGATTTATTATTATTATTGGGAAACAAATAGAGATGAAGCGGGTCATCAAAATATGTGTAAAAAAGGAGGATTTTATCTGTGGATCAATGGACAAGGGTACGGAATTATCAAACTCCATCCGGATGGACATGGTGATGAATTCTATCAAGCCCGGTTAACTGTTAAGGAATCAGAGAATGGACCTGTTATTGCCGGACCCAGCGAAACGGCATGTTTTGGAAGAGGAGGTTCTGCTCAACAGGTGCACCTTTGGTTGCATCGTGCAAATGATGAAATACCTTCTGGAGAGCATTTCATAAAAAAATATGTTGAACCTTTTTATGCAAAGAATGCGGATCCGTCTTGGGTAGATATCCTTGCTGGACCCAGTACCTTTGCTTTTTTGACATTATCTGAAGACGAGCATCTCGAATATCTTTGGACAAATGATGATTTTATGGTTCCTAACTACACGGAAAAATTTCATCATTGGAATGAAAATCCACCATCTATATTTGAAAACTACCATGGTTTTCAAATACTTCAAACAACCAATGACTTAGATTCCTATCTTGACGATATCTATTCGGCTACGATACGAACAGATTTAATATCAGGCGGTGCGATAAAATTTAAAGATCCCTGGTTACCTGATGGAACGGAAAAGGCTGAGATACCTAAAAACCGTGGTATGGACGGTGCTCTATGGTATCCCTACAACACATCCCTTGTCATTCAACCGAATGAATCGGATTTTTACAGAGGAGTATTTAAGAATCAAGGGCTTCCTAACTGGACTCCACCATATTACAGAGTTCGCGTCGAAAATCCTCAATATATTAACTTTCATGGAGAATCCACTGCTTGGTATTTTCAAGGCTGGCGGGGCAGTAACGTACAATTTCAATATCCTAATCAAATTGAAACAGGAGTGGCTTTTACAGATGACGACGCAGAGGCAAGAGCTGTTTACAAAGGCCATCTGGTTTCCAACACCACCAATGCCACTGCTTCTAACAACCAGCGCAAGATGGTTTACGACGCTACAACCGGAAAATATCATCTAGTTTATGAGGATAACGGCGAGATCTATTACACATATACCACCGGAACAGACACCTGGGCACCGGAATACCGTTTAAGCGATGGGAATGGAGATAATGAGACACCTAGTATTGCTGATGATGGCAGTGGCCACCTTCTGGTTGTCTGGCAGAAGACTGATAAGATTATGGCCCGTTATAGATACTATGGATGGAGCTCAATTATGACCGTGTTCGATATGGAAACTGAAACGTTTGGATCAAGCACTCCGGTTGTTGTGTGGTTTGGCTTAGATAGCCATTTCCATATCATATGGAGAAATTTTGGTTCCAAAGGAAACAATTTAATGATAGGACGGTTTCTTTCAACTTATGGCATATACCCTCACGTTGATGTTGCTAACACCAATTCCAACTCTTGCCACCCCACTTTATCTGCCTCTTCTATAAAAATGCATCTGGCATGGGAAGAAAGCGGCCAGACATATTATTCAAAAATAATATACAGTAACGGTACCTATATTTTCGTATCAAAAGAGAATGTTTCCGCTGGAAGTGGTTGCACATCCAACACTTATCCTTCAATTACTGTTGACGGCAGTGGGCGTCCAAATGTAGCCTGGCAGGCCTTTGATCCTTCATATCCCGGAGACATTATTGTCCATGCCCGGGGCAGTGCCTCCGGACTACCCAGCTGGACTTACAACATACTTCTCTTTGATTTGGACAACTATAAACCAAGCATCACAGGATTTCCGGGAATTTCTGAAAACACTGACCTTCGGCTTTTGTGGTACTGGGAAAGTTACAACGCGGTCATCGGTGCCAAATATAACGGCAGTTACTGGAGCTTCCTGAGTGGAATTCAGACATCTGCCAGCGATGTGTCTTTGAGTGCGAATCGGGGTTCACAAGGCAAGGCGAAAATGGTTTATCGTAAGTATACCTCATCCCCATATCTGCTGAAAACAACTTCCAGCGAACTTGATCTCAGTCTTGGCAAAATAGCGGCAAGTTCCGGTGAGTCCACCATTCACCATCGCCGGGGAGTCATTTCCGGGGATGGCAATGCAATTAGTCTTGAACTTGGTGAGATATTTATAGATGAGAACCCTATAAAACTACTTGAATATCCTGACACGCTGGCGGTCGTCAAAGACAAAAAATGGGAAGAACTATTGAGAAGCGAGATCTTTACGGTAAAGAGCAGCAAGGCCGGTTCAGCAGCAAAAATTCAGTATTTGAGGCAATTTTCTGTCTCAAACCGCGAGTCATGGCAAAACATCCTGTCAAATGAGGATGAAATCAAACTGGAGCTTAATATAGTGGATGCCGCCACCGGCAAAACACTCAAGACCCTGGAAAAATGGATTGTGTCACAGGACATCCCGGAAAATTCAGGCAAAGTGATGCAGTATGATATTGAAACGCCACAGAACCACGAGGTGTTTCTGCAGGTCACAGCGAAACTTCCGGCTGGCAAAGATTTTCAGCAGGCTATGATTCAAGTTTACGAAAAATCGAAAGACAATTCGTTTCAGCGTCAACCGGCTGAAGAAAGTATCGCAGTATCATTGGTTCCCAAAGAATATATGCTGCACCCGGCCTATCCCAATCCTTTTAATCCCTCTACAACAATAAGTTTTGATTTGCCGGAGGAAGCCAATATCATATTGGAAGTATATGATCTCACCGGACGCAGGATCCGCAGCCTTACAAATGGCTATTACCAGGCAGGCAACCATCAGGTAGTGTGGGATGGAACCAATGACCGGGGAAATCCGGTGGCTTCGGGAATATATATTTATCGCCTGCTGGCAGGTGAATATGTCCAAAGCCGAAAGATGATGTTGATGAAATAGGTTTGTATGATACTTTGTTGATAGCAGTAAGC
>JARRQT010000181.1:0-10552 GCA_037381445.1 Calditrichia bacterium
TTTCGCAGGCTCAGCGGTCGCATGTCTGTCCAAACCTCTTTAATATAATCCAGGCATTCCTGTTTCTTACCGGTTTTCCCCACATCTTTCCACCCCAGAGCATTTTCGCGGTCGGCAGGCCAAATTGAATATTGCTCTTCATGATTCATTACCACCTTATAAATGGTGTTATCTTCTTTTTCATCCCATGCCATAATTAGTGTCCTTTCTTTTTAATTATTTCAAAAAATGTTATTTTAAGAATCATTCGATTTCTCATTTTGACCCTGCCGTTTCCATATCAATGTCGGCCGTTTTACCTTCAATCACGTAGGCAAGATACTTCCGGAAATCGGTACTCGCGGATACCACCAGCGTGAGAAGGGCCATAATTACGCCACAGCCAATGTAAATAACGGGAATATTTTGTCCGGTCATATCAAAAATCACTCCGCCCAGTCCCATTCCCAGGGGAGACAAACCACCGGAAAGTGTTGCCAGGAAGCCAAAAACCCTGCCTCTGATACGAGTAGGCGTGGTAAGCTGCAATAGCGTCGTCACATTAATCAGAATGAATCCACTCATCATTCCTGAGGATATGGCAAGCACCATGGCCTGATAAGTATTATTTACAAGACCAAGACTGCCATAGAGTACCGATTCAAAAATCATCAGCGCAATCATGGAATGACCTCGCTTTTTCCCATCCAATTTGATGAGCCCTGCTGTTACAGAGCCCACCAGCGATCCAATCCCGTAAAGAGCCAGGAGAAACCCATACCAATCCGCTGTTACCTTCAGATAATTTTCAACATAAAAAGGCAGAAGGACAATTATTGGCATCATGAAAAAGCTCAAAAAACTTGACAGAAGAACGAGCTTTTTCAAACCAGCTGCCGCCCAGATGTAGCGAAATCCTTCTATAACCTCGAGCTTGAATTTGGATAACAAATCCTTCCAATCTTTTCCTTTTTGAGGTATTTCCTGCGGAATAGTGATAAAAGACTCGCTGACGCCTGAGAATAAATAGGAAAGTCCGTTAAACAAAATCAGGAGCGGCGCTCCCAGGATACGAAAGAGCACACCCCCCAGACCCTGTCCTACAAACATGGAGAGCTGCAGACTAATCTGTCCCAATGAATTGGCAGTGGCAACCTTTTCAGCAGGCACCAGTTCGGGAATTGAAGCAGAAAAGGCAGGCTGAAAGAAGGCACTAGTAATTCCGATTAAAATAGAAGTGAGCAGCAGAGCGGCAATCAGCATACCAGTCATATCGGGAAACAGATATATCAGGATAGCGAGAATAACCACCGCAAAACCATTCACAAAATCACTGATAAGGATGATGTTTCGGCGAGAGTAGCGATCAGCAAAGGCGCCGCCAATCGTTCCGAACAGCACTGCCGGAATACTGGATGCCATCAGCATCAAACCAATCAATGCGGCTGACCCGGTAGCATGTTTTACCCAAAAAACCATGGCAATAGCAAAAACATTCGATCCCATCATGCTGACAGCCTGTCCCTGCCACAGGAGAAAAAAGTCTTTATTTAGCAATCTCTTAGGTGTTTTCACAAAAATCCTTTCTGATATCAGAAATACTAAAATTTGCAATACTAAATACTACATCTCCTTTGCCGTTATCTTATTAATATTCTGAGGTTCTGATTCTTCCAGTTGCCGAAGATACTTATTCAATTCTCCGGTTAGTACTGAAACATGGGGTTCCTGTAACATGCTGATATGATCTCCTGGAATATGAATAATGTCAACCCCATTCTCGGCAAACCTGCTCCATCCTAAATCCGCTTCCTGCGAAGGTGACGCTAAAACCTCCTCCGATCTGAAAAGAGCTATTTTCCCGGGGTATGTTTTGGGCTCATACTGGCGCCAGGCCTGCCGCATGACCTTTTGGATAGTCATGTAGAATCGAAAATCCTGGAAGCGAATATAAAACGGCACCATTTTAGCCTTCTTAGCCTTCCTTAGAACTAGCTTCAGTTGGTCATCATAGGAGAGTTTCTTAAGTTGATCTATATCCAATGGGAAATTTCGGGAAAAAATATTCATCAGCATTTCAGAATCATCTTTGGGGTTTTCGTCAACCGGAAAGAAGGGACCCTGATCCATCAACCCCAGAAAGGCCACTTGATGCCCAAGGGACCTAAGCTGTCGGGCCAATTCAAATGCCACAATAACGCCGAGCGACCATCCTCCCAGGAAATAAGGCCCACGCGGCTGTATCTCCAAAATCGCATCGACATACCGGTTTGCCATCATTTCGATGCTGGTATCCAGCACATTCTTACCATCAATACCCCTGGCCTGTATGCCGTAAAATGTCCTGTCTTCAATATATCGGGCAAGGTCAGCGTACCAGTGCACACTACCGCCGGACGGATGGACAAAGAACAACGGCTCTTTAGCGCCACCTTTTTTGAGTTCAATGATCAGGGAAGTATCCGGGGAGCTCTCGTGGTTCTTTAAAAGGCCTGACAGATATTCGATGGTAGGTTCCTTAAAAAATTGCGCCAGAGAAACATCCTTATTGAATACTTCCCTGATTTTTCCGATTAATCGCACGGCTAGCAGCGAATGCCCCCCCAGATCAAAAAAATTATCATTAATCCCCACCCGCTCTTTTTCGAGAATTTCTTCCCACATATGGACCAGTTTTAATTCAAAGGAATCGCGTGGAGCTATATAATGATCTTCTTCTCTTTTTCGCATTTTAGGCGGTTCAGGTAGCGCACCGCGATCAATTTTTCCGGTGATTGACAGGGGCATTTTCTCCAGTACAACAAAATTTGCCGGCATCATGTATTCCGGCAACATTTTTTTCATTCGGCGGCGAATCAGGTCCGCCCCGATACTGATACCTTCCTTGAAGACAAGGTAAACGACTATCTTCTTCCCCCTTGTTTTCCGATCCTTTAAAACGGCGGCTGCGTCCAATATTTCCGGAAATTTCTTCAGAATTCCTTCAATTTCTCCCAGTTCGACGCGGAATCCGCGGACCTTCACCTGATGGTCCATTCTCCCCATAAATTCGACATTGCCATCCGGCAGATAACGCGCCAAATCACCTGTCCTGTAAAGACGCCCGCCGCCCAGCTGATCGAAGGGATTCGGGATAAACTTTTCGGCTGTTAAATCCGGGCAGTGCAGATAACCCCGGGCAAGATTGACCCCGGTAATATGCAATTCGCCGGTCACTCCCACCGGCACTGGATTCAAATGCTTATCCAATATGTAGAAGCGCACATTATTTATCGGTTTCCCAATGGGAACGGACTCCGATTTTCCCGGCTTCCCATTTGAAACATGCCAGGAAGAGGCTACTGTCGCTTCGGTGGGACCATAGGCATTCAGAAAGATACGGTTTTGTGACCATCGTTTTACCAAATCCCAATTGCACACATCACCTCCTGATACAACTGTTTTTAAGATTGACAGATCCGCTTCTGGCAGAACCGACAAAAGCGCAGGAGGCAGCAAAACATGGGTAATTCCAAAATCGCGAATAATTTTAGTCCAATCATCCGGCGAAAGGACTTTAGTCTGCTTGGGGAGGTACAGGCTGCTTCCGTTCAATAGCGCACCAAAAATGTCGGCGACGGAGCCATCAAAGCCAAGACTGAAAAATTGCAGAACAACTGCCGCCGAGTCCAACTCATCATCCCGCTTCATTGCTTTTGCCAGGTTCCAAACCCCCTGATGCTGCAGCAAGGTGCCTTTGGGTTTTCCGGTTGACCCCGAGGTATAAATGACATAAGCCAGATTCTCGGGCATGACATGGCTCCTGGGATTGGCGGTAGGATAATTTGATAATACTTCCTTATCTGAATCAATACAAACTGCAGGCCCCTCAAATTCGGGCAGTTTTCCGAGAAAATCCTGCCGGGTTAAAAGAACTTTAAAGCCCGCATCTTGAAATATGTAATTCAAGCGATCCGGAGGATTATCCAAATCCACTGGTAAATAAGCTCCACCGGCCTTCAATGTTCCAAGTATTCCTATAATGGCTTCGATTGAACGCTCCATGCAGATACCAACAAGTGTCTCGGGTCCCACACCCAGATCCTGCAGATAGCCCGCCAGCTGGTTGGAGCAATTATTTAATTCCCCGTAACTGATAAGCCGATTTTCTTCATATAGTGCAACAGCCTCCGGTCTTCTATCAACCTGCCGCTCGAACATATGATGAATGCATGTATCTTCAAAATCCTGTGTCGCGGTACTATTCCAACCAATCAATATCTGCTCGCTTTCGCCTTCGGTCATCAGGGACAAGTGAGAAATCTGTTTACCTGGTTTTTCGACAAATTCCATCAGTAAAACACGGAGATGATCCAGAACCCTGTTTATGGTCGAAGCATCATATTGCCCGCTGTCATAAACAATGCGCAGCGTCAGCGTATCACTCAGACCTGCCACCACGGTAATGGGATAATTCGTCTGTTCAGCAAAATCAATATCCTTTACTTCGAGACTGGCTTCAGTCTTGCTCATAGCGGTTTTGACTGGATAATTTTCAAAAACGAGAATACTATTAAAAAGTGGTAGATCCCTAGGAACTTCACTCCAACCTTGCACAGAAGTGAGTGAGCTGTATTCATATTGACGCATTTCCAGTTGTTGATCCTGAAGATTTTTCAGAAAAGTCATAACCGAAATAGAGGAAGGGAATTTAGCGCGAACCGGCAGGGTGTTAATAAAGATGCCCATCATGGTTTCGGCACCGGGCAAATCTGCCGGACGCCCCGAAACCGTGGCACCGAAAAGCACATCTTCTTCACTGGAATAGCGGCTCAGAACAAGCGCCCAGGCTCCCTGGACGACCGTATTTACAGTGATTTGGTTCTGATTGGCAAATGCCAGCAGCTTCCGCGTCTCATCTTCGCTCAGGGTAATTTCTTTTTCTTCAAATTGAGATGAGGCACCGGAGGCTTCTTTCCCTGACCTTCCGGTCAGGAGCGGCGTCGGAAGGGTGAATCCTTTCAGGGTCTTTCGCCAGAATTTCTCCGCTTCCTCCTGATTTTGCTTTTTCAGCCAGACAATGTAATCGCGAAACGGACGTGCCAAAGGCAAGGCAATCGTTCTGCTTTGCCTAATGGATTCATAGAGCATAAAAAATTCCTGCAGGAGGATGGGCATCGACCAGCCATCCAGCAAAATGTGATGGTAAGTCCATACGAATTTGAAGGTATTCGGGCCCTCCTGAATTAATGCCAGTCTCATGAGTGGAACTTTAGACAACTCGAATCCCGCGTGGCATTCATTCTCGATAAATTCGGCAAAAAAATCCTGCGATTCTTTGCCTTTCAGATCCCTGATATCTTTTATTTCCAATGGAACTTCAACATTTCGGTGAACCATCTGGATAGGTTCCTTCAGCCCTTTGGTTAAAAAAGAAGTTCTTAAAATTGAATGACGGTTAATGATCTGCTGCCAGCTCTCTCTGAAAGCAGTTATATTTAAATTGCCTTCTAGCGTGCAATTCATCTGTTCCACGTAGACACCCGAATCCGGCGCATAAAGGGTATGAAAAAGCATCCCTTGTTGCATGGGCGACAGCGGATAAAAATCTTCAATATTCTTTTTGTCCATGAGGCCTCACTCGTCTGAATTTTCTATGGTCGAAATGATATCATCCAGGTCCTCCTTATTCCATCCGAATTCGGAAAAATCCGTTCCTGGATAAACACCCGCATCCATATTTTCGCAGCGGGTAATAAAATCATGCAATTCCAGGATAAATAAGTCTGCCATTTCCTGAATGGTTTGCTGGCAATGAATATTTTCACTATAACTCCATTCCATTTGCAATCTTCCATGGCCCACAGCGCCGTTTATTTCTATCAGGTGGCTGCGGATGCTTCTGGGACTTCGTTCGTGTCCGGATGATTCAGTCGCTGTTCTCAAAATTGCATTTTCCTGCGAGCCACCCTCAAATTGTCCCAAATAATTGAATATTATTTCCGGCCGGGTCAGCTTTTTTATTTGCTCTCTGAATTCCCACTCTTTGGATAAATAGCGGAGAATGCCATATCCGATACCTCCCCGGGGAATATTTTTTAGCTGGTCTCTCACGGAAAAAATGATCTCTTCCATTTGATTGGCTTCCCTGACCAACAGGACCGGATATAAATTCGTGAACCAGCCAACTGTTCTTGAAAGGTCAATATCGTTCCACATTTCCTCCCGCCCGTGGCTTTCCAAATCTATCAGTAGATTGGTGCCGTGATAGCGATCCGTTACTGTTTTCAGCAGCGCAGAGAGTAGAACGTCATTTATTTCCGTATGATAAACGGCAGGGATTTTTTGTAGAAGTATGTGGGTTTCCTCTTCATTTAGAGCTACCGTGATGCTCCGAGCGGAGCCCTCAGTATTAATAGCTTCGGGCATATCCTTCGGGATGTGTAAAGTCTCCTGGCTTAGCTGGTTTAACCAGAATTTCTTTTCTGCAGCCAGCTCTGCAGATTTTGCATATTCATTGATCCGCTCCGCCCAGTACCGGAATGAAGTCGTCTTCATGGGCAGGTTGACGGGTTTCCCTTCACTCACCTGCTGGTAAGCATTTTGGAAATCTTCGAGAAGCACCCGCCATGAAACCGCGTCCATTACCAGATGATGAATTGCAATGAGCAGTCGGTGGGATTTATTCGGGCCCAGATAGAAACAAGCAATCCTAAAAATGGGTCCGTCCATAAAATTCAATCCCGCCTGTATTGCAGCGGTAGCATTTTCAATCTTATCTCTCATTTCGGATGGGGATGAATCCGAAAAATCAAAATACTCAAAGGGCACCCGTCCATTAACATCTGCATGATTTTGCTCCCACCCGGCATCTGTCTGCTTAAATCGCAGGCGAAGGGCATCGTGATGAATTATCAGGTGACCGGTCACCGTTTTAAGGATTTCCGGATCGAGCGGCTGCATTATTTCCAGAAATACAGATTGGTTATAATGATGCGCTTCCTCAAGATTTTGTTCGAAAAACCAGTGTTGAATGGGGGTCAAGGGAACGTCGCCAGAGACCGGTCCCTGTTCCGCATGAATATCACGCGATTTGCCTTCCAGTGAGGCCAGGCCTTCAATGGTGGGATGTTGGAAAATATCTTTTGCAGTAAGAGCAAAACCCACCTGATTTGCCCGGGAAATGATCTGAATAGACAGTATTGAATCCCCACCCAGTTCGAAGAAATTGTCGCGGATCCCCACCTTCCCGATCCCCAGCACCTCCTGCCAGATCCGGACCAGCTTTTCCTGGATCAGCGTCTCGGGCGCCACAAATTCGTTTTTCACATCCATCCCGGCCCGTTCCGGCGCCGGCAGCGCCCGGCGGTCCACTTTCCCATTGGGCGTCAGCGGCAGCTCCTCCAGCATTACAAAAGCCGAAGGAACCATACGGAACGCAGTAGGCCACCAGACGGCGTTCGCCGCTTCCCCCTGAATAGACGGTGACCGCCGCCTCGGCGAGTCCCGGATATTGCGTCAGCACGCTCTCAATTTCCCCGGGCTCAATACGGTATCCCCGGATCTTGACCTGACCATCTAGGCGGCCCAGAAATTCCAGGTTCCCATCCCTGAGGCACCGCACCAGATCGCCGGAGTGGTAGAGCCGGGCCCCCGGCGTCTCTGTGAAGGGATCGGGAACGAATTTTTCGGCGGTCAGGTCCGGGCGATTTAAATACCCCCGGGCTACCCCTGCCCCCCCAATATACAGTTCTCCCGCCACGCCGGCCGGCACCGGATGAAGCCTGCTGTCCAGAACATATATACTGGCCCCGGGGATCACCCGCCCAATGGGAACCGATCCCTGCCCCTTCCAGCGGGACGCTTCGTATACCACACAACCCACCACCGTTTCCGTGGGACCATACTCATTGAACAGCAGGGTATCCGGAGCGTGCCGGTGCCAGAATTCTATCTGACGGGAAGTGAGGTTCTCCCCCCCGATGACCAGGGCCCGGGTTAAGCTGGGGGCAGTCCCGGGCGACAACTGCTGGGAGAGAATCTCCAGATGGGCCGGAGTAATCTTTATCAGGCTGAAATCCCCATGGCTTTCCAGCGCCGCTCCCAGCGCCTCAATGTCGGAACTCTCCGGCAGGAGAAGCAGCGGCTTCCCAGCCAGGAGGGCGGGAAAGATGGCCGTCACTGTGGCATCAAAGGCGATGGTGGAATGAACGATCGATCCCCGACCCTCCCCCAGCGGATAGGCATGCAGACACCAGCTCAGGTAATTGCGCAACCCCCCGTGGGTGATGAGGGTCCCCTTGGGTTTCCCGGTGGAGCCCGAGGTATAGATCACATAGGCCAGGTTGAAAGCTTCCAATGAAATATGCGGATTCTCATGACTCTCCCTCTCGATTTCCGCCCAGTCGGTATCCAGGCAGAAAACCCGCTGCCCATCGATGGGCAGCTTTTCCCTCAGTCGCTGCCGGGTCAGCAGCACCCCGACTTTTGAATCACTGAGGAGGAAGGAGAGCCGTTCGGGCGGATAATTGGGGTCCAGCGGGAGATAGGCGCCGCCGGCTTTCAACACCCCCAGGAGGGCCACCAGCAGTTCAAAGGAGCGCTCCAGGCTGACCCCCACCAGCACATCGGGACCGACCCCCTGCCTGCTCAGAAAATGGGCCAGTTGATTGGCCTTCTTGTTGAGGTCAGCGAAGCTCCACTGTTCCTCTCCCAAGGCGGCCGCCACATGAGCGGCGCTGGACTGGCACCTCTTCTCAAAATATTGATGAACAAAACCGTCAATCTGCTCTATCTCTTCACTTCGGTTGTATTCAGATATTAATCTCTCCGTTTCGTCGGCAGTCATGAGCGGCACATCGGAGAGCCGGCGATCCGGATTTTCGATCACTCTCTTCAGGAGCTGCTGGAAATGCCCGACCATCCTCTCGATGGTATCCCCCTCAAAAAGATCGGTGTTATACTCGAGGGCCCCTCCCAGCGTTTCTCCCTCTCCAAACATGAATAGGGTCAGGTCAAATTTGGCGGTCCCGCTGTGGGCTTCCAGCGGACTGAGGGTCAGCCCCGAGGGAAGCTCCTGGCTGCGAACCGGGGTGTTCTGCAGGGCAAACATCACCTGGAAAAGCGGGGAGTGGCTGAGGTTTCTTTCCGGCTGCACTGCATCCACAATCATCTCAAAGGGCAGGTCCTGGTGGGCATAGGCGCCCAGGGCCGTTTCGTTGACCCGCCGCACCAGGTCCCGGAAGCTAGGTTCATCGCTGAAACGGGTCCTCAGCACCAGCGTGTTGACAAAGAAACCAATCAGTCCCTCGATCTCCTCCCGGTTGCGGTTGGCGATGGGGATGCCCACACTGATATCATCCTGCCCGCTGTATTTGGCCAGCAGGGTCTGGAAGGCGGCCAGCAGGGTCATGAACAGGGTCACGCCGCTCTCCCGGTTGAAATCGTGGATGGAACGCGCCAGCTCCGGAGAGATCTCAAATGTCTGATAGCTGCCGTTAAAGGTCTGCACGGCCGGCCGCGGCCGGTCGGTGGGCAGGGTAAGAAGCGGCGGCAGTCCCGCCAGTTGTTTCTTCCAGTAACCCAGCTGGGCCTGCAGAACCTCGCCCTGCAGCCACTGGCGCTGCCAGTAGGCGAAATCCGCATATTGAATGGGCAATTCGGGCAGCGGCGAGGGTCTTCCCTGGCAAAAGGCGTTGTAAATCGCGGCGATCTCCTGCACGAACACTTTGCTGGACCAGTCATCGGATATGATATGGTGAATGGTCACCACAATGACATGCTCATCCTCGTCCAGTTTAAGCAGCGAGGCCCGAAACAGGGGGGCTTTGGACAGAGCAATGGGCCGGCGGGTTTCTTTCACCACAAACTGCAGGGCCGCCGCTTCCCTCTCCGCCGGCGGAAGATGGCTGAGATCGACCAGGGGAAGTGTTATTTTTATTTCCGGGGAGATGGTCTGAAGGGGGGAACCCTGCTCAGTCACAAAGGCGGTGCGCAGGGTCTCGTGGCGCCGCACTACTTCATTGAAGCCGGCTTCCAGGGCCCCAATATTCAGCTCTCCGCTCAGCCGATAGGACTCCGGAATATTGTAGAAGGGGCTATCCGGCTCCAGTTGATCCAGGAACCAGAGGCGCTGCTGGGCAAAGGAGAGCGGCAGCGCCTCCCGGCGGGAAACCGGTTTGATGGGAGGCGCTTCCAGCCCCGCCGCCTTCAGCTGCGCCTTCTCCACCACCTGGGCCAGACCGGCCACGGTCGGATTTTCAAACACGCTGCGCAGCGGCACTTCAGTCTGAAAGGCCCTTTTCACCCGTGATATGAGCTGCGTGGCCAAAAGGGAATGGCCCCCCAGTTCAAAGAAATTGCTGCTGACGCCCACCTTCTCCAGATGCAGGACTTCCGCCCAAATCCCCGCAAGTACCTCTTCAGTATGGGTTCGGGGCGCCACATACGCCTGCTCTATTTGTTTCAGCAACTGCTCCTGATCCGGGGCCGGCAGCGCCCGGCGATCTACCTTCCCGTTGGGCGTCAGGGGAAGTTTCTCCAGAAATACAAAAGTGGATGGTACCATGTAATCCGGCAGATCCTTCAGCAAAAA